>NZ_CP154631.1:3033116-3349674 GCF_039555755.1 Pseudomonas sediminis
GCGTCGGTGCTGCTGTTCCGTTTCGTGCCGCAACAGTTCTTCCCGGCCTCCGGGCGTCTGGAGCTGATGGTCGATATCAAGCTGGAAGAGGGCGCTTCGCTGAGCGCCACCGAAGCCGAGGTGCATCGCCTGGAAAAACTGCTCAAGGAGCAGCCTGGCATCGACAACTACGTGGCCTACGTCGGCACGGGGTCGCCGCGTTTCTACCTGCCGCTCGATCAGCAGTTGCCGGCGGCCAGCTTTGCCCAGTTTGTGGTACTGGCCAAAAGCATCGAAGAGCGCGAGCGCCTGCGTGGTTGGCTGATCAAGGTGATGAACGACGAGTTCCCGACCCTGCGCAGTCGCGTCAGCCGCCTGGAGAACGGGCCGCCCGTGGGCTACCCGATCCAGTTCCGCGTCAGCGGTGAGCACATCGCCGAGGTGCGCGCCCTGGCCCGCCAGGTGGCGGACAAGGTGCGCGAGAACCCGCATGTGGTGAATGTGCACCTGGACTGGGAGGAGCCGAGCAAGGTGGTGATCCTCAATATCGATCAGGATCGTGCCCGTGCCCTGGGCGTCAACACCGCCGAGTTGTCGCGCTTCCTGCAGGGTTCGCTTTCCGGTACCAGTGTTAGCCAGTATCGCGAAGGTAATGAGCTGATCGAGATTCTCCAGCGCGGCACGCCGCAGGAGCGCAAGGCCCTGAGCCTGCTGCCGAGCCTGGCGGTGCCGACCGACAGCGGTCGCAGTGTGGCGCTGTCGCAGGTGGCGACCCTGGAGTACGGCTTCGAGGAAGGCATCATCTGGCACCGCAACCGTCTGCCCAACGTCACCGTGCGTGCCGACGTCTATGGCAAGCAGCAGCCGGCCAATCTGACCCAGCAGATCCTGCCGACGCTCGACCCGATCCGCGCCGAGCTGCCTGCGGGTTATCTGCTGGAGGTCGGTGGCACGGTTGAGGATTCCCGGCGCGGACAGAAGTCGGTCAACGCAGGTATCCCGCTGTTCATCGTGGTGGTGTTGACGCTGCTGATGCTGCAGCTGAAAAGCTTCTCGCGTTCGGCGATGGTATTTCTTACCGCGCCGTTGGGCCTGATCGGCGTGACCCTGTTCCTGCTGATCTTCCGCCAGCCGTTCGGCTTCGTCGCCATGCTCGGCACCATTGCCCTGGCTGGGATGATCATGCGCAACTCGGTGATCCTGGTCGATCAGATCGAGCAGGACATCAGCCACGGCCTGGACCGCTGGCACGCCATCATCGAGGCGACGGTGCGCCGCTTCCGGCCGATCGTGCTGACAGCCCTGGCGGCGGTGCTGGCGATGATCCCGCTATCGCGCAGTGTGTTCTTCGGGCCGATGGCGGTGGCCATCATGGGCGGGCTGGTGGTGGCCACGGCATTGACCCTGCTGTTCCTGCCAGCGCTGTATGCGGCGTGGTTCCGGGTCAAGGAGAGCGAGGCGCAGTAGGCTGCGGGAGGCGCTTTAGCGGCGAGCTTTTAATGCTGTCGCGGCTTTCAAGCTCTTCCCGCAAAGTTGCTGATAGCAATAAAAAACGGGAGCCATTGGCTCCCGTTCTTTTATGTAGCGGGTAAGGCTTATTCGTCCATCTGCGACTGCAGGTAGTTCTGCAGGCCTACTGCTTCGATCAGGCTGAGCTGGGTTTCCAGCCAGTCGATGTGATCTTCCTCGGAGCAGAGGATTTCTTCCAGCAGTTCGCGGCTGGCGTAGTCACCAATGCTCTCGCAATAGGCAATGGCAGCCTTCAGGTCGCCATGGGCCTTGTGCTCGATCTTCAGGTCGCATTCGAGCATTTCCTTGGTGTTTTCACCGATCAGGATCTTGCCCAGGTCCTGCAGGTTCGGAATGCCCTCAAGGAACAGAATGCGCTTGATCAGCTTGTCGGCGTGCTTCATCTCGTCGATGGACTCGTGGTACTCATGCTCGCCGAGTTTTTTCAGGCCCCAGTCTTCATACATGCGCGCATGCAGGAAGTACTGGTTGATGGCGACCAGTTCGTTACCAAGAATCTTGTTCAGGTGTTGAATGACCTTCTTGTCGCCTTTCATGACCGCTCCTGCAGTTTCAATGACAGTGATAGCCTTGAATTTTCGGCCTCGTTCTTCTTTATGTCAAACCTAAGTGTTTGAAACATAAGTAAAAATAAAACCGAATAAGAATGTTTTTATTCCGCATCATGGCGCCAAGTTATTGAATTGACGCAATAAATAAGTTGCTGAAAGTTCAGGCATGACGTCATCGGGCAACTAGCGCCGGTATTTTATTTTTCGCGCCCATAAAAAAGCCCCGCAAAGCGGGGCATGGGGCACGCAGAATTCAGGCGGCGTGAGCCGAATGCGGGTCGCGGCTATTCAGGTAGTCCTGCAGACGTGTCTGCTGCGCCGGGGTCATGAACAGGCCCAGCTTGCTGCGCCGCCAGAGGATGTCGGCGCTGCTGCGCGCCCACTCTTCGCGGCGCAGGTAGTCCACTTCGCGGGTGTAGAGCCCGGCACCCAGGTGTTCGCCAAGGTCGGTGAGGTTGTGCACGCCATCGAGCAGACTCCAGGTGCGGCTGCCATAACTGGTTGCCCAGCGTCTGGCCAGGCTGCTGGGCAACCAGCCGTGGCGTTCGCAAAGTGCTTCGACCAGGGCGCTCTGGCTTTGCAGATCTTCGCCGCCGGGCAACGGGGCACTGGCTGTCCAGCTCGGGCCCAGTTTCGTGAAGTGCGGCGCCAGTTGTTGCATGGCGGACTCGGCCAGCTTGCGGTAGGTGGTCAGCTTGCCGCCGAATACTGACAGCAACGGCGCTTCGCCCGGCGCACCGGAGAGCGACAGGGTGTAGTCACGGGTAATGGCCGACGGCTCATCGGATTCGTCGTCGCACAGCGGCCGTACGCCTGCGAAGCTGTGCAGTACATCGTCGCGGCTGAGCTGCTGTTTGAAATGGTCATTGACCACTTTGAGCAGGTAGTCGGTTTCCTTGGCAGTGATCGTCACCTGAGCAGGGTCGCCCTGGTATTCACGGTCGGTGGTGCCGATCAGGGTGAAACGTTCCAGATAAGGGATGGCGAAGACGATGCGGCGGTCTTCGTTTTGCAGGATGTAGGCCTGCTCGCCTTCGTACAGGCGCGGCACGACGATGTGGCTGCCCTGGATAAGACGAATGCCATACGGCGATTGCTGCTTGAGGTCGTCACGAATGAAGCGAGCGACCCAGGGGCCGGCGGCATTTACCAGCGCCCGTGCACGGATGGACAGCAGGCTGCCGTCGCTGCGTTCCAGATGGATATGCCACAGGCCCTTGCTGCGTCGGGCGCTGACGCAACGGGTGCGCGGGTGAATGTGCGCGCCTTTTTCCCGTGCGGCCATGGCGTTGAGTACCACCAGGCGGGCGTCGTCCACCCAGCAGTCGGAATATTCGAAGCCGCGGCTGATCTCCGCCTTCAGCGGGCTGCCGACGCCGAAACGCAGACCGCGCGAAGCCGGCAGACGCTCACGTTTGCCCAGGTGATCGTAGAGGAACAGGCCGGCGCGAATCATCCAGGCCGGACGCAGATGCGGGCGGTGCGGCAGAACGAAGCGCATCGGCTTGACGATATGCGGCGCCTTGGCCAGCAGCACTTCGCGCTCGGCCAGGGCTTCACGCACCAGGCGAAACTCATGGTGTTCCAGATAGCGCAGGCCGCCGTGGATCAACTTGCTGCTGGCCGAAGAGGTATGGCTGGCCAGGTCATCCTTTTCGCAAAGGAACACGGAAAGGCCCCGACCGGCTGCATCGGCTGCGATGCCCGCTCCATTGATACCACCGCCAACGACCGCGAGGTCATAGACTTCTGCAACGGGGCTGGCGAACTGGTCGTGGGGCATGTGGCACGCTCGGCTATTTGGATTCGAATGTGTTTATGTTCACTTTCGAAAATATGCTAAACGAAGATGCGCAGCTTCGCTACCCCGGCACGCGATTGCGCGCCGAGCGGTAGTTAAGAGGTGGGTTTGCAGTAGGGCGGGTGCAACCCGCCGATACGTTGCTGGCGGGTTGCACCCGCCCTACGCGATAGCCGTTGAGAGGCCAGTCAAACCAGGTCGAGCTGGACCTTGTGGCTGTGCAGCAGGCGGGTGATGGCGGCCGACGGCGCGCTGTCGGTGAAGACGCGGTCGACCAGGGCGATGGAGCCCAGGCGCACCACGGCGTTGCGGCCGAACTTGCTGGAGTCGGCGGCGAGGAAGACCTGTCTGGCGTTGTCGATGATCGCCTGGGAAACCCGTACTTCCTGGTAGTCGAAGTCGAGCAGACTGCCGTCGTCGTCGATACCGCTGATGCCGACGATGGCGTAATCGACCTTGAATTGCTGGATGAAATCCACTGCGGCCTGGCCGACGATACCGCCGTCGCCGCGCACCGTGCCGCCGGCCACCAGCACCTCGAAGTCGGCCTTGGCGCTGAGCTGGGCGGCGACGTGCAGGTTGTTGGTGATGATCTTCAGACCCTTGTGGTTCTGCAGCTCGCGGGCGATGGCTTCGGTGGTGGTGCCGATGTTGATGAACAGCGAGGCGTGATCGGGGATCTGCGCGGCCACCGCCTCGGCGATGCGCTGTTTCTCCTCGCGCATCTGCCCCGCGCGCATGCCGTAGGCGGTGTTCTGGATGCTTGACGATTCGCATGCCGCGCCGCCATGGGTACGGCGCAGCAGGCCGTGCTCGGCCAGCTGGTTGATGTCGCGGCGAATGGTCTGCGGGGTCACGGCGAACGCCTGGGCCAGTTCGTCGATGCTGACGTAGCCGCGTTCACGGGCGAGGTTGAGAATGTCGTGCTGGCGCGGAGCGAGGTTCATGAGCGCTTCCTGTGATGGTCACTCATTATAGGGTGTGGCGGTGGTGGATTTGAGCCTGTTACTGTAAGGCATCTTTTATCGCGTTTTCACATTCGAACATGACTCCCGCAATCGATCTGTTGAAAAAGGCCAAGGCCGAACACCGCGTGCACAGCTACCAGCACGATCCTAAGGCGCCGTCCTACGGGTTGGAGGCGGCCGAGAAGCTGGGGCTGGCACCCGAGTGCGTGTACAAGACCCTGCTCGCAGCGACCGAGAAGGGCGAGCTGCTGGTGGCAGTCGTGCCGGTGGCGGGCAGCCTCGATCTCAAGGCGCTGGCAGCAGCTGCTGGGGCGAAGAAAGCGGACATGGCCGACCCGGCAGCCGCACAGCGCGCCACTGGGTATCTGGTTGGCGGCATCAGCCCGCTGGGGCAGAAGAAGCGCCTGCGTACCTTCATCGACGAAAGTGCACGCCAGCATCCCACCATTCACGTCAGTGGTGGCCGACGAGGGTTGGAGCTGGAGCTCTCGGCCGAGACCCTGGCGCAGCACACTCAGGGGCAGTTCGCCGCTATCGGCAAAGCCTGAAGCGATCAGTATGCTCGCCAGCAAAATAAGCCACTCTGCGGTCAACAGCAGCGAACGTTACCGATAACAACAAGGAATCTCGCATGACCCAATACCTGCTAGCCATCGACCAGGGCACCACCAGCTCCCGCGCCATCATCTTCAATGATCAGGGGCTGCCGGTTGCGCGCGCCCAGCAGGAGTTCAAGCAGTACTTCCCTCAGGATGGCTGGGTCGAGCACGACGGTGAGGAAATATGGTCCTCCACGCTCAAGGTTTGCCACGATGCCATTGCCAGTAGCGGTCTGCAGCCCGAAGCTATTGCCGCCATCGGCATCACCAACCAGCGCGAAACCACCCTGGTGTGGGATGCTGTCAGTGGTAAGCCTATCCATCCGGCCATCGTCTGGCAGGATCGTCGCACCGCCGACTATTGCGCCGGGCTCAAGGAGCAAGGCCACGAGGCGGCGGTTTCGGCCAAGACCGGCCTGCTGATCGATCCGTATTTCTCCGCCACCAAGCTGCGCTGGATTCTGCATAACGTGCCGGGCGCTCGTGAGCGGGCCGAGCGCGGTGAGCTGCGCTTCGGCACCGTCGACAGCTTCCTGTTGTGGCGTCTGACCGATGGCAAGGTGCACCGCACCGACGCCAGCAACGCCTCGCGCACGCTGATGTTCAACATCCATACCCAACAGTGGGACGAAGAGCTGCTCAAGCTGTTCGAGATCCCGGTCAGCCTGCTGCCCGAGGTGCTCGATTGTGCCGCCGAGTTCGGTCATACCGACAGCGCGCTGCTCGGCGCCAGTATTCCGGTGCTGGGCATGGCCGGTGACCAGCAGGCGGCCCTGATCGGCCAGGCCTGCTTCGAGCCTGGCATGGTCAAGAGCACCTACGGTACTGGCTGTTTCATGATCCAGAACACCGGCGATCAGCCGGTGAGTTCGAAGAATCGCCTGTTGACCACGGTCGGCTATCGCCTCGATGGCAAGGTCACCTACGCGGTGGAGGGCAGTATCTTCGTCGCAGGCGCGGCGGTGCAGTGGTTGCGTGACGGTATCAAGCTGATCAGCCATGCGCGCGAAAGCGAGGCGCTGGCCGAGGCCACCGGTGAAGCCTGCGGCGTCTACCTGGTGCCGGCATTCACCGGCCTGGGGGCGCCGTATTGGGACCCCAAGGCGCGTGGAGCCATCTTCGGCCTGACCCGCGATACCGGGATCAAGGAGATTGTCACCGCCGGCCTGCAGTCGGTGTGCTACCAGACCCGTGACCTGCTCGAAGCCATGCGCCAGGACGGCGCGGCGGCGCCTAGCGCCCTGCGTGTCGACGGCGGCATGGTAGAGAACAACTGGGTCATGCAGTTTCTCGCCGACATTCTCGGCGTCAGTGTCGAACGTCCGGAGGTCACCGAGACCACTGCGCTCGGCGTCGCCTATCTGGCAGGCCTGAAGCTAGGCCTGTACCAGGACCTGAAAGCCATCGCCAGTCACTGGCATCGTCAGCAGCGTTTCGAGCCGCGGATGAACGATGCACATCGCGAACGTCTTTACGCTGGTTGGCTGGATGCGGTGAAGCGGGTGCGCAGCGAGCCTTGAAGCACCCTGGGATCGTAGAAGCGGCTTTAGCCGCGATGCTCGGGCTTAACTGGAAAACAGCAACTGTATCTGTTGCGGCTTACCTGGCGTAGGCATGCTGGCGGCTCTAATCTGGCCGGAATGCAGCATGCCTCTCGAATTCCATCAAGTTGACGCCTTTACCGATCAGCCGTTCGCGGGCAATCCCGCCATGGTCTATCGCCTGAATGCCTGGCTCGACGATGCCCTGATGCAGCGCATCGCTGCCGAGCACAACCTGGCCGAGACCGCATTCGTGGTGAAAGAGAGCGGTGCCTGGCATATCCGCTGGTTCACCCCGGTCAGCGAGGTGCCGCTGTGCGGGCATGCCACCCTGGCGGCGGCCAAGGTGCTATTCGACATCTATCAGGAACCGGCAGAGGTGCTGGATTTCACCTGCTTGTCCGGAGCGCTGCAGGTCACCCGGCAGGGCGAACGTCTGCAACTGGATTTCCCGGTGCGGCGCGCGGAGTTGGTGGCGCGGGAATTACACGAGCAGGCCGAGCGTGCGCTGGAGCGTCAGGTGGAGCAGGTACTGGCGTTGGGCAATGCCGATGGCAGCGTGCAGGAACTGATGGTGGTGCTGGATTCCGAGGCCGAGCTCCGCGAGCTGAAGCCGAACCTGCCCGCGCTGGCCACCCTGCCTGGGCTTGGCGTGCTGGTCACGGCTGCCGGGGCCCAACATGACTTCGTTTCGCGCTACTTCGCGCCCAGTATCGGTATCGATGAAGACCCTGTCACCGGTTCGACCCACTGCATCCTTATGCCCTATTGGGTCGAGCGTCTGGGCCGCAACACGCTCAGTGCCTTCCAGTGTTCGGCGCGTGGTGGTGAGTTGCTCTGTCGTCTGGAGGGCGAGCGGGTGAAGATCGCTGGCCACGCGCGGCATATCGCCAGTGGCCAGCTGACGCTCTGATCAGTTGCTGCTGACCCGGCGCACGCCAGCTGATTCGCTCAGCTGCAATTGCGCCGCGACGCTGCCAAGGGCCGGGAAGGCCACCAGGTGGTCGGCGGCGATGCGGATGCCCACCTCGTCGCCCGGCTGGTGATCGGCATGACTGGGAAAGATCGATTCCAGCTGGCTGCCGGTCGGTAGTTGCAGTCGGTAGAGCGTGGCCGCGCCGAGGAAGGTCTTGCCGACGATACGCGCCTTCAGTTCGCTGCTTTCGTCCGGAACGATATCGTCCGGGCGCAGTAACACGTCCACCGCGCTGCCCTGCGCCCAGGTATAGGCACGGTTGCCGCGGATCACGCCGAGTTCGGTCTGTACCGTTTCCGGGCTGAGCAACTGGCCGCGGATGAAATAACCCTGGCCAATGAAGCTGGCGACGAAAGGTGTCAGCGGCTCGTGGTAGAGGTTGAACGGCGTGTCCCACTGCTCCAGACGGCCATCCTTGAACACGCCGACGTGATCGCTGACGGCGAAGGCTTCTTCCTGGTCGTGGGTCACCAGGATGGCGCTGGTGCCGCGCGTCTTGAGTATCTCGCGCACTTCATGGCTCAGGCGCCGACGCAGTTCGCCATCGAGGTTGGAGAAGGGCTCGTCGAGCAGCAGCAGCTTCGGCTCTGGAGCCAGGGCACGGGCCAGGGCCACGCGTTGTTGCTGGCCGCCGGACAGTTCATGCGGGTAACGCTTGGCCAGGTGCCCGAGCTTGACCAGCTCCAGCAATTCCTGGGTGATGCGCTCGGCATTGGCGTGCTTGCGAATGCCAAAGGCGACGTTCTCCGCCACGCTCAGGTGGGGGAACAGGGCATAGTCCTGAAACACCATGCCGATCTGGCGTTTCTCCGGTGCCAGGGTAAAGCCGGCGCGGGAGATCACCTGGCCGTCGAGTTCTATCTCACCTTCGAGCACTGGCTCGAAACCGGCGATGGCGCGCAGCGTAGTGGTCTTGCCGCAACCCGATGGGCCGAGCAGGCAGCCGATATCGCCCGGGTTCAGGTGCAGGTCGAGATCCTGCACCACCTTGTGGGCGTGGTAGCCGCAGTTCAGCCCGCGTAGCTGCAGCAGGGGCTGGCTCATGCGTGGTGGTACGCCGGGTCGACCAGCATCTCCAGCAGCGCCTTCTGGGCGTGCAGGCGGTTCTCGGCTTGATCCCATGCAACCGAGCGCGGGTCATCGAGCAGGTCGAAGCTGATTTCTTCGCCACGATGCGCCGGCAGGCAATGCATGAACAGCACGTCTTCGGCGGCGGCGTCGAGCAGCTCGCGGGTGACCTGATAGGGGCGGAACAACGCCATACGCTGCTCGGCCTCGTCTTCCTGGCCCATCGAGGCCCAGACGTCGGTGCTGACCAGATGCGCGCCGGTCACCGCTTCGCGCGGGTCACGCAGCACCTGCACACGCTCGCCGGCCTGGGCCAGGAAACGTGCGTCCGGCTCATAGCCAGCAGGGCAGGCGACCTTCAGTTGGAAGTCGAACTGCATCGCCGCTTCGATATAGGAGTTGCACATGTTGTTGCCGTCGCCGATCCAGGCCACCGTCTTGCCGGCGATGCTGCCGCGGTGTTCGAGGAAGGTCTGCATGTCGGCGAGCAACTGGCAGGGGTGCAGGTCGTCGGACAGGCCATTGATCACCGGCACCTTGGACTTGGCGGCGAACTCGGTGAGGTTGCTGTGGGCGAAGGTGCGGATCATCACCGCATCGAGCATGCTCGACATGACGATGGCGGCGTCGCCAATCGGCTCGCCGCGGCCCAGCTGGGTATCACGCGGCGAGAGGAAGATGGCTTGGCCGCCGAGCTGGATCATGCCGGCTTCGAAGGACAGGCGGGTGCGGGTCGAGGCCTTCTCGAAGATCATGCCCAGCACGCGATTCTTCAGCGGCTCGAAGAGTACGCCGCGATTACGCAGATCCTTCAGCTCGATGCCTCGGCGGATCAGTCCCACCAGTTCGTCCGGTGTGTAATCCATCATCGAGAGAAAGTGTCTGACGCTCATCGTTAACTACCTTTATCACTACAGTTCGCAAGCTTGCGTTCGGGGATAAAACCGACAAAAACAGCAGAGCTTGCGGCAGGAGGCCGCAGGGTGCGACGAAACAGGGGAAGGCGCGATCCTATAAGGAAATGACGAGACGGCGCAAGTTAACGCCTACGGGCGCGCAGAATGATGCTTTACAAGCCTTTTTAGCCAAAGCGCTGGCGCCAGTGATATTGAACGCAGTCGTGCCAGGGGACACGTACGTGGTGCTGCTGAATCGGCAGGCTTGATGCCTGTCGATTCATGAGGCGAACGCTGCTGGCGTCGCCCTTGCGCTCGGCTCATAGTTCATGGCCTGCGACCTGACCGGTCGTCTCGGATCAGAACAAGAGGCCAGGCCATGACCAAGTCCCTCCATTACCGTGCATGCCATCTGTGCGAAGCCATATGCGGCCTTGCCATCGAAACTGAAGTGCAGCCTGATGGCAGCACGCAGATTCGCTCGATCAAGGGCGATGCACAGGATAGCTTCAGCCGTGGCCATATCTGCCCCAAGGCCGTGGCGCTGCAGGACATCCAGAACGACCCCGACCGTATCTGTCAGCCCATGCGCCGCATTGGCGAGCAGTGGCAGGCCATCGGCTGGGAGGAGGCGTTCGAGCTGGTGGCTGAGCACCTGAGCACGATTCAGGCCGCCCATGGGCAAAATGCCGTGGCCGTGTATCAGGGCAACCCCAGCGTGCATAACTATGGGCTGATGACCCACAGCAACTATTTCCTCGGTCAGTTGAAAACCCGCAATCGCTTTTCAGCCACCTCGGTCGATCAACTGCCGCACCACCTGACCACCCATCTGATGTATGGCCACGGCCTGCTGATTCCGATTCCCGATATCGATCACACCGACTTCATGCTGATTCTGGGCGGCAACCCCTTGGCCTCCAACGGCAGCATCATGACTGTGCCGGATGTGGAGAAGCGCCTGAAGGCCATCCAGGCCCGCGGTGGCAAGTTGGTGGTGGTCGACCCGCGTCGCAGCGAGACCGCCGCCATCGCCGACCAGCACCTGTTCGTGCGCCCCGGTAGCGATGCCGCGCTGCTGCTGGCTCTGCTCAATACCCTGTTCGAGGAGGGCCTGACGCGCGACAGCCATCTGCCGGTAGAAGGGCTGGAGCAGGTGCGCGAAGCGATTGCCGGATTTGGTGCCGAGGCCATGAGCGCGCGCTGTGGCGTGCCGGCAGAAACCATCCGCCAACTGGCGCGGGATTTCGCCGCTGCAGACAAGGCCGTGTGCTACGGACGCATGGGCGTTTCCACCCAGGCGTTCGGCACCCTGTGCCAATGGCTGGTACAGATCATCAATCTGGTGACCGGCAACCTCGATCGCGCGGGCGGCGTGCTCTGCACCACGCCGGCGGTGGATCTGGTAGCGAGCACCTCGGGCGGGCATTTCAATCGCTGGCAGAGCCGGGTATCCGGCCTGCCGGAATACGGTGGCGAGCTGCCGGTTTCGGCGCTGGCCGAAGAGATGCTGACGCCGGGCGAAGGGCAGATCCGTGCCCTGGTCACGGTGGCCGGCAACCCGGTGCTGTCCACACCCAATGGGCGCCAGCTGGAGCAGGCGCTGGACGGCCTGGACTTCATGCTCTCGGTGGATTTCTACATCAACGAGACCACCCGTTACGCCGACCTGATCCTGCCGCCGACTGCGCCGCTGGAGCACGATCACTACGACACTACCTTCAATGTGTTCGCGGTGCGTAATGTCACCCGCTTCAACGAGGCAATCCTGGCCAAGCCGGACGGTGCATTGCACGACTGGGAAATCTTCGTCGGTCTGGCCAAAGCTTTCGCAGCGCGCAATGGTCTTGAACTGAAACCGACCATGGCGCCGGAGCAGATGATCGACATGGGCCTGCGTTTTGGCCCCTATGGTGATCGCAGTGAGCACAAGCTCAGTCTGGCTGCATTGCGTGAGCATCCGCATGGGGTCGACCTGGGGCCCTTGCAGCCGAACCTGGCCGCGCGCTTGAAAACGCCGAGCAAGGCGGTGCAGGCAGCACCTGAGTTGCTGCTCGCCGATCTGGCACGCTTCGCCGAACAGCCGCAGCCGGCAGCCGATGAGCTACTTCTGATCGGTCGTCGTCACGTGCGCAGCAACAACTCCTGGATGCACAACTATCACCGCCTGGTGAAGGGCAAGCCGCGTCATCAGTTGTTGATGAATCCGCAGGATCTGGCCAGTCGTGGCTTGGCCGATGGCCAGCGCGTACGTGTGCGCTCGCGGGTTGGCAGTATCGAGGTAGAGGTGGCAGCCAGCGATGAGGTGATGGCTGGCGTGGTCAGCCTGCCCCATGGCTGGGGGCATGCCCGTCCTGGCGTGCAGATGGACATTGCGCGCGCCCAGCCGGGTGCCAGCGCCAATGATCTGACCGACGAGCGCCAGCTCGATGCGCTGTCCGGTAATGCCGTACTCAATGGTGTGCCGGTGGAGGTGGTGGCTGCGTAACGACCTGCTGCGCGTCGGCCCTGCTGCGTTAAAAACAGGTTCGGAAAGCCTCTTGCGGCTAACGCGCTTTAGCGCGGCCCGAAGGGCGAACGAAGTGAGTACTGCTCATTTACAACTCGTAAACTCGAACGCGACTCCGACCGCTCCTCGCCTGTTTTGACCAGCCGGAGGCTGTTACTAACGTAGCGCCTTGCATGTCTCTAGCTCGCGAGGTCGTAAGTAGGTCTAGGGAGGACGGCAAGGCCGAGCATTATGCTCGGCTTTTCGCTACAATCGCGCCACCGTGGCGACCGTCGGGTCGCGAAGTCTATGCTGAGGTGCCCCATGGATATCATCGAAACCATCAAAGAGCAGATCGCCAACAACACCGTTCTGCTGTACATGAAAGGCTCGCCCAACGCGCCGCAGTGTGGCTTCTCGGCCCGTGCTGCTCAGGTCGTGATGGGCTGTGGCGAGAAGTTCGCCTATGTCGACATCCTGCAGAACCCGGAAATCCGCGCCAACCTGCCGAAGTACGCCAACTGGCCGACCTTCCCGCAGCTGTGGGTCGGCGGTGAGCTGGTCGGCGGTAGCGACATCCTCACCGAGATGTACGAGAAGGGCGAGCTGCAGACCCTGATCAAGGATGCTGTGGGGAAGGCCGACGCCTGATCACTGCATTTGCAAAAAAGAACCCGCCTAGGCTAATGCCAGTCAGTTAAGCTGACTGGCATTTTTATTTCTGGTCGGATACTTGGACGGCTTGGGTTTGACCGCTCGCGGATAACTGCGATCCTCACGGCGATGAGGTAGGACGTAGTGCATGGCCGAGGCCTGTAGTTCGGCCAGGTAGCGAGGGATATTGCCTGGATGATTCAAAGAGACCCCGTTCAAGAAGCCCAGAATCGCCCAGGTGCAAGCGGTGAAACTCATTTCGCAGGGGTAGATGCCAGGGCGGTGGCTGCTCATTTCCAGCATTTGATAACGCAGCAGGTTGTACCCCAGTAGTACGCCCCACAGTTCTTGTTCAATCATCTCCGGTGTTTTACTACGCAGTGTGTAGTGACCCGCGAGCATGCCTTGCTTCATTTCTCGATAGCCCAGTTCGATTTCCCAGCGCTGGCTATACAGATCCACGATTTCGTCGGGTGGGAAGCGCAGAGGATCGATCATTGAGGTCAGTACCTGCCGCACTTTGCCCTTGATGGTCTTGCTTAATAACCGAGCCTGTAGCGTTTCTGGCAGATCGGGCCATTGTTTACGCGCCTGCGGCGAGGTCTTTAGCGAGACGATGGCATCGTGGCGCCCTAACTTACGCAGCACCTCGTATTGAGCATCCTTGCGCAGCGGCAGTAACCAATGGCGCTGAGTGCCTGTCTGTTGCCAGCGATGAAGTAACCCCAGTGAATAGAAGCCACGGTCGAACAAGGTCAGCGAGTGATCGGGTGTACTGTCGATCAGTTGTTCGGCCAGTTTCATCTCGTTGCTGTGGTAGCCGGCAAAAGCACTACTCACCAGCATGTGGCTGGTCAGCTCCATCTGGCAGACCATGCGAACTTGGGGATAGCCGGTATCGCCATGCTGATTACTGGCGCTGCCATAGTGCTTGCGGTTGTCGTCCGTATCCGGTGTGCGCCAGACCACGCCATCGACACTGAGCAGGCGCAAACCGGCCCAAGTGGGGTGATTGGCGCTGGCATGCCAGCGTTGTTGAGTCAGGGAAAAGACTTCTCGCACCGCAGCGCTGCCCAAACGCTGGCGACCTTGCACGATTGCACTGGGTGCTACCAATGGCTTCTGCCCAGGCAGCATGATGCCCATACGGCTCGCGGCATCCCAGGCCGACATCCGGCGAAACAACGCCATGGCGATCACGCACCAGAGCATGGCTTCAAGAGGGAGACGTCGCTTACGCAGGGTCGCCACTCCCGCCGTTTCCAGTGCGGTGCTAACTAGGCCTGGATCAAGCAGCGCCCCCAGCTCGTCAAGGGAGTGGGTGGCAGAAGCCGCTTCGTGAGTCAGTGCCAAGGCGCGGGAAAGTCGCATAAAAAAATCCGATGCTCAAAACAAGCATCGGATTTTCGTTTCAGCGCGCAGAAGGTCAAGCTGTAGCGCTTAACTGACTGGCATTACCCGCCTAGGCGGGTTCTTTCGTTTCTGCCATCTGCTGTCTATTTCTGCAGCCACTGGCCGTTCAGCTGGATGAACTGACCCTTGGGCGTGCGCTCGATGGCCTTCTTGCCGGCGATGGCTTCCACGTCGTTCAGGCTGATGCCGTTGTCCTGCGCGACCTTCTGGTATTCGGCGCGACGTGCCTGGTTGATCAGCCGGGCGATTTCATCGGCCTGGCCACCGGCTTTGACCACGCCGAGATAGCCGTTGGGTTGCTCGCCGAGTTGACCGCTGGCCTTGGCGTCGCCCAGCGCGCTCATGGCCTGGTTGAGGTTCAGTGCGTAGGCCGGCAGGCTGAGTGTGAGTGCCAGCAGCAGGGTCGAAATGTATCGAATCATCGTCTCTCTCCGTAGGACCTGTTCATGCCAAAACAGTGGGCTCAAAACAGACCGCTGCCTTCGCTAAATACACTGTCCAGCGCCTTGTCCACCTTGATGTAGATTTCGTGCTCGACCTTGACGTTCAGGTTGATGTTGATCGGCTCGTTAGGCATCGCCAGTTGTACCGTCGGGGTACAGGCCTGGCACAGCAGCCCCAGGCTCAGGACTGCGAGGAGGCGGTACGTGCGCATGGCGCTACTCCTTTGATTCTTGGGGGACACGCTGGCGCATCCATTGCTGAATCCGTTGCTGGATGATGCCACTTACCTTGTCGGTCAGTTGCAGGCTGGCCAGCAAGGCCGGAATGTCTTCTTCCAGATTGATATTGAAGTGGATGGGCCGGCCCTTTTCGATGGCCGGGTTCTGTCCATGCAGGCGCATGCCTAGCTGCAGTGTGCCGGACTGATCATAGTCGACGCTACTGCTGAGCAGATCGTAGTGGAAGTCCTCCAGTGCGTCGGTGACCAGCTTCATACCCGGGTTGGCCTGGCCCATGGCGCGAATGCGCGGCGAGTGAAAGCTCAGCTGCCCTCCTGGTGGCCTGGCTTCGATCAGGCCCTGTTCGATGCTGATGGCGCCGCCCAGGCGCAGCGGCAAGGTGCCGTCGATCAGCCCATTGCCGGCGAGCCCTTCGGCTGGATAGACGCGAAACAGCTCCTGCAGATCCAGGCCGCTGAGCTTCAGTGGCAACAACTGGCTGGGGCGATCCAGTGCCCAGGTCGCTGGTTCCAGGCTCAGGCTGCCGCCGAGGATGCCCAGTTCCGCGCGTTGATGGCTGAGGTTGCCAGCCAGAGGGCGTTGCAGGCTGGCCTGATAACTGGCTTGCAGCTGCAAGGGGCCGAGAGCGATACCGGGGTCGAGCTGTTTCGCGCTCAGGCTCGGCAGCTCCAGTGTCAGGCGCTCGCCCGCGAGGCGCAGGTGCAGTTCGACGTCCACACCGCTCAGCGTGCTGCGGTCATAGATGCCGGCCAGGCCTTTGCCGCTGAGCTTCGCCCTCAGTTGCAGGGGCTTGCCAGTGGGCAGGCTCAGGTTGGCGTTGCCCTGAATGCGGCCGTTTTCCAGGGTCAGCAGTGGCGGCCAGCTCGCTAGCGTATGGGCCAGCGGGTTGCCCGCGCGTAGGAAGAGTTCATCGACTGTGGCGTTCAGCCCCAGTGCATCGGCGGTGTTGTTCAGGCGCAGCGCCATGCTCAGCCCCGAGTCCGCCAGCAATGCACCATCGAGTGCCTGGCTGACGCTGTCAGCCTCCAGCCGGCCTTGCCATTGCCAGCCCTGGGCCTGTAATTGTGCGTGCTGCAGATTCTGCACGCGCAGCGTCAGTGGGCCGGACAGCGTTGGCACATGTGGCGCGCCGGCCACGCCCAGGCCGGCGAGGGTCAAGCGGGCCTGTTGCAGATCCAGGTCGGCACCGCGTAGGCGCTGGATATCCAGGCGCGAGTTGGCGGCCAGCGTGAGTTGCAGCAGGTGCGCGGTGACATTGCCAGACAGGTCGAGATTCAACTGCAGGCCATCGGCTCGAATGCCATCCAGGTCCACGCGTTTGCTGCGGGCATCGAGCTGCAACTGGCGCACCTCCAGCGCCCAGTCGCGCGATTGCTGCAGGCCGAGCTCGGCGTCGATCTGCCCCTGCAACGCCCCTTCCGCGACGAGCTTCAGCTGCAGGGCCAGTGGGGTATCCGGGTTGCTTTCCAGCGGCTGCAGCTGTAATTGCAGGCGGCTTGTTCGCAGGCCGTTTGGCAGGGCGGTCAGCCAGGGCGCATCCTGGGTATCGAGTTGCAGGTTGCCGTGCAGCTTTCGCCCTTGCCAGGCGCCTGCGGCATTGCGCAGGTCGAGCTGCAGTTCACCGCTGAGCAGGCCGATGCCGGGCAGTGGCCAGGGCTGCGGCAGTTGGGCGTCGACACGTAACCATCCAGGCGCGGTCAGCAGCTCGCCGAGCTGGCGGGTGGTCTGCGGCAGCTGCAGTTGCCACTGGGCGATGATGCCGGCCTGCTGCGGCGTCTTTGGCAGATTGGCGGTGTCCAGTGATGTCCACTCGCTCAGCCAGGCGGCGACCCAGGCGATTTCCTGCAGCGGTGCCAGCAGCAGGTCGCCGTTCCATTGCAGTGCATCGCCCTGAACTGCCAGGTCGCTGTGCAGCTCCATCTGCTGTTGTTCATCGAAGTGCAGGGTCATCTGCAGCTGGCGCGCACTATCCAGGGCGCCATCGAGTCCCTGCAGGTGCGCTTGCAATACTGCGCTGTGGTTTTCGCGTAGCAGTCGCACGCGTAGATGCAAGGCATCGTCCAGACGCTGCAGGTCGAGCTCGCCATCGAGTGCGCAACGGCCATTGATGCAGGGCAGTTGCGCATGGAGGTCGCGTAGTTCGGTCCGCCTCGGCAGCCAGGGCAGGGCATTCGATATCGTCTGAACGGTTTCGTCGAGGCCGCTGTCGGTCGGGCTCTGCGCTTCTGAATCCGCCGCTAGCCAGTCCACGCGCAGACCCTGCACAGCCAGGCGGTAGCGCGGCGCCTCGCTGGCCAGCCATTGCAGGTGAAGCTGCTTGGCATGAGTGTGCAATTCACCCTGGTCACGCTGCACCAGACTCACCTCGTGCAGCTGCAGGCCACGCCAGCTGAGGCTGAAACCCTGCCAGTCCAGTTCGACATGCTGCTCGTCGAGCAACTGCTGCACGCGATAGATGGCGTAGCAGGCGAGCAGCGAGAGCAGCACCGCAAGCGCCATGCAGATGCTCAGCCAGAAACGCCGGCGGCTCATGAGTTCTCCTTGCCTGGTGCCGTTGCGGGACGGTACCCCATGCTCCAGAGAGTGCCAAGCCGATCTGGGGGTTGCATTGCGGCGCTTGTTCGAATCCGCGTGCGATGCGGTATGGATTGGCGGACCGATCAAGGCCGTTTCGCTGGGCTCGGTTTCTGCTGCAGGGCGAGGTCATCGCAGTGCCGCATGACGGCTGCATTCGCCGTTTGGATGCCGCGAAACAGAGCGCTGCGCGGATCTGTCGCAGGGAGTTGTGCACAATGCTGAAGCAGGCTGTCACATCACTGTCAGAAACGCCGCTAACCGCTTGATTTTCCGTGGTTGATTTTTAAGTCAATGAAAAATATGCACTTTTTTCATTGGTGAAAAAATCGACAGTTTGACTGCGAGCCCCATGGCATCAGGCCTGTGAGTTCTTTCGCCCAAGTTGTGCACGGAGTTATCCACAGCTTCTGTGGATTGTGAGGGAACTCTTTCTGGCAGCCGCAATCGATCTGGCAGGCAAGGCTTTACCTTCGAGAAAAAAGGAGTAGAGTGGCGCGCCCCGGCAGTCACCCCCCCCCCTGTATTTATGCCTCGCGCTTTACCTGCTTCATCCTCTGCGACCCGTCCCGGTTCTTCTCGTCTGCCCATGCGCGTTGCGCTATGGCTGCTCGACAGCCCGCGTCTGGGGCAAACCCCCAGTGTCAAACGCATCGCCGGCAACCTGCTCAAGCAGCCTGCGCGCAAGGGCTGTGTTCAGGCACAAAGCCGGTTGGGCCAACTGCTCTGTCGCGACTGCGGTAATACCCGTGATCGCCGCATCGGTTATGAACTCCTGCGCCAGGCTGCGCGCGCGGGCGACCGTGGCGCTCAGCTCGAGCTGGAGCGTCTTTCACGCTGATTGCGTGCTGGCGCCGTGTAAATCGCCGGCGGGTATACTGCACGGCGGTCAAACATGGAGCGTCTATGCCAATCGATCCCCTCTCTCTTGCTATCGGCATCGCCGTTGCGCTGGTTCCGCTATTGGTCGGCCTTTGGTCCTTGCAGCGCCGGCTGGCTCGCGAGCAAGGCGAACAGGCGTTGCTGCGGGAGCGCCTGGAGCATGCGCAGCTCAGCCAGACCGGTTTGCTGGCGCAACTCGATGATTGCCGTGCCGAGTTGGCCGAGGTCAGCGAGATTAAGGTGGAGCAGCAGACCGAGTTGGCCGGTTTGCGCCGTGAGAACGAGCTGCTGCAGCAGGAGCGACACATTGCCCGCGAGGCCGCGCAGTCGTGGAATCAGCAGCGCGAACGTAATGAAGCTGAATTGCGTCGGCTCACCGCCGAGCGTGCGGCGCTGGCTGCCGAGCTGCAGGAAAACCGCGACAACCAGCAGCAGCGTCTTGATGATCTGCAGGGCGCGCGCAACGAGCTGCGCGCCCAGTTTTCCGAACTGGCAACGAAGATCTTCGATGAGCGTGAGCAGCGTTTCGCGGAGACCAGCCAGCAGCGCCTCGGCCAGTTGCTCGACCCACTCAAGGAGCGCATCCAGGCGTTCGAGAAGCGCGTCGACGAGAGTTATCAACAAGAAGCGCGTGAGCGTTTTTCCCTGAACAAAGAGTTGGAGCGTCTGCAGCAGCTCAACCAGCGTCTGGGCGACGAGGCAACCAATCTGACCCGTGTACTCAAGGGCCAGAAGACTCAGGGTAACTGGGGCGAGTTGGTGCTGGAGCGAGTGCTGGAACATGCCGGCCTGGAGAAGGGGCGTGAGTACCACACCCAGGTCAGCCTCAAGGGCGCTGGTGGCGAGCGTTTTCAGCCCGACGTGCTGATCCGCCTACCGGGCGACAGGCAGGTGATCGTCGATGCCAAGGTCAGCCTCAGCGCTTATCAGCAGTATGTCGCCGCAGCGGACGAACCGATTCGCCAGCAGGCGCTCAAGCAGCACCTTATCTCGCTGCGCAGCCACCTCAAGGGTCTGTCCGGCAAGGATTACCAGCGCCTCGAAGGTTTGCACAGTCTGGATTTCGTGCTGCTCTTCGTGCCCATCGAGGCGGCCTTCGCCGCGGCGCTGCAGGCCGAGCCGGATCTGTTTCAGGAGGCCTTCGAGCAGCAGGTGGTGATCGTCAGCCCGACCACCTTGCTGGCTACGCTGCGGGTGATCGACAGCCTCTGGCGCCAGGAGCGTCAGGGCCAGAATGCGCGCGAGATCGCTGAGCGCGCCGGTCAGCTATACGACAAGTTCGTCGCCTTCGTCGCCGATCTGGATGAGATGGGCAGCCGTCTGCAGCAGTTGGACAAGGCTTACGCCAGTGCCCGCAACAAGCTGGTGGACGGTCGTGGCAACCTCATTGGTCGTGTGGAAAATCTCAAGCTGCTGGGCGCCCGTGCGAGCAAGAGCCTGCCAGGCGAGCTGCTCGAGCGCTCTGCAGATCTGCCGGTGCTGGACGAGCTGGGCGAGTAAGCGGACACCGCATGCCGCGCCGGTGGCACGCTCAGCAGTGGTTACAAGGGCGCAAGCCTCCGGCCAAGATCCGGCTAGCCACGCAGCGTCAGGTGGCGACTGAGCAATGCCCGCAGGGCCGCAGGCTTGACTGGCTTGGGCAGATAGTCGAGGCCGGCGGCATGGACCTCGGCGACCAGTTCCGGGCGGCCGTCAGCGCTGATCACCACGCCCGGTACCGGTTCGCCCAGGCGCGTGCGTAGCCAGGCCATCAGTTCGGTGCCGGTTTCGCCCTCGTCGAGGTGGTAGTCGATCAGCGCCAGTTGCGGGCGAACGTCCTCGCTGAGCAGGTGCTCGCACTCCAGGCGATTGCGCGCCGTCCACACCTGGCAGCCCCAGCGCGACAGCAGGCTGTACATGCCGGTGAGGATGCTGTCCTCGTTGTCGATGCAGATCACTTGAGTGCCCTGCAGCGGTTGGCCATCGACTACCGATGCGCTGGTGCCTTGTGGTTTCGGCGCCGGTTTTCTCGCCAGCGGTACGCTGACGCTGAACACGCTGCCTTTACCTGGCCAGGAGCGCACTTCCAGGCGGTGGGAGAGTACGCGGCAGAGACCGTCGGCAATCGCCAGGCCCAGGCCCAGGCCTTTCTCGGCGCGGGTCTGGTGGCTATCCAGGCGCTTGAACTCCTCGAATATCACCTTGCGCTTGTCCTCGGGGATGCCCATGCCGCGGTCCCAGACCTCCATGCGCAATTGCTCGCCTTCGCGGCGTACGCCCAGCACCACGCGTCCCTTGGCATAGCGGAAGGCGTTGGTCAGGAAGTTCTGCAGCACCCGGCGCAGCAATTTGATGTCGCTGTCGATCCATTGCCGGCTGCCATGCACGCGCAGATCGATGCCCTGTTCGGCAGCCAGCACGCCGAACTCAGCAGAGAGGGTGTCGAACAGGCTGGACAGGGCGAAGGGATGGCGATCAGGCGTGATCCGCCCGTTCTCCAGGCGCGAGATATCCAGCAGGTCGGTGATCAGGTCTTCGGCTGAGCGCAGCGAGCTGTCCAGGTGCCTGACCAGCTCCTGGGCTTCGCTGGGCAGGGCCTCATCCTGATGAGCCAGTGCCGCGGAGAACAACCGCGCGGCATTGAGCGGTTGCATCAGGTCATGGCTGACTGCAGCGAGAAAGCGCGTTTTCGACTGGTTGGCGGCCTCGGCATGGGCCTTGGCCTCGGTCAGTGCCTGGTTCAGTTTCGACAGTTCGAAGGTCCGTTCGGCGACCCGCTGTTCGAGGCTTTCGTTGGCGTCCTTGAGGGCGCGTTCGGCTTCGCGGAACTCGGTGATATCGGTGAAGCTCATGACGAATCCACCGCCGGGCATGGGATTGCCGATCAGCTCGATCACCCGACCATTAGGGAATACCCGTTCATAGCTGTGGGCGGTGCCCTGACGCATCCAGTACAGGCGCTTGGCGACGTTCTCTTCGACATTGCCGCCACCGAGCATGCCGCGCTCGGCATTGAAGCGGATGATCTCTGCAATCGGCCGCCCCACGTAGATCAGTCCTTCGGGGTACTCGAACAATTCCAGGTAGCGATGGTTCCAGGCCACCAGGCGCAGGTTCTGGTCGACCACGCTGATGCCCTGGGTGATGTTCTCGATCGCTCCCTGCAGCAAGGCACGGTTGAACTGCAGCACTTCACTGGCTTCGTCGACGATACGCACCACATCCTCGACCTGCATTTCGCGGCCTTCGATGGCGGCCTTGACCACTGCGCGGGTCGACGAGGCGCCGAGCACGCCAGCGAGCAGACGTTCGGTATGCGCGATCCATTCGCTATTGGCCGGCTGGTTGGGATCGAAGTCCTTGCCTTTGCCCTGGCGCAGAGCGAAGCGGGTGAAGCTCTGGCGCGCACGTTCCTCGCCGACGAAACGGCTGGAGAGCATCAGCAGGTCGGCCACCTGCACCGCCAGCAGGCTGCGGCCGCTGGGCTTGGTGCCCAGGTCATGGCCAATGAAACGCCCAGCCTGCCAGTGCTCGGAAACTCGGGTTCGGGAGAACCAGGAAACCCAGGCGAACAGCAGCATGTTGCCAGCCAGTGACAGCACCACGCCGCGCGTCAGCGGGTCGACCTGCAGGCCGATGGGGGCGTAGAGCAGGGCGGTGAGCCCGGGGAAGCTGTCCAGCGACCAACCCATGCCACGTGCCGCCAGCGGCAGCACCAGGGTGTAGAACCAGAGCATGGCGCCGAAGATCAGGCCGGCGAAGACGCCACGACGGTTGGCCTGCTTCCACACCAGCGCGCCGAACATGGCCGGCGCCAGCTGGCCGATGGCGGCGAACGAAACCTGGCCGATGGTCGCCAGGCTGGTGCCTTCACCGAGCAGGCGATAGCAGACGTAGGCCAGCAGCAGAATCAGCACGATGCTGACGCGGCGGGCGGTGAGCATCCAGTGGCGAAACGCCTCGAACGGCCGCTCGGTGCTCTGCCGGCGCAGCAGCCAGGGCAGCAGCATGTCGTTGGAAATCATGGTCGACAGCGCAACCGAGGCGACGATCACCATGCCGGTGGCTGCCGAGGCGCCGCCGATGAAGGCCAGCACCGCGAGTCCCGGATGGGCTTCGGCCAGCGGCAGACTGATGACGAAGGAATCTGGTGTGATGCCGGCTGGCAGCAGCATCTGGCCGGCCAGGGCGATAGGGACGACGAACAGCACGGCCAGCACCAGATAGGCCGGGAATACCCAGCGCGCCAGGCGCAGGTCCTTGGGCTCGATGTTTTCCACCACGGTGACGTGGAACTGCCGCGGCAGGCAGACGATGGCGATCATGGCCATGCCGGTCTGCACCAGCATCGCCGGCCAGTTCACCGCCTCGTTCCAGAAGTCGTCCAGCTCGACGGTGTTGTGTGCCTGCTCCAGCAGGTCGTTGAAGCCGTTGTACAGGCCGAAGGTGACGAATGCGCCGACGGCGAGGAAGGCCAGCAGCTTGACCAGCGATTCGAAGGCGATGGCCAGCACCATGCCGCGGTGGTGCTCGGTGACGTCGAGGTTGCGCGTGCCGAACAGAATGGTGAACAGCGCCAGCGCCAGCGAAACGATCAGTGCGGTGTCCTGCGCGCTGGTGCCGGTGTCCTGGGCGTGCACGCCGATCAGCAGATTGACACCGAGCACGATGCCCTTGAGCTGCAGGGCAATGTAGGGCAGCACGCCGACCAGGCAGATCAGGGCTACGACGATGGCCAGCGACTGCGACTTGCCGTAGCGCGCGGCGATGAAGTCGGCGATGGAGGTGATGTTCTCCTGCTTGCTGATCATCACCATCTTCTGCAGCACCCAAGGCATGGTCAGTAGCAGGATGATCGGACCGAGGTAGATCGGCAGGAACGACCACAGCTGTTCGGCTGCCTGGCCGACTGCGCCGAAGAAGGTCCAGCTGGTGCAGTACACCGCAAGCGACAGCGAGTACACCCAGGCCCGGACTTTCGGTGGCATCGGCGCGCTGCGGCGGTCGCCATAGAAGGCGATGGCGAAAAGAACGGCCATGTAGATCAGGGCGACCGCGGCGATCAGCCCGGGGGACAGCGACATGCAGACTCCGAAACACGCAGTGGAACGAAACAGGACGAAACGATGTTGATCAGTGTTGCACAAAGCCGGACGCTGTCGGCTGCGACCAAGGTCGCAGCCGAGCGGGTGTGCTTTGCGACGGGGCTCGATTGTGCAGCAGCGCAGGGCCTGATAGCTTGGTCGGTTTGCGATTCTGCCCAAGGACGGACCCGAGGAAGCCTCTATGTTCAAGCCGCAGCTGGTGACTTTGCAACGTGGCGCTTTGCGCCTAGAACCGCTCTCCGATGCGGATATCCCGGCGTTGGTAGCGTTGGCCGAGGCCAATCGCGAAGAGCTGCTGTACATGAGCGGTACCCAGCGGCTGGACTGGTACCGCAGCGCCCTGGCCGATCTGCGCGAGCAGCGCGCACTGCCGTTCGTCATTCGCCTGGGTGACGAGTTGGTGGGCACCACCCGTTTCGCCGATTTCATGAACACCCTGCCGGCCTGTGAAATTGGCTGGACCTGGCTTGATCACCGCCAGCATGGCAGCGGGTTGAACGCCAGCATCAAGTATTTGATGCTCAAGCACGCTTTCGAAAATTGGGGGATGGTCCGCGTGCAGCTGAAAACTGCCGCCAGCAACCTGCGTTCGCAGCGCGCTATCGAGAAGCTCGGCGCAGTTCGTGAAGGGTTGCTGCGCAACCATCGCCGCCTGGCTGATGGCCGGCTCGATGACACCGTGCTGTACAGCATCACCGACCTGGAATGGCCGGCGCTGCGTGAGGCGATGGAGGCGGGCTTCAACGCCTGAGCCGTATGCACAGTCGTGAGCAGACCCGCTTCTGGCAAGCTTCCGCATTGAGCGGTGTCGAGCTGTTGCAGGCGCGCTACCTTGAGCAGCGTTTCGCGCCGCACGTACATGAAGGGTTCGTCTTCACCGTGATCGAGCATGGCGCCCAGCGCTTTCGCCACCGTGGCTGCGATCACCTGGCGCCACAGGGCAGCATGGTGTTGATCAACCCTGATGAAGTGCACACCGGCTCCAAGGCGCACGAAGACGGCTGGCGCTATCGCGGTTTCTATCCCGACAACGCCCAGGTACTGGGAGCGCTACAGGAGCTGGGTCTGGCCAAGGCTGGCATGCCGTCGTTTACCTTCAGCGTGCTGCATGATCCGCGTTTGCACGCGGCCTTTCTGCAACTGCACCAACTGCTCGAACATGGCGCCGAGGCGTTGCAGCAGCAACTGGCCTGGCGTGAGGCGATCTTGCTGCTGTTCCAGCACCATGCGCAGCTTGCCGAACCGCCTGCGCCTGGGCGCGAGCCCTGGGCCGTGGCCTGCGCCAAGCAAATGCTCGCCGAGCGACTGGTCGAGCCGCCGTCGCTGGAAGAGCTGGCGGCTGCGGTCAACCTCTCACCTTTTCACTTCGCGCGCGTATTTCGCCGCGCGACCGGCTTGCCGCCGCATGCCTGGCTCAAACAGCGTCGCCTCGAACAGGCGCGGGCGTTGCTCAAGACGGGCTGCACGGCGGTCGCTGTGGCGATGCAGTTGGGCTTCGCCGATCAGAGCCACTTATCGCGACAGTTCAAGCAGGTTTATGGCGTGAGCCCAGGTGAATATCGCAGCGCGGTGGCCCGGAGCTGGCAGCAGGAATAAAAAGGTTCTTCGCATTTTCGCGCGGAGGATACGCCCGACACCGGACTGGCAATTACATGTTAGCTGCCGGTGCAGGCACTATCCGTTAGCGCGTCGTCTGATCTGAAGGGTTTCGCCCCTTACGGGCGAGTCACTTTCTCTTGCTTGCCCAAGAGAAAGTAACCAAAGAGAAGGGCACCCCACCATCCGGCCCCGGCTACGCCGGGGTTTCCTCGCTCCATCACCACTCCAGGGGCACGCTGCGAAGGGCCATCCCTGGCCCATCGCAGCTCTCGCGACATCCATGTCGCTCAACCCCTTCCACGGTGATTCCACTCGGCCTCCTGAAGGGGATTTGGGCGTCGTCTGTAAGATCGCGGTGAAAGAGCAAAAGCCAGACGCTACCGACTTTGATCTGCTGAAGATTTCGCAAGCTCGCGAATAGGTCCCCTTCAGGAGGCCGAGCAGAGGTGTTGCGTAGGGGAGTGAGCCGCATGGATGCGGCGAAAGGCTTAAAGGGCCAGGGATGGCCCTTGTAAGCCGGCCCCCGGAGCAATGCCGGAGCGAGGGAAGTTTCGCGTAGCGAAACCCGAATGTCGGGGTGCCTTTCTTTGGCACACCTTTCTTGGGCAAGCAAGAAAGGTGTGGCGCCCGTAAGGGGCGCAACCCAAACGTTCAGCAGACGCGGTAATGGATGGTGCCAAGTCAGTAAGCGATACGCACACAAACTTGCCAGTACGGTGTCAATCCGTACCTTCACCACACTATGCGAAGAGCCAAAAAAAAACCGGCGCTCCTTGCGGAGGCGCCGGCTTTTTCAGTCCGCTATGTCGATCAGAATTCGTGATCGGCAGTGTCCGGGTTAAGGTCGCTGATGCCTAGCTTGCCCGCGGCCTGTTCGATGGCACCGGTCTGCTTGACAAGGGCGGCGATGGCGTCACGTACCAGTTGCTGACCTTCGGCATTGCCTTCCGCGATCAGCTGGTCGAAGTGCACGTTGTTCTTCTCGGCGCTGTCGACCAGGGCCTGCAGTTTGGCTTCGGTTTCCTGCAGGTCGGCCTTGAGCGTGGCATCGGCCTGGGCGTCGGCCTTGGCGACCAGCTCGGACAGGCTCGGGCCGGTCAGGGTGGTGCCGTCGACCTTCTTGTATTCGCCCAGGTAAACGTTGCGAATGCCTTTGCCGTTGTAGAAGTGCGAGTTGTGGGTGTTGTCGCTGAAGCAGTCATGCTCGTCTTCGGTGGAGTTGGCCTCCAGTGCGACCTTCATGCGCTCGCCTGCCAGTTCGCCGAGGGACAGGCTGCCCATGCCGAACAGCATCTTGCGCAGACCGTTGTCGGCCGAATCGGCGACCAGTTCGCTACGATAGTTGCCTTCTACGCCGTCCTTCCACTGCTCGACCATGTCGTTCAGGTCGCTGACCAGCAGGTCAGTAGCCGCCTTGAGGAAGGCGCGGCGGCGCTCGTTGTGGCCACCGGTGGCGCCTTCACCTACCAGGTAGTCGGTGTAGGGACGCTCGCCAGCACCTGGTTCGGTGCCATTGAGGTCCTGGCCCCAGAGGAGGAATTCGATGGCGTGGTAGCCAGTGGCGACGTTGGCTTCGGAACCGCCCAGTTCGTTCAGGCTGGCCAGCAACTCGCCGGTGATCTCGCTGACATCGATCTTGTCTTCACCGACCTGAATCTCAGTGTTGGCGATGATGTTGGCTTGCGCGCCCGGGTTACCCAGGGCGTGCTGGTAGTCCTCGGCGACATAGTCGATCAGACCTTCGTCCAGCGGCCAGGCATTGAGTTGGCCTTCCCACTCGTCGACTACCGGGTTACCGAAGCGGAACACTTCGGTCTGCATGTACGGCACGCGCGCGGCCAGCCAGGCTTCACGGGCGGCTTTCAGGGTCGCTTCGCTGGGGGCGGCGAGCAGTGCATCGACTGCAGCCTGCAGTGCCTTGCCGGTGCTCGCGGCGTCGCTGAACACGGCCAGGGCGAGATCGGCGTAATGATTGACCACGGCCTTCGCCGCTGCTTCGTCGACCTTCGCCGCGGTGGCTGGCGCCGCGCTTTCGGTGGCGGCGGCAGGCGCTGCAGCCTGGGTGGCAGGGGCTTTGTCTTCGCCGCAGCCAGCGAGGGAAATGGCGATGGCCAGCAGGCTGGCGGAGGCCAGGAGCATACGAATCATGGCGGAGTCCTTTGCATGTACGAATGTGGACGGTACGCAGGGGTACCTGAAAAACCGCAACATAATGCAAATGTTTCGCATTATGTGTAAAGGCCATTATTCATCCTTGTGCAGGATATCGCTGCCCAAGGCCATCGCTGCCGCTAGAATGCCAGCACCTGATACGCAGTTCTGCATGGAGAAAACTGCATGAGCCTGACCGCCGTGATCGTTATCGTCGTCCTCGTCCTGCTCGGCGCCTACGCGGTGTCCCTCTACAACGGCCTGGTGCGCCTCAAGCATGGAGTGAGCAAGGCCTGGTCGAACATCGACGTGCTGCTCAAGCAGCGTCATGACGAATTGCCCAAGCTGGTGGAAACCTGCAAGCAGTACATGCAGTACGAAGGCTCGACCCTGGAGCGGGTGATTGCAGCGCGTAGCGCCGTTGCCAGTGCTCGCGAACAACATGATGTCGGCGCCCTGGGCAAGGCTGAAAGTGGTCTGCGCGCGGGCCTCGGTCAGCTCTTTGCCCTGGCCGAGAACTATCCCGAGCTGAAGGCCAACGACAGTTTCCAGCATCTGCAGCAGCGTATCAGCGGCCTGGAAAACGGCATCGCCGATCGCCGCGAGCTTTACAACGAGGCGGTCAACCTCAACAACGTGCGCATCGAGCAGTTCCCCGATGTACTCATCGCGCGAATGTTCAACTTCCAGGCTGCCGAGTTGCTGGTGTTCAGCGAGGCGGAGAAAGCCGATGTGGATATGAAGTCGCTATTCAATTGAGCGTCAGCCGATGATGCAGGCGGACCCCTTCGGCTTCTTTTTCACGCTCACGTTCACTCTCGGCGCCTGCCTGGGCGGCGCCTGGTGGTGCCTGCGGGGTTGGTCGCAGGCGCGCCATCTGCTCGACACGCCGACCTCGAAGATTCGCTCGGCGGCGCAGGGTTACGTTGAGCTCTATGGGGTGCTTGAGACGCTGCCGGACATGCAGTTGAGTGGACCCCTGACCGGTAAACCCTGCCTATGGTGGCGCTTTCGTATCGAGGAATATCGTTCCAGCGGCAAGAAGCGCAGCTGGCGGGTGATCGAGAGTGGGGCCAGCGATGCCTGGTTACGCCTGGTCGATGGCACCGGCGAATGCCTGATCGATCCACGTGGTGCCGAGATTCATGCGGCGGTGCGTGACGTCTGGGAGGGCAACCTGCGGCACCCGCTGGGCCCGGCCAAGAGCGGATTGTTCGGTTTTCTCACCAGCGGTCAGCGTTATCGCTACTGCGAGGAGCGCTTTCACGTTGGCCAGCCGCTGTATGCCATCGGCGACTTTCGCACCCGTGGCGCTGCGCAGCAGGGGTTCGACAGGCAGGCCGCTCAGGGCGAAGTGATCCGTGAATGGAAGGGCGATTACGTCGGCCTGCTGCGGCGTTTCGACAGCGACGGCAACGGCGAGCTCGACGAGCAGGAATGGAATCGCGTGCGACTGGCGGCGCAGCTGGAGGCAGAGGATCGCCATCGGCAAAAGGCATCCGAGCCGGCGCGGCATCACATGGCCAAGCCTGGCGAACGGCAGCCGTTCATCCTCTCCAATAGCGGTGAGGACGAACTGGCTCGTAGATTCTATTGGCAAGCCGCCGGTGGCGCCGTGCTGTGCCTGGTAGGTGCGTTGGCTACAGCCTGGTTACTCGGTGTGCAGAATTGGTAAGCCGGGTTTGCGGGCTCGAACAAAAAACGCCGCGACGAATCGCGGCGTTTTTTGTGGCTGACGTTTACAGCGTCGCGGCTGAGCTCAGGCGTCGTGACTGCTTGAGGAACAGCGTCAAATCGCGCGCTGGCAGCGGTTTGCTGTACAGGTAGCCCTGACCCTCATGGCAGCCCTGGGCGATGATGTAGGCCTCCTGCTCGGCGGTTTCCACGCCTTCGGCGATCACTTGCATGCCCAGGCTCTTGCCCAGCTGAATGATGGCGCGAACGATGGTGGCGTCGTCTTCGTCTTCGAGCAGATCCTGCACGAAACTCTTGTCGATCTTGATCTTGTCCAGCGGCAGGCTCTTCAGATAGCTCAGCGAGGAGTAGCCGGTACCGAAGTCATCGATGGCGATCAGCGCGCCGGAGCGGCGCAGGCTGAGCAGATGCTGGGCGGCGGTACTGATGTCTTCCATCAGGCCGGTTTCGGTGACCTCCAGCTCCAGGCTTTTCGGCGGCAGGCGGTAGACCTGCATCAGATTGTTGACCACGCGCGGCAGCTCGGCGTGGTGCAACTGCACGGTGGACAGGTTGATGGCCATGCGCAGATCGCTGAAGCCCTGGTCATGCCATTCGCGCAGTTGGCGGCAGGTCTGGTCGAGAATCCATTCACCAATGGGAATGATGGTGCCGTTCTGTTCGGCCAGTGGGATGAACAGGTCCGGTGCGACGAAGCCATGCTGCGGGTGCTGCCAGCGCAGCAGTGCTTCGACGCCGACCACGCGGTGGTCGCGGTAGTCTATCTGGGGCTGGTAGACCAGGTGCAACTGGTTCTGCGCCAGAGCATCGCGCAGATCCTTTTCCAGCTCACGACGGCGACGCATCTCGCTGTCGACGCTGGCGATGTAGAACTGGTAGCGATTACGCGAACGACTCTTGGCCAGGGTCATGGTCTGTTCGGCTTTCTGCAGCAGCTTCTCGGTGCTGTCGCCGTCTTCCGGGAACAGGGTGATGCCGATGGTGGCGCGCAGGCGCACTTCGTGCTGATCGAGGAGGAAGGGCAGCTCCAGGTCGTCGAGTACGCTCTGCGCCAGCTCAGCGGCTTCGTAAGGCTGCTCGATATCGGCCTGCACCAGAGCGAACTGGTCGCCGCCCAGGCGGGCCAGGGCACCGAGGCGGCCGCTATGGCTGCGCAGGCGGTCGGACAATGCGAGCAGCAACTGGTCGCCGCTCTGGTAACTGAATTGTTCGTTGATGCCCTTGAAATCATCCAGGCCGACGCAGAGTACGGCAACGCGGCGCTGCAGGCGGCCGGCGTCTTCGAGAATCTGGTCGAGTTGCTGTTGAAGTTGCTGACGATTGGGCAGACCGGTGAGGAAGTCGTACTGAGCCATGCGCAGCAGGCTGTTCTCGGCTTCACGGCGCAGGTGGGTGTTGCGTTCGATGGAGGCCAGCAACTGATTGGCGGTGTTGATCCAAAGACCCAGCTCGTTCTTCTCGTTGCCCTTGAGCATGGGCAGCTTGTGTTCGCTGGGGCGGTCGGGATTGATGTTGGTGAGGTGCTCGATGATCTTCGACAGCGGTTTGGTCAGCAGCCAGTGATAAACCAGATAGAGCACCAGGCCCATGGCCATGGCGCGCAGCACACCTGAGATGAAGATGATCACCGAGTTGGTGACGAAGCTCTCGCCATAGGGCGCCGTATCGAGGGTGATGTTGAGGTCGCCGTAGTATTCGCTGTAAGGACCACGGCCGACCAGCTTGGTCGAGAATAGCTGCTCCTGACCGAGGATCGGGTCGGTCAGCCAGCGCGTGGGTATTTGCGCCAGATCACGCGAACGTTCTGCGAGCATCGGCTCGTTGGGGTGACCAATGGACGCATAGCGCACCGACTCGTGCTGGAACAGCCCCTCGATCACCTGCATGCCCATCTCGCGGTCCAGGCTGTACACCGCCTGAGTCGAAGGGTCGCGGAACATGCCGAGAATGCGATGGGCGTCATTGGCCACGGCCTGACGGGTCTTGTAGGCGTCGAAGACAATCTGCGCGCAACTCAATACCACCCCGACTACGAGTGCTGATAACAGCACCACGCGGAGCAACTTGAGTGACAAGCTGTTCTTCAATTCCAGCTTCAAAGGCAATTCCTTGTGTCGATGCTTACAGCCTCAGTCAGACGAGAGTATTGGCAATCTAGGCCTGGCCGTCAAAGGGCCATCATGTCTGTCGGCACTATTTATCCACAAGCGGCACGCCGGGTCGCGAATTGGTGTTACGACGTCGGCCGACCGCTCTGTGTCGTAGAAATTACCGCGGACTTGAGCGCCTTTGGTCGGATTGTCTGCCTGTCACAGCTGCGCTTCTGTATGGCGCTGCTCGTCATCGATCCGATGAGCTGGCAAATACACGGCGAAGATCGTGGGTTTGCCATCGGTTATAAGGTATTGCGAGCGCCTACGGTGTTTCGTCCTGCACGCCGGATGCGCAAGCCAAAAACGAAAAAACCCGGCCACAAGGGCCGGGTTTTCGCATTACGGGGCTGAGATTCAGGCCGCGTAGTTCTGGGCGACGAAGTCCCAGTTCACCAGGTTCCAGAACGCCTCGACGTATTTCGGACGCAGGTTGCGGTAGTCGATGTAGTAGGCGTGTTCCCAGACGTCGCAGGTCAGCAGCGGGGTGTCGCCGGAGGTCAGCGGGCAGCCAGCGCCGATGGTGCTGGCCAGAGCCAGGGAACCGTCAGCTTTCTTCACCAGCCAGCCCCAGCCGGAACCGAAGGTGCCGATGGAAACCTTGCTGAACTCTTCCTTGAACTTGTCGAAGGAACCGAAGGCAGCGTTGATGGCGTCAGCCAGGGCGCCGGTGGGCTGGCCACCGCCGTTCGGCGACAGGCAGTTCCAGTAGAAGGTGTGGTTCCACACCTGAGCGGCGTTGTTGAAGATGCCGCCTGAGGAAGTCTTGACGATTTCTTCCAGGCTCTTGCCTTCGAACTCGGTGCCCGGCACCAGGTTGTTCAGGTTCACGACGTAGGTGTTGTGGTGCTTGTCGTGGTGGAACTCGAGGGTCTCGGCAGAAATGTGCGGCTCGAGGGCATTCTTTTCGTAAGGCAGCGGCGGCAATTCAAAAGCCATGGTCTATCTCCTACTCAGGTCGTGTGCGGTATGCGCAAGGCCGATCACGGGCGGCCTATGGGCGGCGTCGAGTTTGTACTCTTTGCGCCGCAGACTCGGAATCATAGCACCCGGCCACGGCCATAACCACGCAACATCTGTGTGGGAAAGCCGGTGCCAGGGCCTCTGCAGCATTGGGTTCGACAAGCAGAGGCGCCAGCAGTTGCCTCTTTCGACGCGCTCGTGCGCAAACGCCAACATACCTTTAGAGTGCGCCGGCCTTCTTCCAGGCCAGATAACTGCTCACCAGTTCCGGGCCGAGTTCGCCTGGGCGAGCATCGAGCACCGGTACGCCGTGGGCGGCCAGGCGCTCGTGCAGGTCGGCGCGGGCGTTGAGGTAGTCCAGCGTACCGCAGTAAGCCAGGGCCTGATCGAATTGCTCTACGGGCGTCTGGTGCAGGCGGTCCAGCGCCTCCTCACGCAGGCTGGCGATCAGCACGCGATGCTGACGCGACAGGCGACGCACGGCGGCGAGCAGGTCCTGGTCATCCTCGTCGCGCAGGTTGGTCACCAGCACTACCAGCGAGCGGCGCCGCTGACGTGCCAGCAGCAAGTCGGCAGCGGCGCTGAAGTCGGCCGGTTGCTGGCTGGTTTCGAGGTCGTAAACGGCATTGAGCAGCACGTTCAACTGAGCCGGGCCTTTGACCGGCGCCAGGTAACGCGACTGGTTGCCGGCGAAGGTTGCCAGGCCGACGGCATCGCCCTGGCGCAGGGCGACGTAGCTGAGCAGCAGACAGGCATTGAGGGCGTGGTCGAAGTGCGATAGCTCGTCGTCCTGGCTACGCATACGGCGGCCGCAATCGAGCAGGAAGACGATCTGCTGGTCGCGCTCGTCCTGATACTCGCGAGCGATGGGTGTGCGCTTGCGCGCGGTGGCCTTCCAGTCGATCTGGCGCAAGGTGTCGCCGTCACGAAATTCGCGTAGCTGGTGAAATTCCAGACCCAGGCCGCGACGCGGGCGTTGGCGTACGCCCAACTGACTCAGCCAGTCGTCCACGGCCTTGAGCTGCGCGCCGTAGAGGCGGGCGAAGTCCGGGTAGACGCGACTCTCGTCAGCCAGCGGCAGCAGGCGTTTGGCCTGCCACAGGCGCAGCGGGCTGGGCAGCTTCAGCTCGCACAGGTCGAAATGGAAATGCCCGCGGATCAGCGGCTTGAGGCGATAGCTGGCGTGGGTTTGCTGGCCCGGGTGTAGGGTGACGCGTTGCGGCAGGAAGTCGAAGGCCATGCCTTCCGGTACATGGTCGAAGACCTCGATTTCCTGGGTTTGGGCAAAGTCATGGTGAACGATCAGTTGCACCTCGCTCCAGCGCCCGAGCGGCAGATTACCCGGCAACACGCGCTCCAGACGCGGAGATGGCTGGCGCCGCAGCCACAGGGCGTCGACAGCGGCGATCAGCAGCAACGCCAGCAACAACCCCCAGGCCACTGGCATCAGGCTATCTGCCAGGCGAATGCCGAGCAGGGGCAAGGCACCGAGCAATACGGCGGCGGCGAACAGGCCGCCGAGCAGCCCGAGGAGCAGGCGCGAAGGTTTCATAGGCGCGGTGCCGGCACCTGATCGAGCAACTGTTGCAGAACCTGATCCACCGACAAGCCTTCGATATCCAGCTCTGGCGCCAGGCGTACGCGATGGCGCAGCACGGCCAGGGCACAGCTCTTGATGTCATCCGGCAGGACGAAGTCGCCGCCGCGCAGCAGCGCACGCGCGCGGGCGCCGCGTACCAGGGCGATCGACGCACGCGGCCCGGCGCCCATGGCTAGGCCTGGCCAACTGCGGGTGGCGCGGGCCAGGCGCACGGCGTAATCGAGCACCTGATCATCCAGGGCCAGATCGCTGGCGATCTTTTGCAGCGCCAGCACGTCCTTGGCTTGCAGCAGGGTGCGCAGCGGGCTGACTTCGAGCATGTCGGCCTTGGCCGAGCGCGTCACCTGGCGCACCATGTTCAGCTCTTCGTCCTGCTGCGGATAATCAATACGCAGTTTGAGCATGAAGCGGTCCAGCTCGGCTTCCGGCAGCGGGTAGGTGCCTTCCTGCTCGATCGGGTTCATGGTCGCCAGCACCATGAACGGCAACTGCACGGGCAGGGCGCGACCTTCCAGGGTTACCTGGCGTTCCTGCATCACTTCCAGCAGGGCGGCCTGGGTCTTGGCCGGTGCGCGGTTGATTTCGTCAGCCAGCAGCAGGTTGGTGAACACCGGGCCCTTGCGCAGCTTGAACTGCTCGCTCTGCATGTCGTACACGGCATGGCCGGTGACATCGCTGGGCATCAGGTCCGGGGTGAACTGGATGCGCGCGAACTCGCCGCCGAAGCAGCGCGCCAGGGCGCGTACCAGCAGGGTCTTGCCCAGCCCCGGCACACCTTCGACCAGCACATGGCCACCGGCGATCAGCGCGGTGAGCACATCGTCGATCACCGCGCTCTGGCCGATCACGGCCTTGCGCAGCTCGGCGCGCAGAGCCTGGGCCAACTGGCTGGCACGCTGGCGCTGCTGCGCTTGCGGGTTGCTCGGCGCGGCGGTCGGGGTTTCCTGCACCGGCAGGTTGTCGTTCTCGGGGATCTCGCTCATAGGGCATTCCTGAGGGTTTGCAGGTGGGCGACCTGGCGGGTGAAGTCACTGGCGGATAGGCGCTGCGGTGGCAGTGGGCGCATGGCCTGGCTGATGTTCTTGGCGGGCAGGCGGGTCAGGCGGCCGAGCACTTGCCATTGTTCGGCGACGGCGAGTTTCTCGAAACCGGGGTGGCGGCGGCGTGCGCGTCGATTGATGTCCTGCTGCAGACCTTTGAGCAGGCTGTGCTGACCACTGCGACGGAGGAGGAAGTCGGCACTGCCGCGCAGGTGTTCTTCGAGCTGGCGACGGGCGCGCCTGGCCGGCGCCTGCAGTGGGCCATGGCGCACACCGACGTGCCACAGGGTAGCGATGATCAACAGCGCCAGCACCAGCAGCGCCAGCGGGAAGTGGCGCAGCAGCAGGCGGGCCAGGCCGTCGCTGTCGGCGTGATAGAGCAGGGTCACGGCGCTGTCCTGGCTCAGGTACCAGAGCAGCCAGGCGTGGTCGTATTCGTTGATATTGCGGTTTTGCCAGATCCACGGATCGCTCAGTACGGTGATCAGGCCATCGCCGTGGTAAAGCTGCAGCAAGTGCGTGGCAGAGTCGCTGTTGGCCCATGCGTGTGCCCGGTTCTGCGCGTCGTACAGATGAAAGTCGGTGTCGAAGGCGATGTAGGCCGGGGCCTGTTCGTTCTCCAAGTAGAGTTTGGTGAGTTGCGGGTAGGCCTCGTGCTCTTGGTTTTCCGGCTCGGGCTCACTGGCTTCTTCGTCATCCAGGTCGTCACTCATGTATTGCTGGATGCCGAGCAGATCGAGTAGCAGGTCGCCGCTCTCGCCTTCCTCTTCGTTCCACAGGCGTTCGGCGATGAATAGCAGGTGACCGCCATTGGCCGTCCATTGCAGCACGCGTTCGACCTGGCGTGGCGTCATGTTGCCGCGGTCGGCCAGCAGCATCAGGGTCTGACCTTCGCTGGGCAGGCTGTCCAGCACGTCCAGGCCTTCGGCGCGGCGAGCGGCGATGCCCTGTTTGCGCAGGAAGTGTTCCGCCGCCAGGTAAGGGCTGCTGGCAACCTCGGGAGAAGGGCCGTGTTCGACCACGTCCTCATAAGGTTCGAGCTTGCCCAGCACATAACTGGCCAGCAGTCCCAGGCCCAGCAGAAGGGCCATGGCGAGGATGAAACCGGCGCGCCGACTCATGCTGCACGCTCCTGACCAAAGAGGCTACGCCAGCCCTGGCACAGGCCCTGGCGCAGTGACTCGTCAGGCAGGCGATGACCATAGGCCAGGACCTGCCAATGCAGGGTGAGCTGGCGACTGTAGTCTTCCAGATTCTGCTGCTCAAGACCGGCGACCAGGTGCAGAACTTCGCCTTCGGTGTGCGACTGTTTCAGGGGCAGGCGGTGCTCGTGCAAAAGCCGGCTGAGCAAGGCGCGGTAGAGCAAACCGAGTGCTGCGCGCGGCTGTTCGGCCCAGAGCTGCTCGGCTTCGCTGGCGACGTCATCGGGTAGTGTCTCCGGCGCCAGTTCCAGACCGAACAGCTGTTGCGGCGCGACCTGCCGGCGTCGTGTCGGCAGGCCGATACGTTCGCCAAAGGCCTGCAGCCACTCGCGGTAGCGCCACAGAACGAAGGCCAGCAGCGCAGCCAGTGCCGCCCACAGCAGCACTTCGAAGATCTGCGCGACGACATCCAGACTCTTCCACCATTCGCCGAGCTTGAGCAGGTTCTTGAGCATATCGAGGAAGGCTTCGACGTCTTCCGGTTTGGGCTCCTCAGCGGGCTTTTCTTCGCCCAGTCGCCAGCGCGTGACGGTTTCGCGGTGCTGGAAGGGCGGTTCGTCGAGCAGCGCTTCGATGCTTTCACGCGCGGCCTGGCTGCTCAGCGGCTGCTGGAGCAGGCGTGGTGCCTCGGGGCCTTGCGGGTCGTCGGCCTGCTCGACGTCTTCGCTGACGATTGGTTGCGTGTCGGCCCAGGCGTCGCCTGGCAGCTGCGTCAGCAATACGGCGCAACCGAGCAACAGGGCGTAGGCGCTGCCGGTCAGGCGTTGGCGCAGGCGGCGGAAGGTCAGCTCGATATCCCAGGCTTCCAGGGCGGTGCGGCGGTTGAGGTAGAGGGTGAAACCACAGGCGACGTAGACCGGCTCCCAGATGATCAGCAGTAGCACGTAAAGCAGGTTGGACAGGTGCTCCAGCCACAGCCATTGGCCACTGCTGGCGGCGATCATGCTTTCCCAGGTCCAGTTCAGCTCCACCTGTTGTGGCAGCATCAGATAGAACAGGGCGACCAGGCCCATCCATAGGGCGACTTCCAGGTGCATGCCTACCAGCGTCAGCCAGGTAGCGGCGGCGCTGTCGCGCTGGCCGAGCACTACCAGGCGCTGGCTGCGCGCTTGCCCGGCCAGGCCCTCCAATTGCAACACGGGTAGATCGAAGCTGCGCGTTGGGCTCAGTCGGCGCCAGGTCAGGCTGGCCAGCAATTGTGGTCGCAGCAGTTTTGGTATGGCGCGCAGGGCCTGTTTCAGCGAGGGCGTATTGCCGAACAGGGCTTGCGAAAGGATGTACAGCGGCAACCGTTCATAGGCGGGTTTGAGCCACCAGAACAGAAAGATTGCCCAACCCGGATACTGCCAGAGCAATGCGCAGAGCAGGGCGAACAGAGGCAGTGTGACCAGTGCCCAGCTGGCCATCAGCAGGCCGGCGTGACGGCGGGCGAGTAGCACGCCGAGGTCGATGGCTTCCCAGGCACTGCGCGGACGGATGGCGACGCTGGCTTCAGTCAGGCGCATGCTGCCTCCGCCCGGCCAACAACAGATAACTCAGCACCAGTGCCCAGAGCCCGGCACCGACGGCGTACTTGATATTCGGGCTGGCGAATGTGGTGGATGACCAGAACGCCTCGATGAACGCGGCCAGCAGCAGGAACAGGATCACCCCGGCCACCAGCTGTATCGCCTTGCCAGCGGCCAGGCGCAAAGCCTCGCCACGGGGCAGGCGGCCGGGGGCGAGCAGCGCCCAGCCGAGCTTGAAACCGGCCGCGCCTGCCAGGGCGATGGCGGTCAGCTCGAAGGCACCATGGCCGATAACGAAGGACCAGAACGGCTCGCCGTAGCCGATGCGCGTCAGATGGCCGGCCACTGCGCCGATCATCAGGCCGTTGAAGAGCAGGAAGAACAGGCTACCCAGGCCCAGCAGCAGACCGCTGGCGAAGGTCTGAAAGGCGATGCCGATGTTGTTCATGATGTAGAAGCCGAACATCACCCAGTCGTCGCCCGAACCGCGCTCGCTGAAGCGGCCGAGGCGTCGCGCGTCGGGATCGTACATGCCTTCCATTTCGCTGACCTGATCGGGGTTGACCAGGCTGAAAATCAGCTCGGGATAGAGATAGGTCAGCAGCCCCATCAATGCCAGGCTGCCGAAGAACAGCAGGCTGGCCACGCACACGCTGCGCCACTCGCTGCGTACCAGGCGCGGGAAGCCGCCGAACAGAAAGCGGATCATCTGCGCGCCAAGGTGGCTGCGATGGCGGTAGAACTGCTGGTGGCCGCGCATCGCCAATTGCTGCAACTGGTCGATCAGGTGGCTGCTGTAGCCGCGCGCCTGAGCCAGCGCCAGATGCTGGCAAAGCTGCCGGTAGCTGGCGGCGAAGCCATGGTAGGCCTGCGTTTTGGACTTGCCGCGCTCAAGCGCCTCGAGTTGGCTGTTGAAGGCATCCCAATCCGGCTGATGGCGACTTTCGAACAGGCTCTGTTTCACGGTGCACTTCCCAGCAGGCCGCGCGCGATGCCGTTGAGGCGCGGTTCGGCCTGTTCGGCAGGCACTTGCAGTGGCTCGGCCAGCAGTGCCGCCAGCTCGGCACGGCGTGCTGCAGAGAGTTGCCCGCCACGTTCGGCAAAACCGAGGACGGCGCGCTGCTCGTCAAGATTGAGCGGGAAGGGAGCTGGCATTGGCTCTGCGTCGGCGAGTAGCGGTTTGCTCAGTGGTGCATCGCGATAGACCACCAGCGTGCCGGCAGCGATATCGCCAAGGCGCTTAAAGGCCGGGTGATTCAGGCAACTGATGATGCCCAGGGTGTAGCCAAACGGCAGGATATCGACGAAGCGCAGCAGGTTGCGCGTCAGCGATGCGGCCCAGCCGATGGGCGTACCGTCATCGTGCACCACGCGTAGGCCGAGCATCTGCTTGCCGGGAGAGCGGCCCTGGTTGAGCACCTCAAACAGCACCATGTACCACCAGGTCACGAGAAACAGCAGGATGGTGCCCAGGCCCATGCCGAACTGACCAAGCAGGCCGAGGACGATGAACATCAGGGCGAGGATCAGGCCGCGAATGGCCAGGTCGATGGCGAACGCCAGGGCGCGCGGGACCAGCCCGGCTGGTCGCAGATGCAGATCGATACCTTCCGGCGTCTCGACCTGATAGCGAGTATCCAGGGGCGGCAGTGGGGATGAAAAGCTGGCGCTTGAGCGTGAGGGCATCGGCGGACTGCATCAAGGAAAGCCCGATGCTAGCGAGCAGCGGGCCACGAACGCAACCGGGCCAGCGAACTGGCCCGAGTCACGTCGACTTATTGGCTGGCCTTATTGGGCAGCAGGCAGTACGCCAAAGATGGTGCGATACAGCACACCCATGGCCACGACCATCAGCGGAATGCTCCACACCAGACCGATACCCAGCGGGATGGCGCTGACCATGACGATCAGGCCGAGCAGCAGGAACAGGCCGAAGACCTTGAACCAGTGCTGAGTGATTGCCTTGCGCGAGGCTTCCAGTGCCTGCCAGGGCGACAGACCACGCTCGACCACCAGCGGAATGGCCAACAGATAGGCCACAGCCAGGTAGATGCCGGGGATCAGCAGCAGGATCATGCCGAGGTAGATCAGCAGCATCATCACCACGGCGGTGATGATCAGCGGCACGGTGCGGCCGAAGTGGCTGAAGATTTCGTTGAAGTTCAGCGGCTGGTCGGCGGCGCGGCGAATGCCAACCATGTTGATGCCGGCCATGAAGGGGTAGGCCAGGGCCGATGCCAGCAGCGAAATCAGAATCTCGCCGATGAACATCAGGGCGATGCTATCGCTCAGCGCGCCGAAGATGCCCACTACGCCGCCGAGGATGAAAGTGGCTGCCAGAAGCACCACGTAGAACACCAGGAAGCCACCGATGATGATGCCTTTGGTGCCCTTGACCTTGCTCCAGGACTCGCTCAGCAGGTCGCCGATGTTGAAGTCATAGCCGCGTGCTAGGGCTTCTTCGATGCTCGGTACCTGGTTGGACGGCACTTGTTGCAGGTCGCTGGTGGGGGCGGCATAGGGATTGGGGGTGATCGCGTCACTCATGGTTGCGTCCTTGTACAGAGTGCTAGAGGAGCGCCAATGCTAATGGTTACAGCATTTTTCTCAAGTGCAGTGCGTCCGCTCATGCGGCGCCTGTGCGCTGGTTCATGCTTTTTGCCGGCAGCGGCTGGGCCAGAGGTGAATGATAGACTGGCGGCAATTTTGCCTTGGGTACGGAGCCGCCAATGACTTCCAGCATCTTCTGGTACGACTACGAGACCACCGGTATCAATCCGCGGTGTGACCGCCCGCTGCAGGTGGCAGGTATCCGTACCGATGAGGCGCTGAACGAGATCGGCGAGCCACTGAACATCTACTGCCGCCCCAGTGACGATATCCTGCCGCACCCGGCTGCCTGCCTGGTGACCGGTATCGATCCGCAGCGCCTGCAACAGTCGGGGCTTGACGAAGGCGAGTTCATGACCCGCGTGCATGCCGCGCTCTCGGCACCGGGCACCTGTGGCGCCGGATACAACAGCTTGCGTTTCGATGACGAGGTGACGCGCTACAGCCTCTATCGCAACTTCTTCGACCCCTATGCGCGCGAGTGGCAGGGCGGCAACAGCCGCTGGGACCTGATCGATCTCGTGCGCACGGCCTATGCGCTGCGTCCCGAAGGCATCGAGTGGCCTGAGGAAGAGGGGCGGGTCTCGCTCAAGCTGGAGCGCCTGACCCAGGCCAATGGCATCGATCATGGTCAGGCGCACGACGCTCTGTCCGATGTGCGCGCCACTATTGGCCTGGCACGGCTGCTGCGTGAGCGTCAGCCAAAGCTTTACGACTTTCTCTACCAACTGCGCAGCAAGCAGCGAGTGCTGGATCAGATTCGTCTGCTGCAGCCGCTGTTGCACATTTCCGGACGCTTCTCTGCGGCACGTCATTATCTGGCGCCCGTGTTGCCCTTGGCTTGGCATCCTCGCAACCGCAATGCGTTGATCGTCTGTGACCTGCAGGCCGATCCGTCGCCCTTGCTGAATCTGGATGCCGATACGCTGCGTAGTCGTATCTACACGCGCCGTGAGGATCTCGCCGAGGGCGAGTTGCCGGTGCCGCTGAAGCTACTGCACATCAATCGCTGTCCGGTCGTGGCGCCGCTTTCGGTGCTGCGCGAGGCGGATCGACAGCGTTTGCAGCTGGACTGGTCGAGTTGTGAGCGCAATGTCGAAGTGTTGAAAAATGAACAACCGCTTTGGCAGGACAAGTTAGCGGTCATTTACCGTGAAGAGGCTTTCGCGGGCAGTAACGACCCCGAGCAACAGCTGTACGATGGGTTTATCGGTGACCGTGACCGTCGTTTGTGTGAGCAGGTGCGTAACGCTCAACCCGATGCATTGGCCAACGACAAAAAGTGGCCATTCGATGATGCCCGGCTGCCAGAGTTGTTGTTTCGTTATCGCGCGCGCAATTTTCCCGCCAGTCTGTCAGCGGCTGAATCTCAGCGCTGGGCAGAGTTCTGCCGGCAGCGTCTGAACGATCCGGAGTTCGGTGCCCCCAATACACTGACGCAATTTCACGCAGCGTTGGAGCAGTTGCGCGCTGACTGCAGCCCAAGCCAATTGCGACTTTTGCAGCAGTGGCAGACCTATGCACAGGCGCTGCAGGCGCGTTTTGCTATCAATCCCGCTAGCGTTTAAAGCGGACAGCAGGCCGCCGGGGCAATGCGCGGGGCGATGGCCGTTTCTGTGCGTTGTAAGAAAAATCGGGATGCGGGAACTTTTCGTTCGTTCAGTATTACTGCTAATGCAAGCAATTACCCGGAGCGGCTACTTCCGAAAAAAAACATCGGCAATAAAAAACGCCAGCATGGCTGGCGTTTTGGGTGTCGCTAAGGAGTTAGCCCAGCAGAGTGGCCCAGCCTTCGACTACGTCGGAGCCCCACTTGGCTTTCCACTCTTTAAGCGTCTTGTGGTTGCCGCCTTTGGTTTCGATCACTTCGCCGCTATGCGGGTTCTTGTACTGCTTGACCTTGCGTGCGCGCTTGACGACGGCAGGCTTGGCTGCACGAACGCCTTTGGCAGACTTGGCTTCAGGGTCGAGCAGGGCGATGATATCGCGCAGCGACTTCTGATATTCGCCCATCAGGGTGCGTAGTTTGCCTTCGAATTCCAGCTCTTTCTTCAGCTTGTCGTCTTGCGACATGTTCTTCAGACGCTCTTGGAGCTCTTTGATGCTTTCTTCGATGTTGCGGTATTCGTTGATCAGCGACATGGGCATTACCTTGGCGTGAATAAATCTGTGGTAGTAAACAGTGATCCAATAATAGTCACGCACTTATAACAAGTAAACAGCAGGCCACAAAATTACCGAAATGCAATGCAACCCTATGTGTCGTTCTGGCTTAAGTTAAATTGGCTACAGCAACTAGGTCATGAAGTTTTCCGTGCGCTCAAATAGTGCGTTTTCTAGGTGCTCAGTCGCGGGCTGTTGCAGGTGCGTGGCTGCTGCAGTTTTTTCGCCATATCGTTAGAATGGCCGACTTTTGCGCCGCCATTGGGGTTTTAGTTATGCGTACGTTCAGATTAGTCATCTCCTGCCCTGACCGCGTCGGTATCGTTGCCAAAGTCAGTAATTTCCTTGCCACCTATAACGGCTGGATTACCGAAGCCAGTCACCACTCCGATACACAGAGCGGCTGGTTCTTCATGCGCCACGAAATTCGTGCCGACTCGCTGCCGTTCGATCTGGATGGTTTCAAGCAGGCGTTCTCGCCGATTGCCCGTGAGTTCTCCATGGAGTGGCGCATCACTGATTCGGCGCAGAAAAAGCGCGTGGTACTGATGGCCAGCCGCGAGTCGCACTGCCTGGCCGATCTGCTGCATCGTTGGCACAGCAATGAACTCGACTGCGAGATTCCCTGTGTGATCGCCAACCATGACGATCTGCGCAGCATGGTCGAGTGGCACGGCATTCCGTACTTCCATGTTCCGGTCGACCCCAAGGACAAGGCACCGGCCTTCGCCGAGGTGGAGCGGCTGGTTAAAGAACATCAGGCCGATGTCATCGTCCTGGCGCGTTACATGCAGATCTTGCCGCCGGCGCTGTGTGCCGAGTTCTCTCAGCGTGTGATCAATATCCACCACAGCTTTCTGCCCTCGTTCGTCGGCGCCAAGCCCTATCACCAGGCCTCGCTGCGTGGCGTGAAGCTGATTGGCGCCACCTCGCACTACGTGACCGAAGAACTGGATGCCGGCCCAATCATCGAGCAGGACGTGGTACGCGTGACCCATCGCGATGACATCGAGGAAATGGTGCGTCTGGGCAAGGACGTGGAGAAGATGGTACTGGCGCGTGGGCTACGCTATCACTTGGAAGACCGAGTGCTGGTGCACGACAACAAGACGGTGGTGTTCGACTGATCTTGCTGCGTGGGCCGGCCCGATGCACGTCAGAGGAGAACGCCCATGCTCAAGTCCATCAAGGTGCGCGACTACATGACTCGCCATCTGGTGACCTTCAGGTCGGATACTGATCTGTTCACCGCCATCAATCGATTGCTGGAACACCGTATTTCCGGGGCTCCGGTGGTCGATTCTCAAGGCCACCTGATTGGCTTGCTGTCGGAGGGTGACTGTTTGCGTGGCATTCTCTCCGGTGCCTACTACGAAGCGGTTGGCGGTACCGTCAGCACCTATATGACCACCGAAGTCGAGACGGTGAGTCCGGAGGCGGACATCATCGAGCTGTCAGAACGCTTTCTGAGGGGGCGGCGTCGGCGCATGCCGGTGATCGAGAGCGGCCGTCTGATCGGTCAGATCAGTCGTCATGACGTGCTTCGTGCCGTCAAGGAATTCGCCCAGCATGAGCAGGGTGAACTGAGCGTCGGTTGAGGAGAGGTGCAATGAGTGATCCGCTGGACAAGGCGACCTCCAAGGCGCCCCCGACGCTGGGGGAAGGCTGCGTGCGGCGTTACGACCCTGATGCATTGAGCGAAGAGGATGGTACTGAGTTCGCCGATGCGGCCGAGCTGTGGCGCCAGTTGCAGGAGCAGACCCAGGACAAGCCTGAGCACGAGCGGTAAACAGGAAGGGCGCCTTGGCGCCCTTCTTGTTACTGGCTGTTTCAGATTCGGAAGCTGTCGACCATCTGCTTGAGGCGTGCGGCCTGCTGCTCCAGATCGCCGCAGGCGCGCAGGGTGGCCTGCAGGTTCTCCACACCTTCCTGGTTGAGGGTGTTGATCTCGATGATGTCCATGTTCAGTGACTCGATTACCGAGGTCTGTTCTTCGGTGGCGGTGGCCACCGACTGGTTCATCCCATCGATCTCGCCGATACGGGCGGTCACCGTGCCCAGGCGTTCGCCAGCCTGGTTGGCGATGTCCACGCTTTCTTCGCTATAGCGCTGGCTCTCGGTCATGGTGGTGACCGATTCTCGTGATCCGACCTGCAGTTCCTCGATCATTTTCTCGATTTCCTGCGCCGACTCCTGGGTGCGGTGCGCCAGGTTGCGCACCTCATCGGCGACCACGGCGAAACCGCGTCCCGCCTCGCCGGCACGAGCCGCCTCGATGGCGGCGTTGAGTGCGAGCAGGTTGGTCTGCTGGGAGATGCTCTTGATCACCTCGAGGATCTGGCCGATGTCCACGGTCTTGCTGTTGAGCATCTCGATCTTGGCGCAGGCGTCGCTGATCTTGTTCGACAGTTCACTCATCGAACGGATCGCTTGCTGCACCACCTTGCCGCCGTCTTCTGCCTGATGGCGGGCATCCGATGCCTGGCTCGAGGCGTCGGCGGCGTTGCGGGCGATTTCCTGTGCAGCCGCGCCGAGCTGATTGATGGCAGCTGCCACGCTGTTGGTGCGACTGGCCTGTTCGTCGGAGTTGACCATCGAGGAGTTGGAGGCATTGACCACCAGCTTGGCTACTTCGTTGACCTGGACGGTGGCCGATGACACTTCACGGATCGAGCTGTGGATACGTTCGACGAACTGATTGAACGAGCGCGCCAGGGCGCCGAATTCGTCATTGGACTGGATCGCCAGACGCTTGGTCAGGTCGCCTTCGCCCTTGGCAATATCCTCCATGGCCTTGCCCATGGCGGTCAGCGGCTGCATCAGCACACGGATCAGCAGGCCGAGCAGGACAATGATCAGCACCACGGCAATCACCGTGACGATGATGGCCGAGGCGCGGAATTCGCTGAGCATGGAATAGGCCTTGGCCTTGTCGACCGACAAGCCGATATGCCAGTTGACCGAAGGCAGGCCCTTGACCGGCGTGAAGGTGAGGATGCGGGTGTCGCCATCGAGCTGCGCTTCGCTGAATTCACTGCTGATGCGCGGGGTGTCCTGTGGATAGATCTCCTTGAGGTTCTTCATGACCAGGTCTTTGTCCGGGTGCACCAGAACCTTGCCGTCGGCACTGACCAGGAAGGCATGGCCGATGCCGTCGAAATCCAGGGCATTGATGATATCGACCAAGGTTTGCAGGTTCAGATCGCCGCCGACCACGCCAGCGGGCCTGGCCGGGGTGGCAACGGTCATGATCAGCTCGCTGGTTGCTGCATCCATGTAAGGTTCGGTCAGGGTCGTGTTGCCGGCAGCCATGGCGTCCTTGTACCAGGGGCGGCTGCGCGGGTCGTAGTCGGCGGGCATCTGCTCATCCGGGCGCATGGTGAAGCCGCCGCTCTCGGTGCCCAGGTAGGTAAAGGCGAAGGAAGAGGTCAGCGCCTTCTGTTCCAGCAGTTTGATCACGCGCTCCTGCTCGCTGTCATTGCTGATCGACTGGGCGGCGCTTTCCACCAGCAGGATGCGCCCGGACAACCAGTTTTGAATATTGCTGGCCGTTACATTGCCCATTTCATGCAGGTAGTTCTCCAGGTCTTCGCGGATGGCATTGCGTTGCAGGTAATCGTTGTAGAGAGTGAACAGGGAAAAGGCGACGATGACCACAAGGGATGCGGCGAGCAAAATCTTGTGGCTGAACTGCAGGTTTTTGTTCATCTTGTCTTGTATCCGGATGGCTCTGGAACCAGTCTTGTGTTCCACCATGGCGTTCTTGGGGCGCTGTGGTGGGCTGTTGCAGCAGGCAGGGTGACGTTTCGTTCTATTTGTATGTCGGCATACCTGCAGTAAAGCTTTAACCCAGAGGATGGCAAGATGCCTTTGATTTCGCAGTTTGTATTGGGTGCTGGCAGTGATGGGCAGGCGGTGGCGCAACCGTTGCGCCTGGCCAATCGTCACGGGCTGATCGCGGGCGCAACCGGTACCGGTAAAACGGTGACCCTGCAGCGCCTGATCGAGACTTTCAGCGATGCCGGTGTGGCGGTGTTCGCTGCTGACGTCAAAGGGGATCTGTGTGGTCTGGGCGCGGCCGGTGCGCCGCAGGGCAAGGTCGCCGAGCGTATCGCCAGCATGCCCTGGCTGAATCATCAACCACAGGCCTACCCGGTGACACTGTGGGATGTGCATGGCCAGAGTGGCCACCCACTGCGTACCACCCTCAGCGAGATGGGGCCGTTGCTGCTTGGCGCGTTGCTTGAGCTGACCGACAGTCAGCAGGCGGCGCTCTACGCGGCGTTCAAGGTGGCTGACCGCGAAGGTCTATTGCTGCTCGACCTGAAAGACCTGAAAGCTCTGCTCGGCTACCTCAAGGACAGTCCGCAGGTGTTGGGCGAGGACAGCGCGCTGTTCACCAGTACCTCGGCACAGGCGTTGTTGCGTCGCCTGGCCGGGCTGGAGCAGCAGGGCGCCGAAGCCTTGTTCGGCGAGCCTGCGCTGCAGCTCGAAGATCTGTTGCACCCTGACCGCGACGGCCGCGGTCGTGTGCACCTGCTCGATGCCTCCCGCCTGGTTCATGAGGCGCCCAAGGTTTATGCGACCTTCCTGTTGTGGCTGTTGGCGGAACTGTTCGAGCAACTGCCGGAACGTGGCGACGCCGATAAACCGGTACTGGCGTTGTTCTTCGACGAGGCGCATCTGCTCTTTCAGGGCACCCCAAAGGCCCTGCAGGAGCGTCTGGAACAAGTGGTGCGGCTGATTCGCTCCAAGGGCGTCGGGGTGTATTTCGTCACCCAGTCGCCGAGCGATCTGCCGGACGATGTCCTGGCCCAGTTGGGGTTGCGCATCCAGCACGGCCTGCGTGCTTTCACCGCCAAGGAACAGAAATCCCTGCGGGCAGTGGCTGACGGTTTTCGCCCGAACCCGGCGTTCAGCACGCTCAGCGTGCTCACCGAGTTGGGGATTGGCGAGGCGTTGGTCGGTACGCTGGAGGAGAAGGGCACGCCGGCCATGGTTCAGCGAGTGGCCATCGCCCCGCCGCAATCGCGCATCGGCCCGCTGAATGAGTCCGAGCGTGCGGCGTTGGTGCGTCAGTCACCCTTGGCTGGGCGTTACGACAAACCCATCGACCGCGAATCGGCCTATGAGCTGCTCACTGCTCGTGCTGCGCAGGCATCCGCTGAGGTATCCGCGCAATCGAGTACCAAGGGCAAGCCCGCAGCGCAGGAGCAAGGGCTTGGACAGATGGCGGGCGACTTGCTCGGCGGTGCGATGAAGAGCGCCCTGCGGCAAGCGGCCAATCAACTCGGTCGGCAACTGGTGCGGGGCTTGATGGGGTCGCTTATGGGAGGCAAGAAGCGCTGAAGTTACTTGCAGCCGCGTTTCGCGCGGCTGCAATGCGCCCTCGGGGCGTCAGTCGTATTCGCTGGCGGCTTCTTTCTTTTCCAGGCGTTCCTTCTCGATTTTCTCGATTTCTTTATCGAAGGCCTGGTCGAGCAGGCTGGGTTTCTTGCGCCAGGGTTTGCGGTCGGGGTCCGGTTGAGCGGCGTAGGTAATGACCTCGCCGCCGTATACATCTTTGTAACGCTGCGCCTGGCGCTCGAGTTCGGCGCGCAGTTCGTCTTTCGTCACTGTTTTTACCTGTAGGTTGTGATCGGCCCACACGACAGCTGAAACGCGAGGTTTCATTGTTGCGCTGAGGGATCAATCAAAAGTGCTTCGCCTTGGTCGGCTGGGAGAAAAATTTGCAAAGTTTCACGCTTTGCATCTTTCTCTTTTCTCTTCAGTTACTTATCTATTTGTAAGTTTTTTTCGAGAAAAGTTGCATGGAGCAACTGGCGGGTATTATCACCAGCTCCTTTTGAATGTCCAGTAATCAGCCCACAAGCGCCTGATAATGCAGGCTCAAACTCATCTGGCAGCTTTCCTTCGCTGCCAGCAGCTTTAGCCCAGGCTGCCCCGGTAAATGATGGGCGTTGACCGGATGGGTAACGGGTTCGAAACAGAAGAAATTCTGTGCCTCTGGGCAGAACAATAGAAACACATCGCAGCCCTCCGCCTCGCAGACTAGCTGATAACCGGCGTCTGCTTGAATGATAAGCGCCTTGCCGGGCCAGTGGGTAAAGGCATTATCGACAAGTTGCTGTGGCAACAAGGTGGGTTTGGTGAAGTTCCAGGCCTGCGGTAATTCGACCCACTGACTGGACAGTTTGTCTTCACCGCATAACCAGACGCCGCCTGCTTGCGCTTGTACGCGTGTATGCGCAGTGCGCGGCAGATAAGGATGAAGGCCGAGTCCGTACCAGGTGGGCTGCTCGCCAAGATGGGTGGCTTGTAACGTCAGTCGCAGGCAGCCGTCAGTTAGTTGTACGTGGAAATTGGCGCGATAGGGAAAAGGCGATTGGCTGTGCAGTTCCAGACTGGCGCTGTCGGACGTCACATCGACTACCTGCCAGGGTTGTTGCCAGGCACTACCGTGTATCGGCAGTGCTTCGTGTTCGGTGTTGGCATTCAGTGCTTGCCAGCCGCTAGGCGTAGCGAAACCGCCCCCGCCGATGCGGTTGGACCAGGGCAGCAGTGGGTAGCAGGCCAGGCGCCGAGGATTGGAGGTGGCCAGCGCCAGATCGTCACTGTGGCGCAACAGCGGCTGACCATCGCTCAGGCGCACCCAGTTGACCAGGCTTGCACCCAGTTTCGGGGCGAGAGTCAACTGTGTCACGTTATCGCTCAGAGTCAGCAGAGTCGTTGGCATTTGACGCACCTAGGGCTTTAATTGTCGGGAATTCATAGTGTCATCGTACAACTGCTAGGCTATCATTACGGCAAAGCCTCAAGCCTTAATTCGAGAACTCGTCCGCCATGGAAATGCAAAACGCTCAACCTCGTGCTCGTCGCAAGCACCGCAGTCTGGCTCAGGAACTGGTAGCCGATCTGTCGCAGCGCATTCGCGATGGGTTGATCAAGCGCGGTGAGAAGCTGCCGACAGAGTCGGCGATCATGGAAGAGCAGGGCGTCAGTCGCACCGTGGTGCGCGAGGCGCTGTCGCGTTTGCAGGCCGCTGGCCTGGTCGAGACTCGTCACGGCATCGGCACCTTCGTGCTGGATACGCCCAGCGCCAGTGGTTTTCGCATCGACCCGGCAACCATCGTCACCTTGCGCGATGTGCTGGCCATTCTTGAGCTGCGTATCAGCCTTGAGGTGGAGTCTGCCGGGATGGCTGCTCAGCGTCGTAATGATGTCCAGCTGAAGGCCATTCGCGAGGCACTGGATGCCATCAACGAGAGTGCGATGCATGCCAGCGATGCAGTTTCCTCGGACTTTCATTTTCATCTGCGTATTGCCGAGGCCACTGGCAACCGCTACTTCACCGATATTCTCAGTCACCTGGGCACCAGCATCATCCCGCGTACCCGGGTCAATTCCGCCAGCTTGGCGCGTGACGATCAGACCCATTACATGGCGCGCCTGGAGCGCGAGCATGAGCAGATCTTCGAAGCCATCGCGCGCCAGGATGCCGAGGCGGCGCGGGCAGCGATGCGCCTGCACCTGACCAATAGCCGCGAGCGTCTGCGTCAGGCGCACGAAGCGGCCGAGGCTGAAGCGCTGCACGGCTGAAACCTGTTCAATGCACTCGGCAGCCTTGAGCCGCCGAGTGCGTTTTAGCGGTAGGGAAAACTGGACGCGCATGCCGCCATCTAGCGGCGGTAGGCCAGGGCGACGATGCCGCCGACCACGATCAGACCACCGACGACCTGCAACGCCCCCAGTACCTGACCCAGAACCAGCCAACCCAGGATCATGCCGGCCACCGGCTCCATGTTCATCACGGGTGCATTGCGCGCGATGTTCAGGCGCGGCATGCAGATGAACAGGGTGGAGAAGGCCGCGCCGTAGAGCAGCACCAGGCAGGCCAGTGCGATCCAGCCAGCGCTGGCGTTGGGCATACTAAGGCCGCCCGGAATCAGGCCGCTGCTACCCAGCAGGGTCGAGGCGCTGAACACCACGGCCAGGGTCAGCATGCTGCGCACCGAGCCGGCAATTTTCGACAGGCGATTTTCGGTGATCCATAGCGCCACGGCGAACACGGCGGCAGCGGTCAGGCTGAACAGGATGCCGGCGACCCACTCACCATCTGGCGCATCGGCGCTGGCCAGGCGACCCGGAACATCGAGCACCAGCACCAGGCCGAAGAGAATCACGCCCATGATGGCCAGCGCCTGGCGGGTTGGCGCCGCACCGCCGAGCGCCCAGGTGAGCAAGGCCAGCAGGATCGGCGAAAGGTTGACCACCAGCAGTGCCAGCGCCACTGGAATACGCGCTACCGCCGAGTAGATACAGAAGCTCTGGATGGCGATCAGCAGGCCCAGCAGGAATTGCCAGCCCCAGGTAGCGCGACCCAGTTTCAGCGATTCACGTCGCCACAGTACCAAGGCGGCCAGCGCGACCAGCGTCACGCCGGCACGCGCGAGCATTGCCAGCAGCAGTCCGGTGTCGTGGTCGAAGGCGATCCGCGCAGCGATGTGGTTGCCCGCGAACGAGCAAGCCAGTGTGGCGAGGATCAGGACGGCGATGTGACGCGGAAACGGGGTGGAACCTTGCATGACGAAATCCTGTTGTCATGGTCTTGAAATCAGGCCCTGAAGCAAAACGCCGCCCGATTGAGCGGCGTTGTCGTTTAGTGCCCGGGTTGCTGTCAGAGCACGACGCTCGGCAGCCACAGGGAGATAGCCGGGACGTAAGTCACCAACATCAGCACCATGAACAGTGCCACGTAGAACGGCAGCAGTGCCTTCACGGTATTTTCGATGGTGACCTTGCCGATTGCGGCGCCGACGAAGAGCACAGCCCCTACCGGTGGCGTGATCAGGCCGATACCCAGGTTGACCAGCATGATCATGCCGAAGTGTACCGGGTCTACACCGAAAGAGGTGACGACAGGCAGCAGAATCGGGGTGAGGATCAGGATCAGCGGAGCCATGTCCATCAGCGTGCCCAGCACCAGCAACATGAAGTTCACGCACATCAGGATCACGTAGCGGTTGTCCGAGAAGGCCAGGAACGCAGTGGTGATCTTCGACGGAATCTGCATCAGGGTCATGATGTAGCCGAAGGCGGCGGCGAAGGCGATGAGGATCATCACGATCGACAGCGTACGCACGGTGCGGTGCAGCATCTTCGGCAGTTCACGCCACTTGTAGTCGCGGTAGATGAACATGGTCACGAAGAAGGCCCAGATCACGGCCACGGCAGCGGACTCGGTGGCGGTGAAGATGCCGGAGAGAATGCCGCCGAGGATGATGAACATGGTCATCAGGCCCCACAGCGCTTCCACGCAGATCTTGATCGCCTGGCGCAGCGGAATGACTTCGCCTTTCGGGTAGTTACGTTTCTTGGCGAACCACAGGCACAGCGTGGCCAGGGTTGCACTCATCAACAGACCCGGGCCGATACCGGCCACGAACAGCGCGGCGATGGACACTGTGCCGCCAGCGGCCAGTGAATAGATCACCGAGTTGTGGCTGGGCGGAGTAAGCAGTGCTTGCACCGAACCGGACACGGTGACCGCAGTGGAAAACTCGCGCGGGTAGCCTTTCTTTTCCATTTCCGGGATCAGCACCGAACCGACCGAGGCGGTATCGGCCAGGGACGAGCCGGAGATTGCACCGAAGAAGGTCGAGGCGGTGATGTTGACCAGTGACAGGCCGCCACGGACAAATCCGACCAGCACCCCGGCGAACGCCACCAGGCGGCGAGCCATGCCACCTTCGGCCATGATCGCGCCGGCCAGGACGAAGAACGGAATGGCCAGCAGAGAGAATTTGTTCACGCCGCCGGAGATCTGGATCATCACGGCATGCAGGGGAATATCGATCCACCAGGCGCCGATCAGCGCGGAAACGCCGAGCGAATAAGCAACCGGAACGCGCAGGAGGATAAGGACAATAAAACTGCCCAGGAGAATGGCGGCATCCATTTACACTGCCTCCTTGGAATCTTCAGTGTGTTCGAAGTCGACGGCACGGCGCTTGTGTTGATCGCCGTACAACAGTTGTTCGATGACGAACAGGAGGGTGATGAAACCGCCCAGCGGAATGGGCATGTAGCTGATGCCGACGCGTACCGAAGGCAGTGTGCTGAGGTACTGGTTCCAGGTCGCTGCGCAGAGCTTGTAACCCCAGATCAGCATGAACAGCGCGATGCCGCCCATGACCAGGCGCACGAAAAGCGTGATCAGCGGCTCCAGTGTTTGAGGCAGGCGATCGGTCAGTGAGGTCACGGCCATGTGGGCACTCGCGCGGTAGCCGGCAGCGGCACCGACGAAGGTGAACAGCACCATCAATAGCACTGAAATGGGCTCGGGCCAGCCCAGCCCTTGACCCAGCACATAACGGCTGAAGACGCCCCAGGGGATGATCGTGGCCATGATCACGATCGCCAGGCCGGCGGTCGCGATACAGGCACGGTAGATGGCGTCATTGACGCCCAGAACCAGGTTTTTCATGAGACTTCACCGGTTGCGCGGCGCAGGCGAGATGCCGGCGCCGCGCGCTTGCGCGTGGATTACTGAACGGCTTCGATGCGCTTGATCAGGTCGGCGAACTGAGCACCGTACTTCTCACGTACCGGGGCGGTAGCGTCGTAGAACGGCTTGGTGTCGACTTCGATGAACTCGACGCCTTCAGCCTTGAGCTTCTCGTCGCTGGCCTTTTCCTTGGCAACCCACAGGTCGCGCTCTTCCAGCTGGGCTTCTTTGGCCAGCTTCTTGATCAGTGCTTGCTGATCCGCAGTCAGCTTGTTCCAGGTGGTCTTGGACATCAGCAGCGGTTCGGGGAGGATCAGGTGATGCGTCTGGGTGTAGTACTTGGCCGCACGGAAGTGGTTGTGCTCGAGCAGGGTCGGCGAGTTGTTCTCGGCGCCGTCGATCACGCCGCTCTGCAGGGCGCTGAAGATCTCGCCGGTGTCCATGGCGATGCCGTTGGCGCCCATGGCGTTGAGGGTGTCGATGAACAGCGGGTTGCCGATCACACGGATCTTCATGCCCTTGAGGTCTTCGAGTTTACGTACCGGCTTCTTGGTGTACAGGCTGCGGCTACCGGCTTCCATCCACGCCAGGCCGACCATGTTGAAGTCGGAGTTGGTGATGGCGTCGAGGATTTCCTGACCGATTTCACCGTCGACCACTTTGCGCATGTGGTCGATATCGCGGAACACGAACGGCATGTTGAAGACGTTGGTGGCAGGCACTACCGGGCCGACCGAGCCAAGGCTGACGCGAGTCAGCTGGACGGCGCCGATCTGGGTCTGTTCGATCACTTCCTTCTCGGAACCCAGCACACCACCCGAGAACATTCGGGACTTGATTTCGCCGTTGGTGGCCGCTTCCAGCTTCTTGCCGAGGTTTTCCATTGCGACTACGGTCGGGTAGCCGGCCGGGTGGATTTCGGCAATTTTCAGGGTCGTCTCGGCCTGTACGAAGGAGGACAGACCGAGCGCTAGAGGAAGTGTGGCGAGAAGCAACTTACGTTTCAGGTTCATGCGGAAAACTCCGTCTTGTTGTTGTTGGTGTACAGCAGTGTGAGTCCGGTGCCGCGAGCGGCCCGGGGTGAATCGGGTCAGGGGTGGAAAGCCGGCTCCTCTACGCCGCAGACGCCGGCTTGCAGAGCGAACACACCGCCGGCCAGTGGCTGGTCGGAGAGGTCGCCGCCGGGGCGGATTGAGGTAACGAACAGGGTGTCCAGATTGGCGCCGCCGAAGGCGCACATGGCGGGCTTCTTCACGGGAACCTCCAGCGAACGGTCGAGGCGGCCATCCGGGGTGAAGCGATGGATCAGGCCTGCGTCGTTGCCGCAGATCCAGTAGCAGCCGTCGACATCCATCGCGGCGCCGTCGGGGCGGCCTGGATGCTGCTTCATGTCGATGAACAGGCGGCGGTTGTGCGGCGTGCCGCTCTCGGTGTCGTAATCGAAGGCCCAGACGCTTTGTACGCTCAGGTGCGAATCGGACAGGTACATGGTGCGGCCGTCAGGGCTGAAGGCCAGGCCGTTGGGTACGATGAGGTCGTCGAGCACCTGTTGCAACTGGCCGTCGTAGCGATACAGAGCACCGACGCGTGCGCCCTGAGCCATGTCCAGCAGCATGGTGCCGGCCCAGAGGCGGCCTTGGCGGTCGCAGCGGCCATCGTTGAAGCGCATTTCCGCGCGGGCATGTTCGACCTGCGCCAGGCGCTCGGCTTTTACGCTGCCATCGTCTTGCGGACGCAGGTGGAAGATGCCGCTCTGCATGCCTGCGATCCAGCCACCAGCGGGATGCATGGCGATGCAGGCGAGCATCTCATCAGCCTGCCAGCTCTGCGTCTGACCATCAGCCGCGGACCAGCGGTGCAGGCGGGCGGCAGGGATATCGGCCCAGTACAAAGCCTGTTCGGCAGCGTTCCAGACTGGGCTTTCACCCGTGGCGTTGCGCGCATCGACAATCAGTTCGGCTGTCATGGCATTCAGGCGCTCTATTTTGTTGTTATGGCGTAGGGCAGCGGTGGCGCCGTGTTCAGTCGTCGCCGAACGGGCCGGCGGCGACGAAGGCTCCGCCCTGGTAAATACGTGCGGGGTCGTCGGCTGCAGGCATCGGCTGTGCTTCCACCTTGTCGCGGAAGATTTCCGAACTGTCCTTGGGCTGGAAGCCCAGGTGCGCGGCCTTGCTGTTGTCCCACCACACGTCGCGGTTGTTAGACATGCCGTAGACCACCGTGTGGCCAACGTTCGGGGCGTACAGGCAGCGTTCTATCAGGTGGGTGAGGTCGTCGTAGCTCAGCCAGGTGCTCATCATGCGGCGGTTAGCGGGCTCGGGGAATGAGGAGCCGATGCGGATGCTGACGGTCTCGATGCCGTAGCGATCGAAGTAGAAACTGGCCATGTCTTCGCCATAGGACTTGGACAGGCCGTAGTAGCCATCCGGGCGGCGCTGGCAGTTGGCGTCGAGATGTTCGTCCTGCTTGTAGAAGCCGATGACGTGGTTGGAGCTGGCGAACACCACGCGTTTCACGCCATGGCGGCGGGCCGCCTCATAGACATGGAACACGCCGCAGATGTTGGCACCGAGGATTTCCTCGAAGGGGCGCTCGACCGAGACGCCGCCGAAGTGCAGGATGGCATCGACGCCTTCGACCAGTTGATGCACGGCCGCTTTGTCTGCCAGGTCGCAGCGCACCACTTCTTCGTGGGGGCCGGCAGCAGGGGCCATCTCACCGATATCGGAGAGACGCAGGATAGTGGCGTAGGGGCGCAGGCGTTCGCGCAGTACCTTGCCCAGGCCGCCGGCGGCGCCGGTCAGCAGCAGGCGATTGAAGGGGCGCAGTTCGCTGGAGGTTGTGGTCATGGCGGGGCCTGGACTCTTGTTGCTTGTTGTTATTGGTTTGTCATACGTTGTCGTATGACTTGGATCGATTATCAGCACCCACTTCGGCAATGTCAACGCGACAGAGGTGGAAATCGAGGTGTTTCGTTTGCTCGTAACTGAGCCGATTCAGTCTGCTCAGTGAGTCGATCTGGGGAGCGGAAATATAGCTTGGTTGGCTCTATCACGGCAGTTAATCGTGTTGGTACAGTTTATTCGAGCAGTTCGGGTAGCATCAGGCTGGTGCAGGGTCGGTATGCTCGATGCCTGTTTGACTAAAGTTGTATGACAACATATCTCGATCAGGTTGGTGTGCCTCCTTATGCGAGGTGTTCGAGTGACTGGAGGCGTGACATGGGCAGGAAACCTGCTGGCATCCGCAGCAGTGCGGCCCCGACCTTGATCGATGTCGCCAAGGTCGCAGGGGTGTCGCCGATTACAGTATCGCGTGCACTCGGCCGGCCTGAAGTGGTCACCGATGCGACCCGTAAGCGCGTGCTGGAAGCGGTTCGGGCGACCGGTTATGTCCCCAACCTTGCCGCGGGGGCGCTGGCTTCAAGCCGTAGTCGGCTGGTGGCGATTTTCCTGCCGACCATTGCCAACTCCATATTCGCCGACACTGTGCAGGCGCTGACCGACCGCCTGGCAGCGGCGGGCTATCAGACCCTGCTGGGCCTGACTGGCTATCGTCCGGAACAGGAGGAAGCCTTGCTCGAGGCGGTGTTGGGGCGTCGACCGGATGGCATCGTGCTGACCGGTACCGAGCACACCCAGGCCAGCCGCGAGCGCCTGGCGCGAGTCGGTATCCCCCTGGTCGAGGCCTGGGATCTGTGTGAGCACCCGGTGGATATGCTGGTCGGCTTCTCGCACGAGGCTGTTGGCCAGGCGGTGGCGAGCTATCTGATCGGCAAGGGCTACCGTCGCGTGTCGGTGGTGGGCATCGATGACCCACGTGGTATGCGCCGTTATCGAAGCCTGACAGAGGCGCTGGAAGGTCATGTAGATGCGCCGGTGGCTGCACAGATTTTGCCCGCGCCGGCGACTCTGGCGGTTGGCCGCGAGGGGCTGGGCAGGCTGCTGCGCGAGGGCGTCGCTGGCGACGTGGTGGTCTGCAGTTCCGACACCGTAGCGCAAGGGGTGATGGCCGAGGCGCTCAGCCGCGGCCTGCGCATTCCTGAGGATCTTGCGGTGATGGGCTTCGGCGACCTGTCCAGCGCCGCCCATACCCATCCGCCGCTTTCCACCGTGCGAGTGGACGGGCCGCGTATCGGCTGTGCCATCGCCGATGCGCTGCTGGCGCGTATTGCCGAGCCGGCCGCTGCGCGTCAGCCGCTGCGCATGGATGTGGGTTTCGAACTGATCGAACGCGGCAGCGCCTGATCAGGCCAGGCGCAGGTGGTTGTCCCACAACCCGGCGGGTAGTTGCAGAGCCTGGGTGGCGATGCGTTCGCCGCGGCAATCGTACAGGCGACAACGGCCCTGGCCCGAGGTCACCACGAAACCATCGGCCACCGCACCGACACCTGCGCAGTCCGGCAGCGGCACGTCCAGGCGCACCTGTGCACTGTCCAGATCCCAGATGAAGAAGCGGTTGCCGCGCGGTGCGGTCATCGCCAGCAGGCGCAGCTCGTCATGGATCGCCACGCTGGCGGTGTACTGGTTCATCGCCGCCCGCTGAGGCTCGCCCAGGCCGAACGGCTGGAAGGGCTGACCGGGGCGTTTGATCGCCAGTAGCGGTACTTGATCGTGCAGGTCGCCCATGTACTGCTGGCCGCTGACCACCGTGCCGTCGCGCGCGACAGCGAGGTGGCGGATGCTGTTCTGCTGGTCGGCCAGATACTCCTGGCTGACCAGGCTGCCGTCGCGCTGCATCAGCACCAGGCTGGCCTGCATGGCGTCTAGGTTCATGTCGACGCGGCTTTCCGCTTCGGTGCGGATGCCGCCGTTGGCCACCACCAGGGTTTCGCCATCGGGCATCCACAGCAGTTGGTGCGGGCCTACGCCGTGGCTGCTGTGTTCAGCTGCGCGCAGTAACTGCTCGCCTTGCAGGCGATAGGTGCCAATCACGCCACGGCCTGGCTCGGTGGTGTCGTTCTCGGTGGCGTACAGCCACTCGCCGCCCTTGTGGAATACCGCGTGGCCGTTGAAATGACGCTCGGCCGGCGAGGTCAGCGTTTGCACCAGGCGACCGTCGCGGGTGTCGATCAGGTAGCTCTCGGTGCTGGGGCGGCGACCGACGAACAGGGCCATGGGCAGGCTGGGGTGCGGCACCACGTCATGACAGCGTTCGGTCACCGGAGTGGCGAAGGCGCGTTCACCGTCGAGGCGATAGCCAACCGCGTAGTGGTTGCCGTCGCCATCGTCACGGGCTGACAGCAGCAACGGTTGTCCTGATGGGCCGAACAGCGTCCAGCCGCCAAAGACACCCGCGGCCGCCAGGCTGGCGGCGGCTGCACTGAGGCCGAGGAAGGCTCTGCGTTGCATGCTCAGTCTCCGTCGTGGGCGTTGAAGCCGATCTGCACGCCGAGCGCTTTGGCCAGCTCACTTTCCTGCAGGCGGTGCAGACGATTGAGGCTGTCGTACAGCTCGTTCAGGGCGGTGCGACCGGCTTCTTCGGCGAGCAGTTCGACCAGTGGGCTGTCGAGTGCAGCCAGGCGCTGGCGGGTGTCCTGGTAGGCGGCGTCGATGCGTTTGGCCAGGTCGGCCTGATCCTCGCCCAGTAGCGATTGAATGCCATCACGGTTGCTGCCGTGCCACAGCAGTTCGGCGTTGGCCAGCGCCGCACCCTGGTTGGCCAGGCTGGCGGCACTGCGCCAGGCTTCTGCCTGGTAAGGCTGGGCTATGCCCTTGCTCTGGCGGCCCATCGGCGCACCGAGCTTCTTCTTCAGGCCGTCCAGGGCGCTGACCTGCACCCGCAACAGTTCGGCGATGGCCTCGTTGGCGTCGGCGTAGCGTTCGTTGGGAAACTGCTTCAGCTGTTCGGCCATGCCAGATTTGGCTTGCCACTCGCCGACGATCTCCGCAGCCAGGGCTTGCTGGTGCTTGCCGATGGCCTGCAACAGCGGGCAGTAGCGGGCTTTCTGCTCGGCCTGGGCGAGGTCCAGATTGGGGTCGAAGAGAATGTATTCGTAGGCGGTCAGGCCCTGCACCACCACGCTGGCATTGGACAGGTCATCCGCGCTGAGCTGCGGCTTGTTCTTCAGCAGGGCTTCGACCTGGCGCTGGACCAGGTTCTTCTTGTCCGGCCAGAACTGAATCTGCCAGGCGCGGTTGCCTTCGGCCAGCGGCCCGACCAGCAACGGCTGCAAGCCGGCCCAGGCACTCTGGGCACCGAGAAAGGCCTGGCGGGCGGTGCTCAGATCGGCGCTGCCGGCGCAGAAGGCCTCGGCATTCACGGCCAACTGGCGGTCGGCCTCCTGCCAACTGCTGTAGGCCGGCAGCAGCACGCCATCGGTCAGCGCCGCGCTGACCTTGGCTTTCGGGTCCTGCTGGCCGCAGCCGACCAGGGCCAGGCCGAGTAGAGAGGCGATCAGGGTTTTGTGCAACATCGCAGGCTCCTTAAAGAGAATTCAGGAAGGCGAGCAGCGCTGCTCGCTCATCGCTATCAAAACGCAGCACCTGCTGCTTGGCCGCTTCGGCCTCGCCACCGTGCCAGAGAATGGCTTCCAGCAGGTTACGGGCACGGCCGTCATGCAGGAACTGAGTATGGCCATTGACCGTTTGCGTCAAACCAATGCCCCACAGCGGCGCCGTGCGCCATTCACGACTGTTGGCGAGAAACTCCTCGCGGCCATCGGCCAGCCCCTCGCCCATGTCGTGCAGCAGCAGGTCCGTATAAGGCCGGATCAGTTGGCTGGCCAGTTCCGGCTCCGCCGCATCGGCCGATGTGGTGAAACTGGGGGTGTGGCACTTCTGGCAACCGGCCTGGTGGAACAGGCTCTTGCCCTTGAGCGCGTCAGGCGAGTCGACGTCACGCCGTGCCGGCACGCCCAGGTTACGACTGTAGAACAGCACGCTGGCGAGGATGTTGTCGCTGACTTCCGGTTCGCCGCCATGGGGCGCAGCCAGGCAATCGGTTTGCGCCGTGGTGCAGTTGTCGTGAGGGATCAGCGAGCTGGTCAGGCCCATGTCATTGGCGAAGGCTTCGGCATTTTGCTGATTGAGGTTGGGTTGGCCAGCCTTCCAGCCGAAACGGCCAAGTGCACTGCGCTGCTGCTGGCGGTCCCAGACCCAATTGGGACGACCGGAAATACCATCGCCATCGGCATCGTCCGGGTCGGCGCCGGCCAGGATGTCTTCTTCGGCGATGGCTTCGAGCAGGCCGAGGCCGATCATCGGCGGGGCGATGCGTGCCGAGAACCGGGTGTCGGGGTGCATGTCGCCGTAACCGAGCTGGCTGATGATCAGCTCTGGCTTGCGCAATTCCACCACTGTGCCGTCGGCGAAGCGCAGAGGCACGCTGCTGTAGGTCACGCGTACCTTGCCTTCGGGGGTAACACCGGGGTTGGCCATGTCCTGCATCTGGGTGCCGTAGGTGGGCTCGGCGACCACGCCCTGTTGGATCAGCACCTCGGCATGCTCCGGGCCGGCCGGTATCGACAGACGCACCAGCATCGAAGTGGCGCTGACCGCGTCTAGCCCCGGTGGATGGCCGCGACCGTCCTTGATATGGCAGTTCTGGCAGGCATTGGTATTGAACAGCGGGCCCAGGCCATCGCGCGCTGTGGTGGTGGCTGGCGCCGTGACCCAGGGATTACGGAAGAAGCTGTTGCCCACGGCGAAATCCAGGCGACGGCTGGGTGCGAGGTTCGCCGAAGGCAGGGAGAAGGCGTTTTGATCGAACTTGCGTACCGTCGCCGCACCGGCCGAGAGATGTTCGCCAGGCTCTGCCTGGGTCAATTCAGGCTGCTGTTCGCAAGCGATCAAAGACAGGGCCAGAAAGGGCAGCAGGCAGTGCTGGAGCAGCGACATCGAGGAACAATCCGAACAGGCAGAGAAGCGGGGCGCCAAGATTAGCAGGCTAACGGAATTTAAATAAGATGGATTAGCGTTATCTAGACGCGGCCAGAGGTCGCGGGGTATGCCGGCATCATTCCTTCCCTGTCATCAGCTTCTTCGATTATCTATGCAGTGGCTGCGGCTTCAGAGAGTGGTGCTGATTGAGAGCAAGAATGTTCAAGACCTGCCTGGGGCGTTTGGCTAAGATCGCCTACCTAGGAGGTTCCATGTCCCGTCATCACGAATTCACCCAAGGCGCCCGCGATATGCTGCCGATGCTGCTCGGCGCCATTCCCTTCGGCATCATCTTCGGCAGCCTGGCTGGCGCTGCAGGGCTCGATCCCTGGCAAACACTGGGTATGTCCGCGCTGGTGTTCGCCGGCTCTGCACAGTTCATCGCCATCAGCCTGTTGGCTGGTGGCGCTGGCATCGCCGTGGTGCTGTTGACCACCTTCGTGGTCAATTTGCGTCATGCCCTGTACAGCGCCAGTATGCAACCCCACGTGCGCCACCTGCCCAAGCGCTGGCGCGTGCCATTGGCCTTCGGTCTGACCGACGAGGCCTACGCGGTGGTGGTGCAGCGCTATGCGCGGGGCGACAAGGGCGCTTTCCGTCACTGGTATTTTCTCGGCGCGGCGTTGGCCATGTACTGCAACTGGCAGCTGTGCACGCTGGTCGGCGTGCTGTTCGGTCAGGCAGTGCCAAACATCGGCGAGTGGGGGTTGGACTTCGCCATGCTGGCGACTTTCATCGGCATCGTCGTGCCGATGTTGCGTAGCCAACCACAAGTAGCGGCCGCCCTGGTGGCGGGCGCCGTGGCGCTGGCGTGCCATGCCTTGCCCTACAAGCTCGGGCTGATGGCTGCGGCGGCCAGTGGCATCGTCGTCGGCGTGTGGTTGGAGCGGCGTAATCCGGCGTTGCAGGAGGAGTTGGTCTGATGGATATCTGGTTGCTGATTCTGGGCATGCTGGCGATCACCTTCATCACCCGCTACAGCCTGTTTGCCTTCCCTGATCTGCGCTTTCCGCCGCTGATCAGGCAGGGGCTGCATTACGTGCCGACTGCAGTGCTGACGGCCATTGTGGTGCCCGGCATGCTGATGCCGGACGGACAGTCCTGGATGCTCAGCTGGAGCAACGCCTACCTGCTGGCAGGTGTGGCGGCCATTGCTATCGCGGCGTTCACGCGGCACTTGCTGGCGACCATCGGTGGGGGATTGTTGGTGTTCTTTCTGCTGCGCTGGGCGTTCGGGCAGTTACCGATCTGAGTGGCGCATGCCTTGGCTTTGCGTAGGGTGCGTTGCGCGCACCAGACAAATACCGCCGTATTCACAGTGTGCGTGGCGCACCCTACCGGGGAGGATCGCTGGAAGCCCGCTACACCAGCGCGCTGACCTTGAGCTCGCGCTGGCTCAGGCGCAGGTAGTGCTCGTCTGTCTTGAGCAGCAGCGCCTGGTCGTCGACGCTCAGTTCCTCGTGCGCACGTCCTTCGGACTGGCTGCGGTAGAGACTTTCGCCCGGGCGACGACGCAGGCAGTGATAGCGCTGCTGGCGCGGTTCCACCTTGAGGCTGAGCATGTCGATGTAGGCAACCTGCATCTCATCACTCTGCCCGGCTTCCAGGGCGCTGCGTTGCAGGGCTGGGGTGTGGGTGAAGGGCGAGGCCGAGAGCATGACGTGCTGGCATTGCTGCAGATCGGGACGCGGTACGCCATTGAGCAGCCAGTTGCCGCGCAGATCACGCTGCAGGCAGAGGTTGCGCTGGCCGTGGTTGTCGACTTTCAGCCAGAGACGACGGAAGCGCCAGCGCGGGTCGCAATCGATCAGGTAGTTGGCAACGATGCTGTTGCCCTTGATGACTTGCATGAGATGGCTGGTCGCGTGGATGCCATTGGCATCCTGGCTCAGGCGCAGGGTTTCCAAGCCGGGGGTGTACCAGGGTTTCCATACCAGGGTTTGCTGCATCGGTCGACTCCATGCCGAGCGCGAAACAGGAGGGAAGGGCGCCATTGCCCTCAGAACACGTTCCCTCGTGTTCCATGTTTGTTATGGCGTGCAGGATAAAGCGATAGCGATGTGATGTCTGTCAGCTTTTGCCGACAGTTGCGCAGGTTTTTTGCGCTATAGATTCAGCCTTTCGGTTTGAGTGGTTGCTGTTCGAACTTCACGCCGTCCAGGCAATGCACCATCAGAGCGCGGATGTTGCCGTGGTCACTGCCTTGCGGCGTGGTCAGCACGCTGCGGTAGTGCTCGCCGAAAGCACGCAGCGCCTCGTCGTTGCTGAACCCTTCCAGCAGGGCCAGACCCAGGGTCTTGCAGGAACCTTCGTTCTGGCCCGCGGCGTTTTCCACGTTGCCATTGCGGAAGGCGCTGGGCTGATAGTCATAGTGCTCGGCGACGAAGGCCAGGGTTTCACTGAAGGCGTAGTCGTCCTGCTGCAGGCGGCTGCGCAGTTCTTTCAGGGCGGTCATTCATGCTTTCCTTTTGCAAAGGCGGCTTGCTGTTCGGCCGACGCTTCTTTCTGATACTTGGCCTTCCAGTCGGCATAGGGCATGCCGTAGACGGTCTCGCGGGCCTGGTCGGCGCTGACCTCGACACCGAAGTCGTCGGCGGCGGCCTTGTACCACTTGGACAGGCAGTTGCGGCAGAAACCGGCCAGGTTCATCAGGTCGATGTTCTGCACGTCAGGACGGCTGCGCAGGTGCTGCACCAGTGCGCGAAAGGCTGCAGCTTCCAGTTCGAGGCGTTCTTGCTCGGTCATGGTGGGCTCTCCGGGATTAGGTGGCGGGCGATGATAAGAGCCGCGCTGGGAGGCGACAAGCCGCCGAAGGCGGCTGTCAGCGATGGCCTGCCAGAGTAATGGATACCGACTCGGCGAAACGCAGGGCATGTGGTTTATCTACTTCCACTTCCGCATAGCGCACGGCCTGATGGGTCATCACCAGGTCGAGGATTTCCTGGGTCAGGCGCTCGAGCAGGGCGAAGCGATTGCCTTCGACATGGGCGATGATCGCCTTGGTGATGGTGCGGTAGTTCAGCGCATGCTCGATGTCGTTGACCTCTACCGCATCCACGGCGGGGTAGAGGATGGTCAGGTTGATCAACACGTCCTGCTTGTTGTTGATCTCTTCTTCCTTGATGCCGATGTAGGTGCGCAGGCGCAGGTCCTTGACGCGGATGCGCGCCATTCCGGGTTCCAGTCGCGGCATTAGTTGTTCCGTCCGATCAGTTGCAGAAATTCGTGGCGAGTGTTGCAGGACTCGCGGAAAGCGCCAAGCATCACCGAGCTGCTCATCACCGAGTTCTGCTTCTCCACGCCACGCATCATCATGCACATGTGCTTGGCCTCGATCACCACCGCGACGCCAGCGGCGTTGGTCACCTGCTGGATGGCATCGGCGATCTGCTTGGTGAGGTTTTCCTGGATCTGCAGGCGCCGTGCATACATGTCGACGATGCGTGCCACCTTGGACAGCCCGAGTACCTTGCCGGTGGGGATGTAGGCGACATGTGCCTTGCCGATGAAGGGCAGCAGGTGGTGTTCGCACAGCGAGTACAGCTCGATGTCCTTGACTATCACCATCTCGTCGTTGTCGGACTCGAACAGCGCGCCGTTTACGATTTCCTCCAGCGACTGCTGATAGCCATGGCAGAGGTACTGCATGGCCTTGGCCGCGCGTTTGGGTGTATCGAGCAGACCCTCACGTTCGGGGTTTTCACCGAGGCCTACGAGAATTTCGCGGTATTGCTGGGAAAGAGGTTGGCTCATGGCAGTGTCCTGAGCAGTCGCTTCACTTGAGGTGGCGACCGCCGTTGAGGGTAAGGGTGGTTCCGGTTACGTAGGGGTTGTCCAGCAGATAGCGCAATGTCTGGTAGAAGGCTTGCGGGCCGGGTTCTATGCCCAGCGCCGATTTGGCCAGAGTCTTGGTGCGGTAGGCGTCGTCATCACTATCGTTGAACATCAGCAGCGCCGGGGCGATGCTGTTGACCCTGATGTGTGGCGCCAGGCGTGCGGCGAACGACAGCGTCAGGCTTTCCAGGCCAGCCTTGCTGGCGCAGTAGGCAGGGCGATTGGCGCTGCCCTTGCGCACCACGTCATCGCTGACGTGAACGATATCGGCCTGTTCCGACTGCAGCAGCAGGTCGCTGCAGTGCAGGTTGATCAGATACGGTGCGAGCATGTGCACGTTGAACAGCTGGCGAAAGGCATCGGCTTCTTTGCCGGGTGTTTCGGCCAGCCAATCCGAGGCGTTGTGCACGATTGCGCGCAGGCCACTGCAGTGCGCCTTGATCTGCTCGATGAATGCGAGAATCCCTACCTCGTCACTGAAATCGGCTTGAAATGCTGTGGCGCCGCGCTCACGCAGTCGGGAAATACTATCGCGCTCATGGCGGTAGCTGATGATCACCGGCTGGCCTTCGTCGAGCAGGCGTTCGACGCAGTAGAGGCCGACCCTTTGGCTGGCGCCGGTGATCAGGATAGGGAAGCTGGCAGCGCTCATGTGCAACTCGTGAAAAAGGAATGAAGGCCTGGCTCGTACCGCCTCGGGATACCTGACCAGTGGCAGGCGCTACTCACCAGGCCGTGGATAAAGCTATACCAGAGCAGCAGGTTGTACAACCATGTGCGACATGTGGTTTTGCTATCAGGCTGAGTGGATTTGCCTATTTTGCTGAGTTTTAAGGATTTTTACTGAGGTGGTTGAGAAGGGTATTTTGTACTTTGCCTGTACGAGTTAGTGTTTTTGTATAGATATTGGCTGCTTTACAACGAAATCGGCCAGCACGAGGCTGGCCGATTGGTGGAAGTGGATGCTTTCAGGGCTTGCCAATGCTGGCGGCTCGCCTGCTCAGGCGCTGCGGGTAGTTACCTTGTAGCCAGGGTTCCAGCAGGCGAGTGGAAAGCGGGATGAACCAGTAGGTCATCAGTGGCGTCAAGGCCAGCGTCGATAGCAGTACGCGGGTGACCAGCGAAAGGTCGGCGAGCGAGGGGCCCAGCAGCAGGTTGAAGGCCAGGGATACCGGAAAGAATGCCAGCCAGATCGCCACACTCTGCTTCCAGCGCGGAGGCTGTCGATGGGCACTGCCGAACCAGGCGTCGAGGCCTACTGCACGCTTCTCCAGCGGTTGGGCAAAAAGGCCCGCGCCACGCTGCAGCCAGGCCTGGCGTGAGGCTGAGTGCTCCCAGGAAGCCATGGTCTGTTCGTCGCTGAAACGGAAAACGATCTGGAACTCATCATCGCCGGCAGGCGGTGCCAGTACGCCGGAGCCGAGGTAGCCAGGGAAGTCGGTGGCCAGGTGTTCGCCTTCACGCAGCCAGGCGATGAAGTCGTGATAGCGACCATTGGCGACGCGGCGCGCCACCATCAGGGTTACGGGGGACATTGTGTATCTCCTCGAGTGTTGCCGTCAGCCGGGGTGTGGCGTAGGGCGCGATCGAGCACGGGGTGGTGTGCTCGACGAAAAATGCAGCAAGGATTATTCCCGTTTCGTGACAATTTGCCAGCCCCGCCTGACAAGGGGCTCCAGACGGGTTAAAGGAGAAACCTTGGTCGGGATTTGCACCATTCAAGGGCATGGGCTGTGTGCGATGGTTCGGTGAAGGGCGCCAGGCATGGATAAACACCGCGCTTGAGGCTGCCGTTATCCTTGTTGTTGTGCTTGGTATGGTTTTGTACATATCTTGCACAATGCCAGTGAGCAGTTGCTGGGTTACAATTGCCCAATATTCGTTGCCGTGATGCCCGAAGCCATGCCCGAACTCGCCTCCGTCACATCGCTCGCGTCCAGCGCTTTGAAACAGGAAGAGCTGTTCCCTATTCGCGAGGTTTCCCGCCTTACCGGTGTCAATCCGGTCACCCTGCGTGCCTGGGAGCGGCGTTACGGCCTGATTCAGCCGACACGGACCGATAGCGGCCATCGCCTGTATTCGCAGGCCGACATCGACGCGGTGCGCAGCATCCTCGCCTGGATCGAGCGTGGCGTCGCGGTCAGCAAGGTCGGTTCGATCCTGGCCAAGAGCGCCAGCAGTCGTAGCGTCGCCACGCCCGCCTACAACGACGTCGTCAGTGACGACTGGAGTCAGTGGCAGGATCAACTGCGCAGCGCGCTGCAGAACTTCGATGAGTCTCGTCTTGAGCGTGTGTACGGGCAGATTTTCTCCTGCTATCCGCTGCAGGTGGTATTTCAGAGCATCTTCATGCCGGTCTGGCAGGAGCTTCTGCTGCGTCAGGACGAAGTCGGTCAGCGCGGCGAGTGGCTGATGCTCGACGGCTTCCTGCGTGGGCGTTGCTGGCAGCGACTGCAACTGGGACGCGATGATTCGCGCGAGCGCGTGCTACTGGTGGCGCTACCTGGCCACTGCCGAGAGCTTGAGCTGCTGATTGCTGCGTTGCTGTTGGGCAATCAGGACATCGACGTGGCGGTGATGGGGCCCGGTGTTCCGATGGCCGATCTGGCCTTGGTTTGCGAACGCATGCAGCCGCAGGCGCTGGTGGTTTTCAGCAATCAGCCGCCAGGTGATGAATTTCCGCGGCAACTGGCGCGTCTCGCGCTTGGTCTGGAATGTCCGGTGCTGCTGGCCGGAGACAGTGCCGATCTGGCGGAGGAGAGCTTGGCCGGCTCGCCCATCGCGTGCCTGGGTAGCGAAGGGCGTCTGATGCAGCGTCGTCTGCAGCAGTTCCTGGCTGGCCATCTCGATACCTGAGATGGCCCTGGCTGCTGAGTCTCAGTTGGCTGCTACGGTCTGCGGTTGTTGTTCGTTGTGCTGTTCGAACAGGTACTGACGCAGGGTCTGTTCATCTTCTTCATGTAGCGTCTGCAGGCTGTAGGCGTAACACGTCTGGCTGACACGTCTTGCCAGCTGTGCGCGCAGTTGAACGCGACGCTCCTGAGGCAAGATCAGCTGTAGCAACTGATCCTTGGCCGGCATGCCTGCTTTGCTGTATTCCACCAGAACTGCATTGTTCGATAGCTCCAGCGCCTTCAGGCCGCTGGGCTGGTCGCTGCTGTCCAGTAGCGTCAGCGCAGTGGTTAGAGCGAGGCGCCATGGGCGTTCGTTCACCCCTTGTTCGAAGATCAGCGGGGCCCCCAGTTCCAGGCGCGACTGGCTGTGGTCGTCCTGAATCAGGTGCAGGGGAAAGCTCAGATGCTGATTGTCGGTATGGGTGTCCAGGCTTAGCTGCTCTTCGTTGCCCAGGCGAGCCAGAAGCTCACTGAGTCGATCGCCCAGAGCCAACTGCGGCGCTGCGTTAGAGCGCCGCTTTTGCGGAGGTTTGAAGAGGATCTTCTGGAGGAAATCCAGTTCGTCCTGAGTCAGCAGCGGGTCGCTTTGCATGGAGTAAATACTGCAAGGGGGCAAACCCTTCTGACTGCCGCGCCAGACGATAGTTTTATCCGTTCATCAGCTTTTCAGACGCGCCAGTTCGGCCTTCAGCTCCGCTACTTCCACCTCCAACTCGCGTACGCGCTGCTTGGCTTCGACCTGTTCGGTGACATCCTTCTGGATGCCGATGTAGTAGGTCAGTTGGTCGCTTTCATTGAGCACTGGAGTGATCGACAGCTCGTTCCAGAAAGCGCTGCCGTCCTTGCGGTAGTTGCGGATGATCTGTCGGCAGGGTTTGCTGGCCTTGACGGCTTCGCGAATGGCCTGCAAGCCGAACTGGGCCCGGTCACTGCCCTGCAGGAAGCGGCAGTCCTGGTAGAGGATGTCATCGCTGGTGTAGCCAGTCAGGCGTTCGAACGCCGCGTTGGCGTAGATCAGGATATTGTCTTCGCCCTCCTGCTCGGCCACCACGATTCCATCGTTGGAGGCGTCTACTACCAGTTGCAGCAGTTTGGCATTGATCATGAGTCCGGTTCCGCGATGGATATGCGCTGCATTCTAAAACATCGGGTCGGGCTGTCCACTTGCGGCATAATGCGCGGCGTTTTTCCTGTTTCCGGAGTTGTCATGAAAGTCGCCATTGTCTCGGGTTCGGTCTACGGTACGGCCGAAGAAGTTGCACGCCACGCCGAGCGCCAGCTCAAGGCCGCCGGGTTGGATGCCTGGCACAAAGCGAATATGAGCCTCGAGGAGTTGCTGGCCTTCGCGCCGGACGCATTCCTCACCGTGACGTCTACCACCGGCATGGGCGAACTGCCTGACAACCTGTTGCCGCTGTACAGCGAAATCCGCGATCGTCTGCCGGCCTGGAGCGGCAAACCGGCTGCGGTGCTGGCGCTGGGCGACTCCAGCTACGACACCTTCTGCGGCGGCGGCGAGCTGATTCGTGAGCTGTATGCCGAGCTGGGTCTGCGCGAAGTGGTAGAGATGCTGCGCCTGGATTCCAGTGAGACGGTGACCCCGGAAACCGATGCCGAGCCCTGGCTGCAAGCATTCGCTGCTGCGCTGAAGGCCTGACATGTCCCAATACCCCGAGCAGGTATGAGCTGCCGATAAAAGCGGCGAATACCTCACCATCGCACCGCGGCGCGCCAGCGCCGTGACCTGCAAAGCCATCAAGATGGCTGCCAGGGCAACTACCGCCAGCGGCGCGTCTGGCTAGACTGCGGACACCACCGATCAACAAGAATATCGAGGTGACCGCCGTGAATGCTCCGCTGAAACTCCCTGCTGTGAAGAATCTGGTTTCCGAGGCCGAATGGCGCGCGCGCGTGGATCTCGCTGCCTGCTACCGACTGATCGCTCTCTACGGCTGGGACGACCTGATCTTCACCCACATCTCCGCCAAGATTCCGGGCACCGAGGATTTCCTCATCAACCCCTATGGCCTGATGTTTCACGAAATCACCGCGTCGAGCCTGATCAAGGTCGACCTGGCGGGCAACAAGCTGATGGAAAGCCCGTTCGACATCAACCCGGCCGGCTACACCATCCACAGCGCCGTGCACGAGGTACGCCACGACGTCGGCTGCGTACTGCACATCCATACGCCTGCCGGTATCGCCGTATCGGCGCAGAAGCAGGGCTTGCTGCCGCTGTCGCAGCAGTCGCTGTTCGTCCTCGCCAGCCTGGCCTACCACGGCTATGAAGGGGTGGCGCTGAATCATGACGAGAAGGCGCGGCTGCAGGCGGACCTGGGCGACAAGAATTTCATGATCCTGCCCAACCATGGGTTGCTTACTGCTTTCGGCGGCATCGCCGACGCTTTCCTGGGTATGTTCATCCTGCAGCGTGCCTGCGAAATCCAGATCATGGCGCAGAGCGGTGGTACCGAACTGATCCATATTCCGCAGCAGATTCTCGACGGTGCGCGGGCGATGATCGCCGGTGTGATGAAAACGCCACAGGGTATGGGTGGCTCGCTGCCCTGGCCGGCGCTGCTGCGCAAGCTCGACCAGCAAATGCCGGGCTACGACCAGTGAGCGACTTGCCAGGCATCGCCCTGGACGACTGGTGCGCTCAAAGCCGGACACTGGATTTTCGCGGCCATGCCATTCGTTACTGGGTCGCCGGTGACGCCGATGCCGAGCCGCTGCTACTGATTCACGGCTTTCCCAGCGCCAGTTGGGACTGGCATCGTCTGTGGGCGCCGCTGGCCGAGCGTTACCGGCTGATCGCCTGCGACATGCTCGGCTTCGGTTATTCGGCCAAGCCGCGTGGGCACGCCTATAGCCTGCTGGAGCAGGCCGACCTGCAGCAGGCGCTATTGGCCCATATTGGCGAGCAGCGCGTGGTACATGTGCTGGCCCATGATTATGGCGACAGCGTCGCGCAGGAGCTGATCGCGTGGCATCAGGAGGGGCGGTTACAACTGGCGAGTTGCGTGTTCCTCAACGGCGGCCTGTTCCCCGAAACGCATCATCCGGTGCGGGTGCAGAAGTTGCTGCTCGGGCCGCTGGGACCGCTGATCGGGCGTCTGTTTTCGCGGCGCAAGCTGGCGCAGAGTTTTGCCCGTATCTTCGGCCCGCACACCCAGGCCAGTGAGGCCGAACTGGATGCCCTGTGGCAATTGGTGGCCTACAACAACGGCCCGGCGGTGATGCATCGTCTGATTCGCTACATGCCCGAGCGCCGCCAGCAGCGGCAACGCTGGGTGGCAGCGATGCAGGCGACGACCCTGCCGATGCGGGTGATCGATGGCGCCTTCGATCCCATTTCAGGAGCGCACATGGTGACGCGTTACCGTGAGTTGATCGCCGACGCCGACACGGTGCTGCTCGACGGCATCGGCCACTATCCGCAGCTGGAAGCGCCGGCTGCGGTGCTCGATCATTACCTGCAATTTCGCCACGCAAGGAGCTTGCATGCGTAGACGTACCCTGTTGAAAGGCGCTGCGCTCGGTGGCGTCGCAGCGCTTGGAGTCGGTTACTGGGCGTTGCCTGCGGGGCCGCGACCGGCGGCTGTCAGCCTGGAGGGCGCGCGCCAGGTGTTGGCGGACCTACACGGCAAGACGCTGCAAAGCCTGCGTGGCTGGAGTCCGGCCGAGGTGTTCAATCACTGCGCGCAGAGCATCGACTATTCCATCGACGGTTATCCCGAGCTGAAGCCGGCCTGGTTTCGTCACAGTGTCGGGCCAGCCGCATTCGCCGTGTTCAGCGCCCGTGGCGCCATGCGTCATCCGCTGGATGAAGCGATCCCCGGCGCCGCCACGCTCAGCGAGCCGGCCAGTCAGGTGCTGGCGTTGCAGCGCTTGCAGGCGGCGTTCGAACGCTTTGCCGGTCACGAGGGCGAGTTACAACCGCACTTTGCCTACGGTGCGCTCGATCACACCGAGTATGCCGAGGCGCACGTGCTGCACCTTTACAACCACCTGAGCTTGATCCGCATTGCTTGAGCACGCGTGAATTTGAACCAGTTGGCGCTGAAACAATTTTTGTCGAACCTCTGCCGCCGAGAGTGACTCAGTAACTCTGTCACTCACAGGAAAGTAGAGGTTAACCATGAACAAGAAGTTATCTGCACTGCTGCTGAGCGGGATTCTGGGCGCGATGGCTTTGCCTGCCTTCGCTAGCAGCGACACCAATGCTCCGGGCACCCCGGGGACTACCACGCCGACCACTCCGGGCGACACCAATCCGATGAACCCGGGCGATGACGGTGAGGGCATCCCTCCTGTTCAGGGGCCCAACACCGATGGCAACCCCGGTGGTGATGGGGCTGGTTCGGGTGATGGCAGCGGCGGCGACGGCTCGGGTTCCGGCGCCGGTAACTGAGCCGCATAAGGTCGCATTATCGGCCGTCATTCAGCAGCCCCGCGCGCCTTGTGAAGCGCGTGGGGCTGTTTGACACTCGGCGCATTAACAACCTGCCCCGAGGACGCTGTCGATGAGCGATGCCATCCGTTTCGAAGATCAAGTAGTCATAGTCACCGGTGCCGGCGGTGGCCTGGGCCGTGCCCACGCGCTGTTGTTTGCCCGCCACGGTGCCAGGGTGGTGGTCAACGACCTCGGTGGTAGCACCCACGGTGAAGGAGCCAACGCCTCTGCTGCCGACAAGGTAGTGGAAGAGATTCGCGCCTTCGGTGGGACCGCGGTGGCCAACCATGATTCGGTGACTGACGGCGACAAGATCGTGCAGACCGCGCTGGATCATTTCGGTCGTATCGATGTGCTGGTCAACAACGCCGGTATCCTGCGCGACAAGAGCTTCCACAAGATGGAGGATGCCGACTGGGATCTGGTTTACAAGGTCCATGTCGAAGGCGCCTACAAGACCACTCACGCTGCCTGGTCTCACTTGCGCGAGCAGAACTTCGGCCGCGTTATCTTCACCTCGTCCACATCTGGTATCTACGGCAACTTCGGTCAGAGCAACTACGGCATGGCCAAGCTCGGCCTGTACGGGCTGACGCGCACCCTGGCCATCGAAGGCCGCAAGAACAACATCCTGGTCAATGCCATCGCCCCCACCGGTGCCACACGCATGACCGAAGGATTGATCCCGCCGCAGGTGTTCGAACAGCTCAAGCCCGAGCTGGTCAGCCCGTTGGTGGTGTATCTCGGTAGCGCCGCCTGCCAGGACACCGGTGGCCTGTTCGAGGTCGGTGGTGGTTGGGTTGGCAAGGTGCGCTGGGAGCGCAGCCTCGGCGCAGGTTTCGACCCCAAGGCCGGTTTCAGCCCGGACGACGTGGCGGCGCAGTGGCAACGTATCTGCGATTTCGAGGGCGCTGCGCACCCGGCGGACAACGTCGAAGCGCTCAAGGAAATGATGGCGAACCTGCAGAAGTACGCGCTCTAGGCCGCAGGCCATCACTGAAAGGCCGGTAGCGATCAGGCAACGCGGTGTTTCGTGGTCCGGCTCCGGGGCGAGGCTTGGCCAGGCCATGCCGCTCTGGTTCGCGGCGGGGCGCCGCTCCTACACAGTCGGTATATCGACGCTTGGCTTTTTGTTGAGTAGTACTCGGCTGTTACCTGTCGGAAGAAATAGGGGCGAATAATGGCGTTCGTTCCACCTACCTTCAGGAGACGATCATGGCTGCCAAGAAGATTCTCATGCTGGTCGGCGACTACGCCGAGGACTACGAAACCATGGTGCCGTTCCAGGCACTGCAGATGGTTGGCCATACCGTGCATGCGGTCTGCCCGGACAAGGTAACCGGGCAGACGGTACGCACCGCCATCCACGATTTCGAGGGCGACCAGACCTACAGCGAAAAGCCCGGCCACAACTTCGCCCTCAACTATGACTTCGCCAAGGTGCGTGCCGACGAATACGACGCGCTGCTGGTACCCGGTGGCCGTGCGCCCGAGTACCTGCGCCTGAACGCCGATGTCATTGCCTTGGTCAAGGCGTTCGCGGCGGCTGACAAGCCCATCGCTGCCGTCTGCCACGGTGCCCAGTTGCTGGCGGCAGCAGGGGTGCTGGAGGGACGTGAATGCAGCGCCTATCCTGCTTGTGCGCCGGAAGTGGCGCTGGCCGGTGGCAAGTACGTGGAAATCCCGGTGGACCAGGCGCACGTACAGGGCAAGCTGGTCAGCGCGCCGGCCTGGCCCGCGCATCCGGCATGGCTGGCAGCGTTTCTCAAGGTGCTCGGCACGGAAATTCGCCTGTAACCTCCGTAGCCGGATGTAATCCGGGCGCATCATCGCCGGCATTCACGCACTGACTGCACCGGGCTATGGCGCGAGCAAGACGTAGGGCGGGTGCAACCCGCCAGTCCATACGTGGCGGGTTGCACCCGCCCTACCTTTCAGGAGCACGACCTATGTGCGAACTGTATGTAAAGGCCGACCCCATCCTCTACGAATCGCGCTCACGCTCATTGCGCATCCGCGGTGTGGTCACCACGTTGCGTCTGGAAAATCAGTTCTGGGACATCCTGCGCGAAATCGCCGAAGTTGATGGCATGACCACCAACCAGCTGATCGCCAAGCTGCATGACGAGATCATGGATTTTCGCGGCGAAGTGGTCAATTTCGCCTCGTTCCTGCGTGTCAGCTGCACCCGCTACCTGGCACAGAAGGCCGGGCGTCAGGTGCCGCTGAGGGTGGTTGGGGTCAGCGGCTGAATCACTGGTACATCCAGAAGTTCGGATGTTCCTGCGCGTTCGGGGTGCTGGGTTGCTGGCTAGGCTGGGGTGGTTGGAAGAAGCGTTTGATCAGGCTCATGCGACGTTACTCCTGTAGGGGTTGTTGAACAGGTGTGCATGATCGGAGACGCGCTTCGATTGATAAAACGGATTGTCTCTATCTTGATGATTGGGTATGGCTATACCTAATCTTGATGCCTGCCCTCGTGATCACTCAAGCATGGCTGCCGGGACGCCGGGGCAAGCGCACGCTGACGCGCAGGCCGCCAAGTGGTGACTCGTCCAGGGCGATGCTGCCCTGATGCAGTTCCACCACGCGGCGCACGATGGACAGCCCCAGGCCAGCGCCCTGGCCTTCGCCAACGCGGAAGAAACGCTCGAACAAGCGCTCGCGCAGTTCCACCGGCACACCTGGGCCACTATCGAGCACTTGCAGTACCAGGTCTTGCGGCGTGGCCTGGAGTTGCACCTGAATGCAGCCGCCTGCCGGGGTGTACTGCACGGCATTGCTCACTAGATTCTGCAGCAGGATACCCAGGCTGGGGCCGTCAGCCGGCAGATGATATTCGCCCGGCTCCTGGGCCTCGAGGATCAGCTCCTGGCCGCGATTGAGGGCCAACGGGGTCAGCTCGGCCAATTCGCTGCGCAGGAAGGCCAGCAGGTCGAGGTCATTCATGTTCAGGCGCACGCCATTGGGATCCAGTCGCGCCAGGGTCAGCAGTTGGGCGACCACGCGGGTGGCACGGTCGACGCCGCTACCCAGCTGTTTCAACGCCTCTTCGCGGTCACCGGGGTCCGGCGCCTCCAGGGCGTTCTGCGCGTGGATGCGCAGCACCGCCAGCGGCGTGCGCAACTCGTGGGCGGCATCGGCGATGAAGCGCTTTTCCTGCTCGAGCAACTGGTTGACCTGCATCAGCAGGCGATTGAGTGCGGCGGCCATCGGCTCCAGTTCGTTGGGTAAGGGCGGGAAGACCAGCGGCGCCAGGTTGTCCGGTGCGCGGCCGCGGATGGCATCGGCCACGCGCTTGAGCGGATACAGGCCCCAACCCACGGTCAGCCACAGCAGCAAGCCGACGATGGGAAGGCCGATCAGCAGCGGCTGCAGGCTGCGCCGGGCGATCTTGCCGATCAACTCGCCGCGTACGTCCTCGCGCTCGCCCGCCAGTACCCAGTGGTAGTCGCGGCTGTCATGCAGGACGAACACCCGCCAGTTGTGTTCGCCGATGGTCAGGTTGTGGTAACCGATCAGGTAGCGAGCCAGCTGCGCCAGGCGTTCGCGCATCGGTTGGTCATCATTGGGCAGAGCCAGGCCGAGCTGTTGGATCATGTCGTTGAGCAGACCGGGTGGCGCGCTGGCAGACTGGAACAGCAGCTCGCCATCATCGTCGAGCATCTGGAAGGCCAGCTTGCCTTCGTATTCGTGGCCGAACAGGTTCTCCGGATTGCGCGAGCTGTGCAGCAGCAGGGCTTCATCGAGCACTGCCTGCATCTCACGGCGCTCGGTCTCGCTGAGGTCGTGGCGTACCAGGCCCATGAGCAGGCGGGCGGTCTGCGCCAGCTGCGCATCGAACAGCTCGCGTACTTCATGCACCGAGTCGTTGTAGATCTTGTGGCTGATCAACCCGAAGCTGGCCGCTACCAGCAGTAGCAGCAGGGCGAGCAGACGGGTGCGGATGGAGCCGAAGGTTTTCAGCAACCTCATTTGTCCACCAGATAACCGACGCCGCGTACCGTGCGGATCAGTTCCGGGAAGAATTTCTTGCGCAGGTGGTGCACGTGCACTTCCAGGGCGTTGCTTTCCACTTCCTCATCCCAGCCGTACAGCGCCTGTTGCAGCTTGTCGCGAGTCAGTACGCGACCGGGCTGGATCAGCAACTCGTGCAGCAAGAGGAATTCCTTGCGTGGCAGGTTGATGGTCTGGCCCTGGTATTCGACCACCTGGCTGGCCGGGTCGAGGCTGATACCGCGGTACTCCAGCGCCGGTTGCGGGCGTTGGAAGCTGCGCCGCAGCAAAGCGCGTAGACGCGCCTTGAGCTCGGCGACGTCGAAGGGCTTGATCAGGTAGTCGTCGGCGCCGGCATCGAGCCCGGCGATGCGGTCGCTGGTGGCATCACGCGCGGTCAGTATCAGCACCGGCACCGGATTGGCCGCAGCGCGCAGGTGCTTGAGCACCTGCAGGCCGTCCATGCGCGGCAGGCCGAGGTCGAGAATGGCCAGCTCGAAACTCTCGTGGCTCAGCGCATGCAGCGCACTGGCGCCATCCTGCAGCCAGTCCACGGTGTAGCCTTCGGGTTTCAGCGCGGTGCGAATGCCTTCGCCCAGGGCCTGATCGTCTTCGACGAGAAGAATGCGCATGGCAACTCCTGTAGGGATGCGTCCGAGTTACTGGAGTTTACGCTCGACTTGCCGCAAAAGCGCCGTGGCTTCTGCGCGGCGGCCCTTGTCAGCCAGTTCACGGCCGGGGCGATCCTTGGCGGCCAGGGCTTTCTCCAGGGCTGCGCGGGATTCCTCGTAGCGTTTCTGCCGTTGCAGGTAGTCGCCGTAGAAGTAGTTGGGGTCGAGGCCGTCCGGGTTGATCGCCAGTGCCTGTTGGAGCATCTGCTCGGCCTTCTCGTCATCGCCGAAACCGATCGGCCAACCCGGTACCTGGTAGTACAGGCTACCGAGGCTGGTGTAGGCCGAGCCGGCCAGGGCTTGCGGATCGATGGCCAGGGCCTGTTCCAGGCTGGCCTTGGCTTCCTTGACCAGGCCCAGGGCGCCGAGACCACCTTTGGCGCCGGCCTCGGTGCTGAGGATGATGCCGCGCCAGATCAGCAGCTCAGCTGCCTTGGGCTCGCTGGCTAGCGCGGCGTCGGCCTGCGTGACGAGCTTGGCGAAGGCCTCTTCACGCTGCTTCTCCGGCGTCTGGTAGTTGATCTCTGCCCAGCGTGTTTGCAACTGATGCAACTGAGCCTGGCCGTTGTCACTGAGGGCGAAGGCGGGCAGGGCGGTGAAGCCGAGGGCGGCGATGATCAGGGTGCGAAATGCGTTCACGGGAAATCTCCTCAGTGCTTGTGGCGGGCAAAGCGTTGAATGATCGGCAACTGCTTGCGCAGGGCCTGGTCGACCACGCGTGGCAGCAGGCCGTTGAGGCGCACGAACAGGCGTTCCGGCCAGCCCAGGTGACGTTCCTCCTGCTCGCGGCGGATGGTGTCGAGCAGTTCCTTGGCCACCTGCGCGGGGTCGTCCATGGCCACGCCAAGCTCATCGTTCATCGCCACCACGCTAGGGGCGTTCATCGACGTGCGGGTGGCGCGCGGCGCGAAGTAGAGGACGCGTACGTGCGTGTCGGCCAGTTCGCGGCGCAGCGCCTCGGAGAAGCCGCGCACGGCGAACTTGCTGGCGCAGTAGGCAGCGAAGCCGGGGTAGCCGATGGCGCCGAAGGTGGAGCCGACGTTGATCACCAGCGCACGCCGTTGCGCGCGCAGCAATGGCAGCAGGCGTTGGGTCAGTTGAAGCGTGGCGGTGACGTTGAGGCCGATCAGCTCGGCGATCTGCTGCTCGTCCTGCTGGTCGAGCAGGCCGAAGCGGTTGACCCCGGCGGCGTTGATCAGGCAATTCAGTCCGCCAAAGTTCTGCGCCGCGGCGACCAGTGCATCACGGCCGCTGCGGGTGGCGATGTCGGCCTGCACCAGCTGCACGTTCTGTGGGAAGCGTTGCAACAGCGGTTGCAGGGGCTCCAGGCGACGGCCCACCAGCAGCAGATGGGCACCTTCGCTGGCCAGACGATGCGCCAGGGCCAGGCCGATGCCACCACTGGCACCGGTGAGCAGAGCACGGCAATCCGTCGGTTGCATGACCTTACTCCTCGCTCGACAGCGGCAGGCTGCGGAACATGTCGCCGTACAGGCGGTAGACGACCTTGGCGGTGTGCACCACGGCGGCCTTGTCATCGTCGTTGTCCAGTTGGTTCATCAGCTTCTTGAAGAACTCGATGTGCTCCAGGTCCAGACTGCCGTGGGAGTTGAGGTAGCTGAAGGCCTTGTTCGGCAACTGCAGCTTGTCCTGAATGATGCCCGCTGCCTGGGTGGCCAGGGCGATGCTGGTGCCTTCGAGCACGTTGACCATGCCGAAGAAACTCACCGGGTTGTGCCGGGCGATGCGGTCGTATACGTAGGCCACCATCAACTCGGTCGGCAGCTGCGGAGTGCCATGGCGCACCGCTTCTTTATCGGCACCACAGGCGGCGATGTCGTTGAGGATCCACTCCTGGTGGCCGGTTTCCTCCTCGATGTACTCGGCGATGGCCTCGCGCAGCCATTCCAGACGTTCCGGCAGACGCGCACCGCAGGCCATCAACAGCGGCACGGTGTGCTTTACGTGGTGGTAGGCCTCGGTGAGGAAGGCGATGTAGCTGCGCAGGGCGACCTGGCCGGTCATGGCCTGCTGGATGATCGGTGCGCCGAGCAGGTAGTCGCGTTCGGCTTGGGTCTGGGCCAGCAGGGATTCGTAGAAGCTCATGCGTGTACTCCTTCTGCCACCAGGTCATGGATGGCGCTTTGGTAATGGTTGAACAGGGCAGCGCGGCGCAGGCGGCCATTGGCTGTAGCCAGGTCATTGCTCGCGCTGAAAGGGGCATCGGCGCGCAACCAGTGGTGCACGCGGGCGTAGTCCGGCAGGCCGTGATTGACGGCGTCCACGGCTTCCTGCAACTGCGCATCGGGGGTATTGGCGAAGCGCGGCACCAGCACCGCGACGTTTGCTGCCAGCGCCTCGCCGTGCAGCCAGGCCTGGGCGATGGGCAACTGTTGCACTAGCTCGGACTCGACCCATTCCGGGTTGACGTTGCGCCCGAAGGCAGTGATGAACTGATGTTTCTTGCGCCCGTGCAGCACCAGAAAACCGTGCTCGAAATGACCGAGATCGCCGGTGCCCAACCATTCTCCTTGCGGCGCCGGCTCACCGAGGTAGCCGAGCATGCGGGCGCCCTTGACCAGCACTTCGCCATCGGTTGCCAGGCTCACCTGCAGATGGCCAAGCGGCTGGCCGGTGCTGCCGATGCGGCGCTGTTCGGGCGTGTTCAGGCACACCACCGAGGCACATTCGGACAGTCCGTAACCTTCGAAGATCGGCAGACTCAAGGCGTCGGCGCGCTCGAGCAACTGCGCGGAAACCCGCCCACCACCGACGGCGACGAAACGCAGCGAATGCGGCACCGGCAGCTTGCGTTCGCCGGCGCTGACCAGCGCCAGCAGCAATTGTGGCAATAGGATCAGGCTGTGCGGCTGGGCGGCGTGCAGGGCCTGGAGAAAGCGCACCAGGTCGAAGCCGCTGGCCCCGGTCAGGCCGATCTGGGCCATGGGCATCAGTTCGATCCGGGCGCCGGCCAGCAGCGGCGCGTAAACCCCAGCGATGTTCTCCAGCAGGGTGGCCAGCGGCAGGATGCACAGGTGCCGCTGCACCTCGCGGCTGGCGCTGGCCTTGACCAGGCTGTCGGCCACCGCCAGTTGCGTGTCCAGGTCCAGGCACACGCCCTTGGGTTGGCCGGTGGTGCCGGAGGTGTAGGTGATCTTGCAGGTGCCGGCGTGCAGCTCGGCCGGTTGCGCCACCATGCGTCGATGAATGTCGTTCTCGACGGTGGCGAAACCAGGAGCGCCGTTGCCGATCAGGCAGTCGATGCCGGCACTGTCGAGCACATGACGCTGCTGCTCGGCAGAGAAGAACGCCGGCACCGGTACGCAGACCAAGCCTGCGTGCAGCACAGCCAGGTCCCACAGCACCCAGTCGATACCGTTGTCCAGGGCCAGTGCCACGCGGTGGGCGCCGAGGGCCCGCAGGTGTCTGCCTCGTGCGGCGACCGCACCGAGCAGCTCGGCGTAGGTGAGGGTGCGTTCGCCTTCGGCCAGCGCAATATGCGTACCGAACTCACCGAGGCGTGCGAAGAAGGATTCAGCTGCAGACCACATCGGGCATGTCCTCCAGGGCATACAGCGGTTGATGACCGAGACGCGGATAGGCGCCCAGCTGCAGCAGACGCTGATGGCCGCCATGGATGTCGCCGGCCATGACCAGCGGACGGTTGTCGTAGTAGCTGCCCCAGTCGGCCAGCTCATCGCCCATGCGCGCCGGATCGGCTTCGCCGAGGGCGATTGGAGTCAGGCTCAGGCGCTGGAAACTGTTGAGTAGGGTTGGAGTGCCAGTGAAGGTGACCCAGCGAAAACCCAGCGCCACCAGTAGATCGGTCAGGGCGACGATCAGCAGGCGCGCGGCGCCGGGGCTATCGGCGGCCAGGTTGCCGACTTCCACCAGCTCGCCACGGCTCGGCACGCTGTTGCCCAGGCGCGCGCCGATGGCGCTCTGGATCGGCTCGTCCAGGTAACGTTCGAGAAACAGCGGGCCGCTGTTGCCGCTGCGCACGCCGACTGCGCCGAGCAACTGGCCGGTCTGGTTTTCCAGGCCGAACAGACAGGGCATGAAGTGACGGATACGTGCGCCGTGCTGCAGTTCGAAGCGCTGGCAGACGAACTGCTCCAGGGCAACGCGACGTGCGCTGCCGGGCGACGCCAGGTGGAGTTCGTAACTATCGCCGCGCCCGATACGGGCAACGGGACGATCATGATGCGCCCAGGGTAGTTCCATGCTCGGAACCTCGGTGATGAACCTGGGGGCGATTGTGTGAGTGGTTGGCTTAACGCTGTATTAAGCCTTTGAGAATGTTTCAGGCGTTGCGCAGATGGACGCCCACGTGGCTTGCGTGCTTTTCAGCCCACCTGCGCAACCCAGTCGTTGAGGTTGTAGTAGTTGCTGATGCGCGCCACCTTGCCGTTCCTGATCTCGAAGAATGCACCGGCCGGCAGCACGTAGGTCTGGCCGTTGGCCGGTGGCAGGCCCTCGTCCTTGGCCAGGTATTCGCCGTGTACCACGAACTCGGCAGCGGCGCGGTCGCCTGCGGCGTTCTGCATCACCACGATGTCGCTCAGGCGCTCGCGGTAGCAGCGGTTCATCTTGTCCATGAAAGCGGCGAAGGTGGCCTTGCCGACCTGACGTTCACCCTGGTTGATGTCGTGCACCACGTCGTCTGCCAGCAGGTCGAGGAAGGCGGGCATGTCGCCGGCGTTGAAGGCGGTGTAGTAGGCCTGAACCAGTTCGGTGGCGGTCATGGCTAAGTTCCTTTCGTAGCGTGGTTAGTGGTTCGTTGGCCCGCATGATAAGTTCGCCGTTTACCGCTGGTATAGCTGCCGGCGTCACCCTGTTGCTGGCGAGCGACTGCAATGGATATCCGACTGCTCCGGGGGGCGGAGATCGAACCCCATATCGACGACTTGGCGCGTCTGCGCATCCAGGTGTTCCGCGAGTTTCCCTATCTCTACGACGGCAACCTCGACTACGAGGTCGAGTACCTGGCCACCTACGTGCGCAGTGCCGATAGCCTGTGCGTGCTGGTACATGACGAGGGCCGTGTGGTCGGCGCCTCCACGGCGCTGCCGCTGGCCGATGAAACCGAAGAATTCCAGCAGCCGTTCATCGCTGCGGGTTGGAGCCCGGCGCGCATCTTCTACTGCGCCGAATCGGTGGTGTTGCCGGCCTGGCGCGGGCGTGGACTCGGCGTGCGCTTCTTCGTCGAGCGCGAGGCCCATGCGCGCAAGCTGGGCGGCTTCGACTGGTGCGCCTTCTGCGCCGTGCAGCGTCCCGTCGATCATCCGAGGCGGCCAGCCGACTATCAACCGCTGGACGCCTTCTGGGCGCGCCGCGGCTATCGCCATCACCCCGAATTGCACACCTATTACCACTGGCGCGATCTGGATGAAGCCGAGGAGTCGGCCAAACCCATGTCGTTCTGGTTGAAGGAGCTCGCTTCATGATCAAGGTTGCCGCCTGCCAATATCACATCGACCTGTTCGTCACCTGGGACGAATATGCCGAGCACCTCACCACGCTGTGTGAGGATGCAGCCGGGCAGGGCGCCGAGTTGCTGCTGCTGCCGGAATACGCCGGCCTGGTGCTGACCGGCCAGTTGCCGGAAGCTGAACGGGGCGACCTGCACGGCTCCATCGCCGGCATCCAGCCGCTGCTGTCACGCTGGCTGGAACTGTGCGAGAGCCTGGCGCGGCGGTTGAATATCTACCTGCAGCCCGGTTCGGTGGCTGTGCTGGATGATGACGGCATCTACCGCAATCGCGCCTGGCTGTTTGGCCCGGACGGCTGTCTGGGCACTCAGGACAAGCTGATCATGACCCGCTTCGAGCTGGAGCAGTGGCACATCGCGGCGGGTAACGGCCTTAAGGTGTTCGATACAGATTTGGGCAAGCTGGGCATCCTGATCTGCTACGACAATGAGTTTCCGCTGCTGGCGCATACCCTGGCCGAAGCCGGGGTCGACCTGATTCTCGCGCCCAGTTGCACCGACACCGTGGCTGGTTTCCACCGCGTGCGCATCGGCGCCCAGGCCCGTGCGCTGGAGAACCAGATCGCCGTGCTGCATTCGCCTACCGTCGGTCTGGCGCCCTGGTCGCCGTCGCTGGACGAAGGCTATGGCCGCGCCTCGCTGTACGTACCATCGGACTACGGCATGCCGGCTAGCGGCATCGTCGCCGAGAGCGAGGAGCTATGCCCCACGCGCAGCCACTGGCTGATCTGCGAGCTGGATCTGGATGAAGTACGCCGCGTGCGTGAGCAGGGCCAGGTGTTCACCCGTCGTGACTGGCCACGGCAGTTCGATGACGGCCGGCTGGTGCTACGTTGACCGCGATGCAGGCGCCGCACGATTCGCCCCAGGCCGCCTATCAGCGTGCGCTTGCTGCCGGTTTCGTAGTCGATGCCGCGCAGCGCCGTGCGGTCGAGGCGCTGCAGCACTGTCATGAGGCTGTTGAGCGAGGTGAAAGGCCTCTTGGCGTCTACCTCTGGGGGCCGGTCGGGCGTGGCAAGACCTGGCTGATGGACAGCTTTTTCAACGCTTTGCGCGTGCCGGCGCGGCGGCAGCATTTTCATCATTTCATGCAGTGGGTGCATCGCCGGCAGTTTCAGCTCACTGGCAATGCCGACCCGCTGCGCCTGCTGGCCGAGGAGTTGGGGCGTGAGGTGCGCGTGCTGTGTTTCGACGAGCTGTTCGTCAGCGATATCGGCGATGCCATGCTGCTCGGCCGCCTGCTCAGTCTGGTCGTGGAGCAGGGTATGGTGCTGGTGGCGACCTCCAACCAGCCGCCGGATCAGCTCTACGCAGAGGGCTACAACCGCGAGCGCTTCCTTCCGGCTATCGCCGCGCTCACGGCGCACATGCAGGTGGTGGCGGTCGACGGCGAGCAGGATCACCGCCTGCATCCCGGTGCAGAAGTGCAGCGCTATTGGGTACGGCAGCCGCAGGCGTTGGGCGAGCTGTTCGCTCAATTGAGCGAGGGGCAGGTCATTAGCGGTGAACCTGTGGAGTTGGCCCACCGCAGCGTGGTGACCCTCGGTCAAAGCCCGGCGGCACTCTGGTGCCGTTTCCGCGATCTATGCGAGCAGCCATTGGCAGCGGTGGATTTCATCGAATTGTGCGAGCGCTTTCCGGCCATCCTGCTTGGCGAAGTGCCGCGCCTGGATGGCGAGCAACGCGAGGGGCGCATCGCCCGTGGCACCGAGGACGGTGCCGAACGGGTCGATGCCGGGGATCGGCAATTGCCGGCTTTGTCTCGTAACGACGATGCGGTGCGCCGCTTCATCGCCCTGGTCGACGAGTGCTACGACCGCCGCGTGCCACTCTACATCGAGGCCGCGGTGGCCCTGGATGAACTCTACACTCAGGGCTACCTCGATTTTGCCTTCCGCCGTACGCTCAGTCGCCTTCGCGAGATGCAAATGCAGCGATTTGGCGCCAGCTGATTCAGCCGGCCAGATACTGCTCGGTCGAAACCACGTTCGCGTAGGCGAAGGCCAGTGCGGCCATATAGGCGGCATGCACCTGGGCGGCCGGAATCGATTGCCCCTCGAATTCCTGGTCGCGCGTCGCGCAGGCATCGTGAATGACCGTGGTGACATAGCCGAAGTCGCTGCTGGCACGGGCTGCGGCATCGATGCACATATGACTCATGGCGCCAACCAGGGTGATCTGCTCGATGCCGGCGGCGTCCAGCTGAGCCTTGAGGTCGGTGCCGAGGAAGGCGTTGACCTGATGCTTGAGCACCACCACTTCGCTCTCCAGCGGCTGCACCTGCGGATGGATGTTCGCACCAGCGCTGCCGGGAACGAAGAAGGGCGCGTCGGCGCTTTCGAATTCATGGCGTACATGGATCACCTTATCGCCCGCCTGGCGTGCTGCCGCCAGCACGCGGGCGGCGTTGGCGGTTGCTCCGTCCATGCCTTCGAGCGACCACTTGCCGCCGGCAAAATAGTCATTCTGGATGTCGATCAGGATCAGGGCGCGCTTGCTCATGGTTGTCTCCGTGGGATGATGTGCGGCAAACCTTATCGCCCTGGCGCGCCTGCGAGGATGGGCGCGGCCGACAATCTGCGGGGAAAAACTGACAATGAGCGAGCGCTGTCTGGAGATTGGCCTGTTGCGCTACCCCGGTGCCCAGCTGGCAGCGGTGTATGGTCTGGGCGATCTGTTCGCGGTGGCCAATCGCATGGCCGCCGGGCAGGGGCGTGAGGGGCTGCCTCGGCTGCGGGTCAGTCACTGGCAGGCCGATGAAGCAGGACAGCTTCAGCGCATGTTCGACAGCTTGCCGCAGGCCGAGGGTACGCCGCAGGTAGTGATCTTGCCGCCCTGTCTGGACGATGCTGCTGAGCAGCCGCTCGCTGCCGTGTACCGTGACTGGCTGCGTGCACAGCACGGCGCCGGCGTGCTGCTGGCTTCGGTCTGTGCCGGCGCCTTTGCGCTGGCCGAGTCCGGTTTGCTCGATGGGCGCACGGTGACTACCCACTGGGCGCTGGCAGCGCAGATGGCGGCGCGTTTTCCACAGGTGCAGGTACTGCCCGAACGCATGGTGATCGATGACGGTGACCTGATCACCGCCGGTGGTCTGATGGCCTGGACCGATCTCGGTCTGGCCATTGTTACTCGCCTGCTGGGGCCGACCATCGCCGCCGAGACCGCGCGCTTTCTGGTGGTGGACCTGAACCGTGAATCGCAGCGCCATTTCAGCAGCTTCGCGCCCAGCCTCGATCACGGCGATGCCGCAGTGCTTGCCGTGCAGCGCTGGTTGCAGGGGCAGGAGGGCGCCGAGGCGAGCCTGGCCGATATGGCCGCGCGTGCCGGGCTGGGGGAGCGCACCTTTCTGCGTCGCTTTCGCGCCGCCACCGGGCTGAAGCCCACCGAGTACTGCCAGCGGCTACGTGTGAGCAAGGCGCGCGAAATGCTCGAGTTCACTCGCCAGAGCATCGACCAGGTGGCCTGGCAGGTGGGGTATCGCGACAGTGGCGCGTTTCGCAAGGTCTTCACTCGTCTGGTGGGCCTGTCGCCTGGCGATTACCGGCGGCGTTTCGGCACCACTGCGCGTTAGACCGAGTCTTCCGCCGCCAGGCCCGCTGGATTATCGCGAGTCGGCATGGCAAGAATTTCTGGCAGTACTTCGCGGGCGAAAACCTTGTGCAGTCGGCGCAGCTCGGCCACCGGGTCGAGGTGATGGTCAACGCGGATGTCCCACAGCGGATACTCCTCCTGATCGACCACGTAGATCACCGCGGAGGATTCGCCATGACTGTCGCCGCCGCAGCGGTCGCCAGCGGCCAGGGCTTCGATCAGTCGCTCGATCAGTGGGCGTTTCTCCGCGTGGCGGAAGGCTTCGGCCACGGCGTCCAGAACCTGCGGGCCGACCAGGCGATTGCCCTGCACGGAGAACTGTTCGCCGCTCAGCGAGCCGGCCCAGGGCAGGCACTTGTCGCCGGTCCAGCACAGGCTGTCACCCTGAGCGTCGATCAGCGCGCATTGGCGCAGTTCCATGCACGGATCGGTGTCTTTGAGCCGCTCCAGCACTTCCTTAGCCGACAATCCCTGACGCAGTAGCGCCAGTCCATCCAGACCCAGATAGGGGTTGACCTGCGCCTGGGTGGCTACCGCTCCTGCACCGGCGGCAGCATGACTGAGTAGTTTGCCGACGGCGGGCATCGCAGTGGCCGCGGCGACGCCGAACTGTCCGCTGTGTGGGCAGCGGGCAACGATGGAAAAGGTCATGGCAACTCCTTGGCGGTTTCCCGGTTAGGCCACTCCTGGGCAGGTATCGTTCCGCTTACCTGCCGCTCGTGGCCTTTGCCAGATGGCTGTCAGCGTCATCTAATGGGCGTTGTTAACGGCCTGCAATGAGGAAACTGCCGATGATCCTTGGTCAGCCGCTCGCCCAGTGGCGCGCGCAATACCCGCTACTCGACGAGCTGATCGCCTTGCGTGAAACAAGCTGGTTCAACCCCGCCGTGGCACCTGTCAGCGAGGCGCTGGGGGATGTGGGCTTGAACGCCGCAGACGTGGCCGACGCCAGCGCCCGTCTCGCGCGGTTCGCGCCTTATCTGGCTCGCGTGTTTCCGCAGACGGCCACCAGCGGTGGCATCATCGAGTCGGACATCCTGCCCGTGTCGCAGATGCGCGAGTTGCTCATTAATGAGGCCCAGGCAGACGGCGAGATCGGCGCCCTGTGGCTCAAGCGCGATAGCCACCTGCCCATCTCCGGTTCGATCAAGGCCCGTGGCGGCATCTACGAGGTGCTCAAACATGCCGAGGACCTGGCACTGGCTGCTGGGCTGCTGAGCCTCGATGACGATTATGCCTGCCTCGACAGCGAAGAGATGCGCGCCTTCTTCGGTGGCTATCAGGTAGCCGTCGGCTCTACCGGCAACCTGGGGTTGTCCATCGGCATCATCAGCGCGCGGCTGGGTTTCCAGGCCACGGTGCACATGTCCGCTGATGCGCGCCAATGGAAGAAGGGCAAGCTGCGCGCCCATGGCGTGACGGTGGTCGAGTACGCCAGCGATTACAGCGTTGCGGTGGAGCAGGGGCGGCGTCAGGCCGAAGGCGATCCGCGCTGCCACTTCGTCGATGACGAAAATTCCAGGCACCTGTTCCTCGGCTACGCGGTGGCCGGCGAACGCCTCAAGCAGCAACTGGCGACGGCCGGTGTCGTGGTCGATGCCGAGCATCCGCTGTTTGTCTACCTGCCCTGTGGCGTCGGCGGTGGACCGGGTGGCGTGGCCTTCGGCCTGAAGCTGGCGTTCGGCGATGCGGTGCACTGCCTGTTCGCCGAACCGACCCATTCACCGTGCATGCTGCTCGGCGTTCATACCGGACGGCATGAAGAATTGGCGGTGCAGGATTTCGGTATCGACAACCGCACGGCTGCCGACGGACTGGCCGTGGGGAGACCATCCGGCTTCGTCGGCCGCGCCATGCAGCGCCTGATCGATGGCTATTACACGGTCAGCGATGAGCAGCTGTTCCGTTACCTGGCACTGCTTGAGCGTGCTGAAGGTCAGCGCCTCGAACCTTCGGCCCTGGCCGGCATGCCGGGTGTGCTGCGTGTGCTGGGTGAGCAGCAGGGCTATCGCTCGCGCATCGGCCTGACGGCGCAGCGCCTGGCGCGGTCCACCCACCTGGTGTGGGCGACCGGCGGCAGCATGGTGCCGGAAGCGGAGATGGACCATTACCTGGCGCGTGGCCGGCAGTTGCTGCAGGACGCCTGAAAACACAGAAGCCCGGCACTTGGCCGGGCTTCTGCTTTGCAGCGTTGACGCTTACTTCACTTCCACTGCCAGGCTTTCGGCGATCTTCTTGTTCCAGATCGCCGGGCCGGTGATGTGTACCGATTCGCCGTTGCTGTCGACAGCAACGGTAACCGGCATGTCCTTCACTTCGAACTCGTAGATCGCTTCCATGCCCAGTTCGGCGAAGGCCAGCACCTTGGACTTCTTGATCGCCTGGGCCACCAGATAGGCAGCGCCGCCGACGGCCATCAGGTACACGGCCTTGTTGTCCTTGATCGCTTCGATGGCGGTCGGGCCGCGCTCGGATTTGCCGATCATGCCCAGCAGACCAGTCTGCTCGAGAATCTGCCGGGTGAACTTGTCCATCCGCGTGGCGGTGGTCGGGCCAGCCGGGCCTACCACTTCGTCACCGATCGGATCGACCGGGCCCACGTAATAAATGAAGCGGCCTTTCAGATCGACCGGCAGTTGTTCACCCTTGTTGAGCATCTCGACCATGCGCTTGTGCGCGGCGTCGCGGCCAGTGAGCATCTTGCCGTTGAGCAGGATGGTCTCGCCCGGCTTCCAGCTCTGTACGTCTTCCGGGGTGAGGGTGTCGAGGTCGACGCGACGTGCGCTCGGGCCGGCTTCCCAGACGATTTCCGGATAGGCGTCCAAATCCGGTGCTTCCAGCTCGGCCGGGCCGGAGCCGTCGAGCACGAAGTGGGCGTGACGGGTGGCGGCGCAGTTGGGGATCATGCACACCGGCAGCGAAGCTGCGTGGGTCGGGTAATCCATGATCTTGACGTCGAGCACGGTGGTCAGGCCGCCCAGGCCCTGGGCGCCGATGCCCAGCTGGTTGACCTTCTCGAACAGCTCCAGACGCAGCTCTTCGATCTTGTTTTGAGGGCCACGAGCCTGCAGTTCGTGGATGTCGATGTGCTCCATGAGCACTTCCTTGGCCATCACCGCGGCCTTCTCGGCGGTACCGCCGATGCCGATGCCGAGCATGCCGGGCGGGCACCAGCCGGCGCCCATGGTCGGCACGGTCTTGAGTACCCAGTCGACGATCGAGTCGGACGGGTTGAGCATGGCCATCTTCGACTTGTTCTCGGAGCCGCCGCCCTTGGCCGCGACGTCCACTTCCACCTTGTCGCCAGGGACGATGGAGTAGTGGATCACCGCCGGGGTGTTGTCCTTGGTGTTCTTGCGGGCACCGGCCGGGTCGGCCAGGATCGAGGCGCGCAGAACGTTCTCGGGCAGGTTGTAGGCGCGACGCACGCCCTCGTTGATCATGTCGTCGACGCTCATGGTGGCGCCGTCCCAGCGCACGTCCATACCGACTTTGATGAATACGGTGACGATGCCGGTGTCCTGGCAAATCGGGCGGTGGCCGGTGGCACACATGCGTGAGTTGATCAGGATCTGCGCCATGGAGTCCTTGGCGGCCGGCGACTCTTCCTTCAGGTAGGCCTCGTGCATCGCCTGGATGAAGTCGACGGGGTGGTAATAGGAGATGAACTGCAGTGCGTCGGCAACGCTCTGAATCAGGTCGTCCTGCTTGATCACGGTCATTGGGGCGCTCCTCTATCAGGGAACATCAACAAGGAAGCGCCGGACAAGACCCGGCGCAACGGCGGAAGGGCAGCTCTGAAAATTACCTTTGATATTTTTCAGAGCTGCCCAAAAAGGCGCGGCAGTATACCGCAGCCAGCCGTGACGGGCACAGCAGCCAAAGGTCGATGGCAAGCGCAGTGGGCGGTTATCGGGCGTTTGCAGGACGACCTCGGTTTTGGCTTTCTGCGTCGCTGTGCCAACTACATCCACACGGTCGTGCCTTGTCAGCGCTATTTGATAATTGGCGGGACGCCAGCCGGGTCACATGCTCATTCATCGCTTGTAACGTCGAGCGCGACTGCAAGCGTTTTCGACTGTTCTCTCTTGCGCCGACTGGCTCGCTGCGATTTTAGGCGGCCCCCTACTGCGGCCTAGGTTTTTTGTGATCACAGGGGTAGAGTACGGCCAGATGCCAGTATGGGATGGAGCCCATGAGCTCAACGACTCGCCGGGGAACGCAACGCAGCCTGCAGAGCCTCCTGCTCAAACGCTTCGCCATGGCCTTCGCTACTTACGCGATGATGGCGCTCGTCTGCTGGTTCGCTGTATTCAATGGCCTTTTCTTCGGTTCCATCAGCACCGCTGCCTGGCTGACCCTGGGTGTTTTCGGCAGCCAATTGGTATTTCTCTGGCTGTTTCTGTCCGGCCGCAACCTGCGATGTGAAGATCCCAGCCTGACCGAAGCCCAGGTACTGGTGGCGCTGGCCTGGCAGCCACCGGTGCTGGCGCTGTTCGACAGCGCGCGCGGCGTGATGATGGTCTTCTACGTACTGATTCTGCTGTTCGGCGTGTTCCAGCTGCCGCCGCGGGTGTTCGTGCGTTGCGCCGCGTTCGCTTTCTTCGGTTTCACTGCGATGATACTGGTCGAGGCCTACCGCATGCAGTTGGTTGACCCGAGCATGGCCTGGCTACAGGTGTGGGTGCTGTTCATCTTGCTGGTCTGGCTATGTCTGTTCTCCAGCTACGTGCAGGCCATGCGCAAACGCATGCGCCAACGCCGCTTCGCCCTGCAAGCGCACCAGGACACCCTGCGTGGGATGATGCGTCAGCTCGAGGACCTGGTCGCCACCGATGAGCTCACCGGCCTGTTCAATCGTCGTCATTTCCTGCGTCTGGCCACCCGCGAACTGGGGCATCTGGACCACGGGCGGCATCACGGCCTGGCGCTGATCGACCTGGACCATTTCAAGCGAATCAACGATGCTCATGGCCATGCTGCGGGTGATCGGGTGCTGCAAACCTTCGCCGCGGTGGCCCGTGCCTGTCTGCGTGACGGCGACATCATTGCCCGCTATGGCGGTGAGGAATTCGTCCTGCTATTGCCCAATACCGATGCTGATCAGTTCACCGCCTGCTGCGAGCGCTTGCGCGAAGCCTTCGCCAAGGCCGAGCCAGTGGGCGTGAAGGTCGATAATCTGAGCCTCTCCGCCGGCATGACACTGTTGGTCGCCGGGGACGATCTCGATGAAGCGCTGCAGCGTGCCGATCAGGCGCTCTATCAGGCCAAGCGCGGCGGCCGCAATCGTTGCGACGCCAGCTGGGAGAACGCGGGTGCCTGAGCTGCGCGTCGGTGACCAGCTACTGCAAGTCGCCCAGCAAACCAACCTGCTCGATGCGTTGCTCTGCGGCGGTGTGGCGGTGCCCTACAGCTGTCGTGCCGGCAGCTGCCATGCTTGCCTTGTGCGTTGCGTTGCCGGCGAGCCGCTGGACCGTCAGCCCGAGGCACTGGCGGTCGGCAAGCGCGCCGAGGGCTGGCGCCTGGCCTGCCAGTGCCAGGTGATCGAGGATCTGCAGGTAGAGCCCTTCGACCCGCAGCATGACGGCCTGGCAGCCAAGGTGCTCGCACTGGACTGGCCCAGCCCGCAGGTTTTGCGCCTGCGCTTGCAACCGGCCAAACCACTGCGCTATCGCCCCGGCCAGCACCTGCTGCTGTGGAATGAGCAGGGTGTAGCGCGTCCCTATTCGTTGGCCAGCGTGCCGGGTGAGGACGACTGGCTGGAGTTTCACATCGACTGTCGCCTGCCCGGCGCGTTCTGCGATGCTGCGCGGCGCTTGCAGGTTGGCGACACGCTGCGGCTCGGCGAGCTGCGCGGTGGCGCTCTGCATTACGACGCCGATTGGCAAGCGCGACCACTGTGGTTGCTTGCCGCCGGTACGGGGCTGGCGCCGTTGTACGGGGTCTTGCGTGACGCGCTTCGTCAGGAGCACCAGGGTGCCATCCGCCTGCTGCACGTGGCGCATGAGCCGGCCGAGCATTATCTGGCGCACGAACTTCAGGCACTGGCTGCGCAGCACGCCAACCTGCAGGTGGAACTGGTGACGGCGGCGCAGTTGCCGGCTGCTTTGGCCGAACTGCGCCTTGTTTCGCGGCAAACCCTCGCCTTACTCTGCGGCCATCCCTTGACGGTCGACAGCTTCGCGCGGCGCCTCTATATGGCCGGTTTGCCACGCAGTCAGATGCTCGCCGACGTTTTTCTCACTCGCGCATAGGCTATGCCGGGCCGGTCAGGCCTTGCGCCGGTGCGTATGACGCACCCATTGGAGCCCTGGCATGAGCGAGCACCTGCATATCGAGCGCGACGGCGGTCTGTTGACCCTGGGCATGCACCGTCCGGACAAGAAGAATGCGCTGACTCGCGCCATGTACGCCGGCATGGCCGATGTGCTGGACGAGGCCGAGCGCGACCCGGGCGTGCGCGTGGTGCTACTCACTGGTGGTGAGGCGTGTTTCACCAGCGGTAACGATGTCGCCGACTTCATCAAGGCGCCGCCCACCGGCCTGAACAGCGAAGTGTTCCAGTTCATGCGCGCGCTGTTCGAATTCAGCAAACCGGTGGTCGCCGCAGTGGCTGGTCCGGCGGTGGGCATTGGTACCACCTTGCTGCTGCATTGCGATCTGGTCTACGTCAGCCGTGATGCGCAGTTGAAAATGCCCTTCGTCAATCTTGGTCTGTGCCCGGAGTACGGTTCCAGCCTGATTCTGCCGCGTCTACTGGGACACGCACGGGCCGCCGAGTTGTTGCTGCTCGGGCATGGCTTCAGCGGGGAGCAGGCGGCAGAGTGGGGTATCGCCAATCAGGCACTGGAGGATGGCGCCGCGACGTTGAACAAGGCGCGCGAGATGGCACAGCGTTTTCTCCAGCTGGCACCCTCGGCGGTAGCCGACAGCAAACGGCTGATGCGCGCACCGGATCGCGAGCAATTGCGCCAGGTGATCGAGGAGGAGGGTGCGTTGTTCGGCCAGCGTCTGCGTTCGCCGGAGGCCATCGAGGCGTTGACGGCCTTCATGCAGCGCAGGAAGCCGGATTTTTCCAAATTCGCGTAGGGTGCGTCTCGCGCACCAGGGCTGGTTGTGGCTGGAAGACAGTGCACCACGAAAAATCGGTGCGCACGGCGCACCCTACCGGCAAGCGGCTCACTACCAAAAAACAAAAGGCCGCTCGATGAGCGGCCTTTTGCGTTCAAGGGTGGATCACACCATCTGATCGCCGACGTGCAGGATCTTCATGGTGTTGGTGCCGCCGGTACCGTGGTAGCTGTCACCCTTGGTCAGGATCACCCAGTCGCCCGGCTCGACCACGCCGCGCTTGAGCAGTTCGTCCACCGCCGCCTGGCTGACCTTGTTCGCTGGCAGCGAGGCCGGGTCGAACGGCACGGTGTAGACGCCACGGAACAGTGCCACGCGGGCCTGGGCTTCACGGTGCGGGGTGAAGGCGAAGATCGGGATCGACGAGCGGATGCGCGACATGATCAGCGGGCTGTAGCCACTCTCGGTGAGGCTGATGATTGCCTTCACGCCGGGGAAGTGGTTGGCGGTGTACATGGTCGCCAGGGCGATGCTTTCGTCGCAGCGCTCGAAGGTGCGGCCCAGGCGGTGGCTGGACTGCTTGCTGGTCGGGTGCTTCTCGGCGCCCAGGCACACGCGGGCCATGGCCTGCACGGCTTCGACCGGGTATTCCCCAGCGGCGCTCTCGGCCGACAGCATCACCGCATCGGTGTAGTCCAGCGCGGCGTTGGCCACGTCCGAGACTTCGGCGCGGGTCGGCATCGGGCTGTGGATCATCGATTCCATCATCTGCGTGGCGGTTATCACTGCTTTGTTCAGGCGTCGGGCGTGGGCGATGATCTTCTTCTGGATGCCGACCAGCTCGGCATCGCCGATTTCCACGGCCAGGTCGCCACGGGCGACCATCACCGCGTCACTGGCGCGGATCAGGCCGTCCAGCGCTTCGTCATCGGCCACGGCTTCGGCGCGCTCGATCTTGGCCACTAGCCAGGCGGTACCGCCGGCTTCGGTGAGCAGGCGACGGGCGTAGTCCATGTCGGCGGCATCACGCGGGAAGGACACAGCCAGGTAATCCAGGTCCATCTCGGCGGCGACCTTGATGTCGGCCTTGTCTTTCTCGGTCAGCGCTGGCGCAGTCAGGCCACCACCGCGGCGGTTGATGCCCTTGTTGTCCGACAGCGGGCCGCCGATCAGTACGCGGCAGTGCAGTTCATCGGCGCCCTTGAGTTCGACGCGCATGACCACGCGGCCGTCGTCGAGCAGCAGTTCGTCACCGACATCGCAGTCCTGGATCAACGCCGGGTAGTCGATGCCGACCACTTCCTGGGTGCCGGCCGTGCGCGAGTGGCTGGAGGAGAGGCGGAACAGGTCGCCGTCCTTGAGCTCGATACGCTTGTTCTCGAACTTGGCGATACGGATTTTCGGGCCTTGCAGGTCGCCGAGCAGGGCGACATGGCGGCCGTGCTTGGCGGCCAGCTCACGAACCAGAGCGGCGCGCGCCTTGTGGTCGTCCGGCGTGCCGTGGGAGAAGTTCAGACGGGCCACGTCGAGACCGGCGAGGATCAGTTGCTCCAGCACTTCCGGCGAGCTGCTGGCCGGGCCCAGGGTGGCGACGATTTTGGTGCGGCGAAAGGTCATGCACGAACTCCCTAGTGAACTATGTTCGAGAGGCTACTACGCCATTCAGCTGTAGTCATTGTTCCTGTGCACTACCCTTTGCCATCCGGTTTGATCACCAGCAGATCGCACTCGACGCGTTCCAGTACCCGCTCCGCGGTGTGGCCGATCAGCAGGCTGTCCAGATGGCCGCGGGCGATGGCACCCATTACCAGCACGCCGATATTGTGCTCATGCACGAATTTTGGAATGACTTCCTCGGCAAATCCGTCCAGCAGGTGGGCCTGCGCCCGATCGATGGCGTACTGGCCAATCAGTTTGTCGAAGGCGTCGCGGTGCTCGCGGCGGCACTGGATCACGTAGTCGTCATACGCCTGCGCTACCTCGGCATCGAACAGCAGCGAGTGCGGCAATGGCGCCTGCGCATGCAGGTATTCAGCCTGCAGACCGAGCGCGGCCTGCAGGGCCTGGCTGGCGCGAATCAGCTGATGATCGAGGGCGGCAGGCTTGTCGGCGCTGTGCAGCGGGTCGAGCGCGACGCACAGGCTCTGGCCTCGGGGCTCGGCGTCGTGCACCAGCCACAGTGGCGCCGGGCAGCGGCGGATCAGTTGCCAGCTGGAATCGCTGAACAAGAGGCGGCGTAGTGCACTGCTGGGGTGGGTCGACTTGAACAGGATGTCCGGCTGCAGCACGGCAACGCGGGCGAGTATCTCCTCGTGGCTGCGTTTGCCCCAGCGTACGTCCACTTCGATTCTGAAGCCTTCATCGCTCAGGTGGGCGACGCTGGTGCGTAGCGCCTCATGGCTCTGCCGCAGGATGGCTTCACGGGCGCGGTTGAGCAACTGACTGTCCAGCAGGCCGCTCTCCAGGCTCGGGTGATACTCGACCTGCAGCAAGTGCAGGGCGGCGCCGGTCTCGCGCGCCACTTCGACGGCCCGCTGCAGGGCCGGTTGTGGCTGGTGTTCGGCGTCGATGACGGCCATCAGCCGTTGCAGTTTCATGGCAGCGTCCTCACCTGGAGTCTGTGCCTGCATTACAGGCCATGTTCAGGCGAGCGGCATTGATATGGATCAGCGATTTGGCGCTGGTTCGAGAGGGCGAGTAGTCGTGGCGCTGGCGCGGACAAAAAAGGTGAGGCAATGGCGTCATGCGGGGCGTTGCCAGAACAACTATTGCTGTTCAGTTTTCCCCTCGGCTGTCGATACACTGCTCATTGGAGGAATTGCCCATGCGTACCCTGATCATTCTGGCCGTGGCCCTGGTTGCCACGGGCTGTACCCGTGTCTCGCTCGACCATCATCTGAACAACGCCTACCGCGCCTACAACGAAGGTGATTGTGCGCAGGTCGCGCTGGAGCTGTCGCAGGCCGAGCGCAAGAGCCGCTCGCGCAATTACCTGCAACCTGAGATTTCCCTGTTGCGCGGTCAATGCCTGGAGCGCGAGAGCCTGTTCGTCGATGCCGCGCAGACTTACCAGTTCATCATCACGCGTTATCCGGCCAGCGAGTACGCCTACCGTGCCCGCGCGCGTCTGCAGACGCTGGAGCAACTGGGGCATCACAGTCCGGCGCCGGCAGCCAAGGTCAGTCCGGCCACACTCTGAACCTTCGGTCGTTCGGCGTTCTTCAGGGGCGCGTGGCGGTATAAGCTGGCGTATGTCTCTCATGGAGGATGAACATGCGTCACTGGTTGTTGATCGCTGTACTACTGCCCTCGCTGGTCACGGCGGAAATCTATCGCTGGACGGACGAGCAGGGGCGGGTGCATTTCGGCCAGAGGCCCGTGGCCGGGGCTGAAACCGTGCAGGTGAAACCGCAGGTGATTGAGCGCGACCAACATACGCGTGAGCGTGAGGAGCGCCGTCAGCGTTTCTACGATGCGCGGCGTGAAGAGCAACAACAGGCTGCGGCGACAGCAACTGCGCAGCGCGAAGAGCGGGCCAGTGAATGCCGTGATCTGCGCCGACACCTGGCGCAGATGCCTGAGGGCTTTCGCTACTATCGCGAAGGCGCCGGCGGCGAGCGCATCTACTACAGTGATGATGAAACAGACGCCGCTCGTCGCCAGTTGCGCGAGCGGATAGCCCAACGCTGTTCTTGAGGATGGTTAAGTGGTCGTAGTAGGGCCATACTCAAGTCCCTTTGTAGCGATTTGCCACTATGCGTAGCCAGCGCCGAATCGAACGCCATCAGTTGCCCTACTACCTGAAGGTGTTCAATCGCATTACCGACAAACCGATGGGCTCCATCGGCAATGTCTCCCTCGACGGTCTGATGCTGATCAGTCAGTTGCCGATGCTGGTGGGCGCACGCTTCGACATGCGCCTGAAGATTCCAGGCCAGCATGGCATGCATTTCATCGACTTCTCCGCCAACTGTAAGTGGTGCCGTGAAGACGTCAATCCCGGTGTCTACGATTCCGGCTTCGCTCTGGTGGCGCCACCTGCCGACTACGTCGAGATGATCGACGCGCTGCGTTACTACTTCAGCTTTCACAGCCTGGCGGCGTCTGCCTGATATTTCGCTGGTTCGAGGTTGTCGTGCGCTGCGGCGTCAATGCACTGCTGGCGCACGTGCCAGGCTGCGCAAGCGCTGGCTCAATTGCAGGCGCAAACCTTCCTCCTCGCAGAACAGCAGGGCGTGTTCAAGGTCATAGCGCTCACCCTGTGGGCAATCCAGTTGCCGATAGACGTCCGCACGAGCCAGATGATCGGCCAGGTTGGGCGGGCCGAGCTGCAGGACGCGTTCGGCATCCTTGAGCGCTGCTTCCGGGGCATCGTGCTGCATGTGCAGCAGGCGCAGGTTGCGCGACAGGCGTCGCAGCATGTCAGCGGCATCGGCTGTCTGCAGGTGCACCGCGCTGAGTTCGACATCCGGGCCCAGTTGGCGATAGAGCTGATCACGGCAGTCGCGGGTGTACAGGCGGCGTCCGCCGCAAGGGTCGAGCAGGTGATCGGCGCCAGGTACACGGAGCATGAAGTGACCAGGGAAATTCACGCCCTGGAGTGGAATATCCAGGCGGCGCGCCAACTCCAGTGCAATCAACGCCAGGGGTAGCGGTTGGCCGCGTCGGCGGCGTAGCACTTCATGCAGCAGGGCATGGCGCGGTCGTGTCACGCCTTCGTCGTCTTCCTGATAGTCGAGTTCGGCCAGTCGGCGCAGCAGCGGCTGTGCCAATTCGCGAGCGGGCAGGGCGGGTAACCCGGCGCTGACCTGCAATAACAAACTGTGCAGGTCGCTCAGTATCTGCGCGGGCTGAAGCTGATCATCGTGTTCGGCAGCGATCCACAGTGCCGCCTCGAACAGGGCGGGAGGGTCGCGTTGCAGGCACTGCAGGCAGGCTTGGCGTGGGCTCATCGCATTCTCCGCTGACTTCTGCTCTTTTAGCTCCTGGCAAGGTCGTCGTCCAGCGCGGCTCTCCTATACTGAGGCCTGAAGTCCAGCCGGGAGCTCGCCCATGTTCAGCATGATGGAAGCCGCCCGCCTCGAGGCCCTGCATCTGGCCGAGGATCCGGCCAGCGGTCTCAAGGCCGTTATCGCCATTCACAACACCCGTTTCGGGCCAGCGCTTGGCGGTTGTCGCTACCTACCCTATGCCGATGAACAAAGCGCCATTGCCGATGCCATCCGCCTTGCCCAGGGTATGAGTTACAAGGCAGCGCTGGCCGGTATCGATCACGGTGGCGGCAAGGCGGTGATCATCCGCCCGGCTCATCTGCAGAGCCGCGCCGCGCTGTTCGAAGCCTTCGGCCGTTTTATCGAAACCCTCAATGGTCGTTACATCACCGCTGTCGACAGCGGCACCTCCAGCGCCGATATGGACTGCATCGCCCAGTACACCCAGCACACCACCAGTACGACCCGCGAGGGTGATCCGTCACCGCACACGGCACTGGGCGTGTTCGCAGGTATCCGCGCCACGGCCCAGGCACGCCTGGGGAGTGACGATCTGGAAGGGCTACGGGTCGCCGTGCAGGGGTTGGGCAATGTCGGCTTCGCCCTGGCCGAAGCGCTGCATGCCGCTGGCGCCGAGCTGCTGGTCAGTGACCTCGATGCCGGGCGTGTGCAACTGGCTGTCGAGCAACTGGGGGCGCACCCGATAACCAGCGATGCGCTGCTTACCACGCCTTGCGACATTCTCGCGCCCTGCGGCCTGGGTGGTGTGCTGAATGCGCAGACGGTTGCCCATCTGCGTTGCGCTGCGGTGGCTGGAGCGGCCAATAATCAGCTGGCCAGCCCTGAGGTGGCCGATCAGCTGGAAGCTCGCGGGATTCTCTACGCGCCGGATTACGTGCTCAATGCCGGAGGGCTGATCTACGTGGCACTGCGCCATCGCGGCGAGGAACTAGCGGCGATCACCGCGCACCTGGCGCAGATCAGCCGGCGCCTGACTGAAATCTACGCCCATGCGCAGGCTGAAAAGCGATCCCCGGCGCGAGTCGCTGACTACCTGGCAGAGGGGCTGCTCTATCGCACCTAGCGGTTGCCGAGCCCGTTCAAACTGTGGGGGCGCGAAGATAATCGGTAGGCGGCGCCCGGTCGAACTGATGGGTGCACGGCGCAGCGACCTGCGGCAACGCCACACTTGGCGATGCTCACAGGCTAAATTAGCGTGGTGCAAGGAGGATTCACCATGGACTACTTCATTATCGTCGTCACCACCGCTGCCGGCCTTTACTTTCACTGGTGGTTGTTCCGTCGCATTCGCCAGTGGAGTGATCGCGACCTGGCGCTTTCCTTTGCCGAGGGCGATGAGCGCAAACGTCAGTACATGCTCGAACAGCTGGCCCGTGCGCGAGGTGAGGGCGTCAAACGACGTGATTTGCCGGCATGGCTGGAGCAGGTCGCGGGGCAATACCCAGGCAGCAGAGCATGATGCTGGACGGTTTTACCGAGCAGACCCCTCGTGCGAAAGAGGGGCCGCGCTACACGGTCACTCGCTGGCGGTCTCGATCTCGAGTTCCTCGAGTGCGTCCGGCTGGCTCTTGAACGCCTTGGCAAAGACGTCGCGATTCTTGGCCATGAAGATACCCAGCTCCTCGCCCTGTTCCTCGCTCAGGGATGGAACCGCCTTGTGCAGCACCTCGCTCAGGCGCTCGGCCAGTTCCAGCATCTTGTCGTAACGGTCGGCTTCGGCCTTATCCATGAACAAGCGCTCCGGATCGCGACTGCTGCGATACACCACTTCGACGGCCATTCATCACCTCATCTGCCTTCATGCGTGTCTGTTGGTAACTGTTTATTTATACAGTGATCCAAGCATAAAGAACTCGCTACCGTTTTGCCAGCAGCGAGTGTCGAGAATTCAGCGGTCGCTACGGATCGGGCTGAACTCGACGGGTACCCAGGCGTAGCCTTGGGCTTCCTTGCGTACGTGGCCCAGGCCGGGGAAGGGCAGGTGCGCACCAGCGACCCACAGCTTGTCTGTGGCCGCTTCGGTCAGGATGCGTTGGCGGGATTGCCTGGCCTTGGCGCTGTCGACATCGAACTCGATGACCACTTCAGGCTTGGCGAACTGCACGGCGTGGTTATGCAGAATGTCGCCCCATACCAGCAGGCTCTGTCCACCCGATTTGAACAGGTAAGAGGTATGTCCGGGCGTGTGTCCCGGGCTCGCTACCAGGCTGACGCCAGGCAACAATTCGCCTTCTGTCTTGTAGGGCTTGAGCTTGTTCATCTTGGCATAGGGTGCGACTGCCTGTTGCGCCATCTTGAACATGCCTTGCATGCCTTCGGGGGCCTTGGCCATGGTCACCTCGTCGAGCCAGAATTCAGCCTCCGCCTGCGGCACCTCCACGGTCGCGTTGGGGTAGGCCGGGCTGCCGTCGGCGTTGACCAGGCCGCAGGCATGGTCCGGGTGCAGGTGGGTGAGCAGCACGGTATCAACCTGCTCCGGCTGGTAGCCGGATGCCTTGAGGTTGGTCTGCACCACGCCGAGAGTCGGGCCGAAGCACTGGGCGGCGCCGGTATCGATCAGCACCAGGTTGTCGCCAGTGTTGATCAGGTAGGCGTTGACCGCAGTCTGCACGCCTTTCTCCGACGCCACGAACATGCGTGCCAGCAGCGATTGCAGGTCCTTGTCATCGATGCCCTTGAGCAGGCTGGCAGGCAGGTCGACGTAGCCGTCATACAGAGCGGTGACTTCGAAGTCACCGAGTGCCATACGGTAGTAGCCCGGTACCTGGGTCTTCTGTTGTGCCGGTGCGGCCGCCTGCAGCGGCAGGCTGACCAGGGCGATCATGGCGGACGACAATGAGGTGCTCAGCGAGAAAAGACGCATGGGGGATCCTTCATTGAGAGTGGCGATGCCGCAGTGTGCGACGCGTCGGGGTACTTTGGCGAGCCCGTGATGTCAGTTTCAGCCTCGTCGCGGTTGGCTGGAGCGTGCCAAATCGTCACATCGCAGCGGCATCCTCGGGCTGGTCTTTTTCCTGCATGATTGTGTCTTGCGAATACCCGAGGTGGGGATTCGGGGTGGTTTGCCAGGTCTCGTGGGGAGTTGAAGGATGAATTGGGCTGAGCGCTTGCGCGAAAACATGCACGGCCTGGCGGAGTCGCTGGGCAATCTGTTGATGGAGGCCTTCCATTACCTGGCGCTGTTCGCCATCGGGGCGATCACGGCCTGGGCGGGGGTGATGACTTTCATCGGCATGCTGGAGAAGGGCCACATCACGGTCGATGACATTCTGCTGCTGTTCATCTACCTGGAATTGGCAGCGATGGTGGGCATCTATTTCAAGACCAACCACATGCCGATCCGCTTCATGATCTATGTGGCGATCACCGCGCTGACCCGTTTGCTGATTTCCGACATTTCCCACACCCACAAGCCGAGCTGGGGCGTGGTGATGGTGTCCGGGGCGATCCTGCTGCTGGCCTTGGCGATTCTGGTGGTGCGCTACGCGTCGTCGCGCTTTCCGGCCGTGGCCGGCCCGCATCCGCGCAGCAAGGCGCGCAACCGTGAGGATGCCGAGGCCGAGCGCGACGATACCTCGGATTGAGTCGCCGTTGCGCTGTCAGTCGAGCGGCGCGAACAGCGCCGCCAGATCGTCCTCGTTCAGTTGCCACTGGCCCTGGCTGCCGCCGTCGAGTACGCCCCTGGCCAGGTTGGCCTTGGCCTGCTGCAGTTGCTGGATCTTTTCCTCGACGCTGCCGCGGGCGATCAGCTTGTAGACGAACACCGGCTTGTCCTGGCCGATGCGGTAGGCGCGGTCGCTGGCCTGGGCTTCGGCAGCCGGGTTCCACCAGGGGTCGAAGTGGATCACGGTGTCGGCGGCGGTCAGGTTGAGTCCGCTACCGCCCGCCTTGAGGCTGATCAGGAAAACCGGAAATTCGCCGGCCTGGAAGCGCTGCACCGGTGTGCGGCGGTCCTGGGTGCTGCCGGTGAGCTTGGCGTAGGCGATCTTGCGTGCCTGCAGTTCTACTTCGATCAGCGCCAGCATGGAGGTGAACTGGGAGAACAGCAGCACGCGACGGCCTTCGTCGACCAGCTCCTGAAGCATATCCAGCAAGGCGCTGAGCTTGCCCGAATCGCTGGCGCTCAGCTCGCCATTATCGTCACCCAGCAGGCGCAGGTCGCAGCAGCTCTGGCGCAGGCGCAGCAGCGCTTCGAGGATGACGATATGACTGCGCGCCAGGCCCTGGCGGGCGATCTCGTCGCGTACCTTCTGGTCCATGGCCAGGCGCAGGGTTTCGTAGCGGTCGCGCTGCAGTTGGGTCAGCTCGACCCAGTGGGTGATCTCGGTCTTTGGCGGCAACTCGCTGGCCACCTGCTCCTTGGTACGGCGCAACAGGAAGGGGCGAATGCGCCCGTTCAGGTGATTGAGGCGCTGGGCGTCGCCACGTTTCTCGATGGGCGTGCGGTAGTCGCGGGTGAAGGTCTTGGCATCGCCCAGCCAGCCCGGCATGAGGAAATGGAACAGCGACCAGAGTTCGCCCAGGTGGTTTTCCAGCGGGGTACCGGTCAGGCACAGACGCAGTTCGGCTTGCACCTGAGCCGCTGCAGTGGCCGCCTTGCTGCGCGGATTCTTGATGTTCTGCGCTTCGTCGAGAATCAGCAGGCGATAGCGCTGCTGGTTCAGCGCCTTGAGGTCGCGTGGCAGCAGGGCGTAGGTGGTGAGGATCAGATCGTGCTCAGCGATCTGTTCGAACAGCGCCTTGCGCTTGCTGCCATGCAGGGCCAGCACGCGCAGTTGTGGGGTGAAGCGCGCCGCCTCGTCCTGCCAGTTGGGAATCAGGCTGGTGGGCATGACGATCAGCGCGGGCTTGTCGAGACGACCCGCCTGTTTCTCGCAGAGGATATGCGCCAGGGTCTGCAGGGTCTTGCCCAGGCCCATGTCGTCGGCCAGCACGCCACCGACGCGCAGCTCGGCCAGGGTCTGCATCCAGTTCAGGCCCTGCAGCTGATAGCTGCGCAGTTCGGCCTGCAAGCCCGTGGGTGGTGAGACTTCACGCACTGCCAGACTCTGCAGGCGTTGGGCGAAACCGCGCAGTTCATCGCCGCCTTGCCAGCTGAGTTCAGGGCCCTGCGCCAGTTCGGCCAGGCGAGCGGCGTCGGCGCGACCCAGGCGCAGCGGCAGATGATCGTCGCCAGGGTCGCGGAAATACAGCTCGCCGAGCGTGGCCAGCAGCGGCTTCAATCGGGCGAAGGGCAGGGCGATGCGTTTGCCGCCCTGCGGCAGGCTGACCAGCAGGCGATCTTCGTCGGCGCGCTGGGCCAGCGCTTCGGGCGCCAGCAGCCAGGGCGTTCGGCGAATGGCCTGGAGCAGGATCGGCAGCAGACTCAGGCGCTGGCCTTCGACTTCGATGCCCAGCTCCAGATCGAACCAGTTCTGCTGCGGGTCTTCCTCGACCTCGGCATACCAGTCATCGACCTCGGTGAGGTTGTACTGGAAGTCGGGGCGCATGTGGATCTGCCAGCCTTCTGCGCGCAATTGCGGCAGTTGCTGCTGGACGAAATCCAGCCAGTCGCGCTCGCGTTCCAGCTCGAACGGCTCGCCAGCTTCGGCCGGTAGCGCCTCGCTCTGGCGCAGGGCTACCTGCAGACCGAGGCTTTCCAGGCGTTTGCGCAGCGTGGCTTCGGCTGCGCCGTCACGGATCAGGCGCAGGTTGGTTTGCTCATCCAGGCGCTTGACCAGGTCCTTGGCCGGCTTGCCGAAGACCTTGTGCCCGGCATAGTCGAAGGCCAGCGCGGCGCGGTGCTGGGTTTGTTCCTGCATGCGTCCCTTGCGTGCGTCGAAATGCACGCGCACCTGGCTGCCCAGGCTGAGGACGGCGGTGGGGGCGATACCTTCCAGGCGCGTTTCCGCCAGTTCCTTGTTGATCACGATGATGTCCGACAGGTCGCTGCCTGCGCGCTGTTGCGCTTCCAGGGTGAGCAGGGCGGCAGCCACATGCTTGCAGTTGAAACCCACCGGGCAGGTGCAGTGCCCGGTCACGCTCCATTTGCGCCCATAGGGGTGCAGGGTAATGCGCTGCTGGTAGGTCTGCCCACCGGAGCCACGGCAGTTGGCGAGTAAGCTGTTGTCCTTGATGCTGAGCAGCTTGCTGCGTTTCTCCTCGGCGTAGCCGATGCCGCGACGCAGGTCACCGGCGCCGAATTCCGAGCGCCAGTCTTCCTGGCGGAGTTGGTGGATATCCAGGGGCATCAACGAAGCCCCGAGGCAGAAATGAATGGGCGCATGACTGGGCCGTGGCAATGCAAAGCCGCAGATTTTCGCATAGCCGCGTGACGATTAGCAGGCGTGGTGCCGAGATTGCCGACGTGCTGTAGTGGCCATCGCTTCAGGCGTTCGGCGAGTAGGGCGGGTGCAACCCGCCGCAGCGGAGTTAGCGGGTTGCACCCGCCCTACAGAAAGGCCGCGCGGTACTGTCTGGGCGTTGCACCCAGTGCCTGGCGAAAACGGTTGCTGAAATGGCTGGCGCTGGCGAAGCCGCAGGCCAATGCCACCTCGCTCAGAGCAGGGGCTGGCTGACGTAGCATCTGGTAGGCACGCGCCAGACGCCGAGCCAGCACGTAACGATGAGGTGGCAGGCCGAAGCTGCTCTGAAACATGCGCGCGAAGTGGTATTCCGACAGCGCGCAGAGTGCGGCCAGCTGGCTTAGCGGCAGCGGCGTGTCCAGGTGCTGCTCGATGAACTCGCGCACGCGCCGGCGTTGCTGCGGTGCCAGGCCGCCCTTGAGGCGCAGCCCCTGGCGCAGGCCGACCTGGTTGAGCAGGGCATGGTCGAGTAGTGGTGCGCCAGGCTGCTGGCCAGCAGGCGTTCGCCCGGCTCCTGCCAGTCAAGGGTGCACAGCTGGCGAAAGCGCGCGGACTGTTCGGCGTCTTCGAGGAAGGTCGCTTCTTCCAGTTGCAGGCTGCACGGCTCGCGATCGAGCAGGGCGACCGCGCCAAGGGCGAACTGCTCCTGCTCTGTATAGAGGTGGGCGAGCTGGATCTCGCCGTTGATGATCCAGCCCGACTCGTGCTCGGCCGGCAGGATGTACAGCTTGTCCGGCGCACCCTTGTTGCCGGGCTGCTCGCGGCGAAAGGTGCCAGTGCCATCGCTGAGGTAGCACGATAGCGTGTTATGGCTGGGGGCGAGGTAGTCGCGTGCGTCATGGGCATTGCTCCAGCGGGCCACTGCCATGCCGTTGCCCAGTTCAGCCATCGCGTCCAGGCGTGCGTTGGGTGAGCGACTCATGCTCTGGAATACCTGCAGATGTTCGAATTGCGCCATCACCTTCTACCCGAATGCAGCCGTGCTACGCCTGCCAGTAGGCAAAACCAGAGGCGAAGAAAAAATGCGCAAGTCTGGGGTCGTAATCTCTGGAACGCCTTTGACTGGTGCTTAAGTTTTTTTGCACTAACCCGCGGCGCGGCAGGAGGACTCGGAGTATCGTGGCGGCCATTCAAACAATGATTTGCATCCCGGATGCCGCTCCCGATGAAATACCTGCGTAAGTTCGCTCTTGCCTCTGCCTTGATCACCCCCAGCCTGCTGGCTGCCGCTCCGTCCATCGATGATAAATCGGCCTTCATCGCCGACCTGGTCGGGCGCATGACCCTTGAGGAAAAGGTCGGTCAGCTTCGTCTGATCAGCATTGGCGGCGACATGCCGCGTGAGCGCATCCGCGAGGAGATGGCCGCGGGGCGTATCGGCGCCACCTTCAATTCGGTGGTACGCCCGGAGAACCGTCCGATGCAGGAGGCCGCACTGCGCAGTCGTCTGGGCATCCCGGTGTTCTTCGCCTACGACATCATCCATGGTCATCGCACTACCTTTCCCATCGGCCTGGGCCTGGCGTCCAGCTGGGACATTCCAGCCATCGAGAACAGCGCCCGGATCGCGGCTTTCGAAGCCAGTGCCGATGGCCTGGACATGACTTTCGCGCCGACCGTCGACATCTCCCGCGATCCACGCTGGGGACGCACTTCCGAGGGTTTCGGCGAAGACCCCTACCTGGTTTCTCGTATCGCCACGGCCATGGTGCATGGCTTTCAGGGCAAGGACCCCAGCGACCCGCAGCGCATCATGGCCAGCGTCAAGCACTTCGCCCTGTATGGCGCGGTGGAGGGCGGGCGCGACTACAACGTGGTCGACATGAGCCCGATGCGCATGTATCAGGACTACCTGCCGCCTTATCGCGCCGCCATCGATGCTGGCGCCGGTGGGGTGATGGTGGCGCTGAACGCGATCAATGGCGTGCCGGCTTCGGCCAATACCTGGTTGCTGCGTGATCTGCTGCGCCGCGACTGGGGCTTCAAGGGCGTAGCGCTCAGCGACCACGGCGCGATCACCGAACTGCTGCGCCATGGTGTGGCAGCCGATGGCCGAGAGGCGGCAAAACTGGCCGTCACCGCAGGTGTTGGGATGAGCATGGCCGACACGCTCTACGATCACGAGCTGCCGGCGCTGGTGCGCAGCGGCGCGGTACCTCAGAGCGTGCTGGATGAGGCCGTCACCCATGTGCTGAACACCAAGTACGACCTCGGCCTGTTCCACGATCCGTTCCGCCGTATCGGCCGCGCCGAGGACGATCCCGCCGACGTCAATGCCGAAAGCCGACTGCACCGCGCCGATGCGCGGGCCATGGCGCGCGACTCCCTGGTGCTGCTGGAAAACCATGGCGACACGCTGCCCCTGAGCAAGAAAACCACCGTCGCCTTGATTGGTCCGCTGGCCGACTCGCCGGTGGACATGCTCGGCAGTTGGTCAGCGGTGGGCGTGGCGGAGCAGGCGGTGACCCTGCGCAAGGGCATGGAAGCGGCGCTCAACGGGCAGGGCAAGCTGCTCTACGCCGTTGGCGCCAACGTCACTGACGATGCCCATGTGATCAATTACCTCAATCAGCTCAACTGGGATCGCCCGGAAGTCGTGCTGGACAAGCGCACCCCGCAGGCGATGCTGGAGGAGGCGGTGCGTGTGGCAGCCCAGGCCGACGTTATCGTTGCCGCCGTGGGCGAAGCTCGCGGTATGTCCCACGAGTCGTCCAGCCGCACGCGTCTGGATCTGCCGGACAGCCAGCAGGCGCTGTTGCGTGCGCTCAAGGCCACCGGCAAACCGCTGGTGCTGGTGTTGATGAATGGTCGGCCGCTGGCGCTCGGCTGGGAAAAGGAAAACGCCGATGCGATGCTGGAGACCTGGTACAGCGGCATCGAGGGCGGCAACGCCATCGCCGACGTGCTGTTCGGTGAGCACAACCCCTCCGGCAAGCTGCCGATCACCTTCCCGCGTTCGGTCGGGCAGATTCCCACCTACTACAATCATCTGCGCTTGGGCCGTCCGTACACGCCTGGCACGCCAGGCAACTACACCTCGCAGTATTTCGAGGAACCCAACGGCCCTCTGTATCCGTTCGGCTACGGGCTGAGCTACAGCGACTTCCAGCTGTCGGCGCCGAAGCTGTCCGCCGAGCGCATGACGCCGGGCGAGAAGATTCGCGTCAGCGTCACGCTGAAGAACGCCGGGCCACGGGCTGGCGCTACCGTGGTGCAGCTGTATCTGCACGACGAGGCCGCTTCGGTGATCCGTCCGGTGAAGGAACTCAAGGATTTTCGCAGGGTCAAGCTTGAAGCAGGTGAGGCGCGCGAGCTGAGTTTCGAGATCGACGAAACCATGCTGCGTTTCTACAACGCCAGCCTGCAGCATGTCAGCGAGCCAGGTGCCTTCCGTGTCCAGTTGGGGCTGGATTCGGAGAGCGTGCAGGAGGCGCGTTTCGAACTGTTGCCACGCCAATGAGAGCGTGGCCCAAGGAGGCGAAAAATATACTCGCGCGAGCACCTGTGCCGGACTTCACGATCTGGTAATAATGCGCAGAAAGAATCCGCGCATGCGGAGACGTCACCGTCCGGTTGGCTGTCTGCATCGTGCTCGCGTTGTATTTGTACCATTCGCCCGTTTTCAACTCCCTGCAGCGGCCGCCCCTGGGCTTGCCGCTGCTTGTCAGTACGTGTTGCCCTGGAGGCTGTGTGTCGATGAGTCGTTGTTCTGGAGCCCGTATGGGTAAGGCCGGCAAGCTGGCCCTCTGTGTGCTCCCGCTGTTGTTCGCTGCCCAGAGTTGGGCCTTCGATCTGGATGATGTGGCGGTCAAGGCCAAGGCGCTTGCCGCCGAAAGCTACAGCGCCCCGCAAAGCAATCTGCCGGCTGCGCTGCGCGAATTGCCGTTCGCTGGCTATCAGAAGGTGCGCTTCCTTGAGGAAAAAGCACACTGGGCTGATGGCAAGACGCCGTTCCGGCTGTACTTCTTCCACCAGGGCATGCACTTCGATGTGCCGGTGAAGATCAACGAAGTGACCGCCGAAGGCACCCAGGAAATCAAGTACGACCCGTCGATGTTCGACTTCGGCGATCTCAATCTGAACCCGGATGACCTCAAGGATCTCGGTTTTGCCGGCTTCAAGGTGATCAACGAGATCAACACCAACGGTCGGCACGATGAGGTGATGAGCGTGCTGGGCGCCAGCTACTTCCGCATCGTCGGCAAAGGGCAGGTGTTCGGTCTTTCCGCGCGCGGTCTGGCTATCGACACCGCGCTGCCATCGGGCGAAGAGTTCCCGCGTTTCAGCGAGTTTTGGATCGAGAAGCCGCAGCCCGATCGCCGCAGCCTGGTGATCTACGCACTGCTCGACTCGCCGCGCGCCACCGGTGCCTATCGCATGGAGATCAAGCCGGGCCGCGACAGCGTGCTCGACGTGCAGTCCAAGGTTTACCTGCGCGAGAACGTAGAGAAACTCGGCATCGCACCGCTGACCAGCATGTACCTGTTCGGCGCCAACCAGCCGTGGCCGCGTCCGAATTACCGCCCGCAGCTGCATGACTCCGATGGCCTGGCCATCCATGCCGGCAACGGCGAGTGGATCTGGCGTCCGCTGAACAACCCGCAGCGTCTGAACGTCAGCAGCTATCGTATCGACAACCCGCGTGGCTTCGGTTTGATGCAGCGCGGTCGCGATTTCAACCAGTACCAGGACCTCGACGACCGCTACGAGCTGCGCCCGAGCGGTTGGGTGGAAACCGTCGGCGATTGGGGTGCCGGTCATGTCGAGCTGGTGGAGATCCCCACGCCGGACGAAACCAACGACAACATCGTCGCCCTGTGGCGTCCCGAGAAGCTGCCGGCACCGGGCGAGTCGCTGGATGTGGCCTATCGCCTACACTTCAGCCGTGACGACGCCAAACTGCACGATCCACAACTGGCCATGGTCAGCCAGACCCGGCTGTCGGAGGGTGATATCAAGCAGGCCAACCTGATTCGTCAGGCCGATGGCAGTACCGCGCTGGTGGTCGATTTCGTCGGTGAGGAGCTGGCCAAGCGTTCGCCCGACGCGGCGCCGACTGTTCAGGTCAGCGTCGATGGCAACGCCGAGTTGCTGGAAGACAGCCTGCGTTACAACCCGGTCAGCAAAGGCTGGCGCCTGATGTTGCGCATCAAGGTCAAGAACCCGGCGCAGCCGGTGGAGATGCGCGCTGCCCTGGTCGAGGACGGCAAGCCCTTGTCAGAAACCTGGAGCTATCAGCTGCCTTCCCATGAATAACACTCTAGATCCTACGCAAATCCAGGAGTATCTGGGAGAACTGCCGCTCGATCATGAGCGGCAGCAGGCCTTGGCTGATCGCGTCGAAGAGGAGGGCGGCGATCTTGCGACACTGCATCGCGCCCTGCACGAGGACGATCTCGCGGCCGTTGAACCTCTGGAAGAAACCCGCGAGATGCTCGACTCGGTGCCGGCTCGGCTGGCGCTGGGCTGGCCGGATGCGCTCGAGCGTGGCTGCCGCATCGTGCAGGATCATCAGGGGCGTCCGACCATCGACTCGACGCCACCGATCACGCGCACGCGTATGGTGCCGGAGCCCTGGCAGACCAATATCCTGGAACGTGGCTGGCGCCGTCTTAAAGGCGAGAAACCTGCGCCGCGGCCGCGTACGCGTGAGAGCGAAGACTTCGCCGAAGAACGTTGGCGGCATGTTGCGGCGGTGCGCCGAACCGCGCTGCTGGTGCTGATGATCACGCAGACGGTGGTCGCCACCTGGTACATGAAGTCGGTGCTGCCTTATCAGGGCTGGTCGCTGGTCGATCTTGGCCTGGTGTTCGAGCAGCCGCTACGCGAGTCAGCGCGGCAGATCCTGCCCTATGTGGTGCAGACCAGTATCCTGGCACTGTTCGCCCTGCTGTTCTGCTGGGTGTCGATGGGTTTCTGGACCGCGCTGATGGGCTTCTTCCAGCTGCTCAAGGGGCGTGATCGCTATAGCATTTCCGCGAGCAGTTGTGGTGATGAACCGATCTCGCCACGGGCGCGTACCGCACTGGTGATGCCGATCGCCAACGAGCACGTGCCGCGCGTGTTCGCCGGCCTGCGCGCGACGTTCGAATCGCTCAAGGCTACCGGGCAGCTCGATCATTTCGACTTCTTCGTTCTCAGCGACAGCAACGACCCGGATATCTGCGTGGCCGAACAACAGGCCTGGATGGAGTTGTGCCGCGAAGTGGAAGGCTTCGGCCATATCTTCTACCGCCGCCGTCGCCGTCGGGTGAAACGCAAGAGCGGCAACATCGACGACTTCTGCCGGCGCTGGGGCAGCAACTATCGCTACATGGTAGTGCTCGATGCCGACAGCGTGATGAGCGGCGATTGCCTGACCCGCCTGGTGCGCCTGATGGAGGCCAACCCCGGGGCGGGCATTATCCAGACCGCCCCCAAGGCATCGGGCATGGACACCCTGTACGCGCGCCTGCAACAGTTCGCCACCAGCGTCTACGGACCGCTGTTCACCGCAGGGCTCAACTTCTGGCAGCTGGGTGAATCGCACTACTGGGGTCACAACGCGATCATTCGGGTCAAACCCTTCATCGAGCACTGCGCTTTGGCGCCCTTGCCGGGCACTGGTTCTTTCGCTGGCGCAATTCTCTCTCACGACTTCGTCGAAGCCGCGCTGATGCGCCGTGCCGGTTGGGGCGTGTGGATCGCCTACGACCTGCCGGGCAGTTATGAAGAGCTGCCACCGAACCTGCTCGACGAGCTCAAGCGTGATCGTCGCTGGTGCCACGGCAACCTGATGAACTTCCGCCTGTTCCTGGTGCGTGGCATGCACGCCGTGCATCGCGTGGTGTTCCTTACAGGCGTCATGTCCTACCTGTCGGCGCCGCTATGGCTGTTGTTCCTGGTGCTGTCGACCTGTCTGCTGGCGATCCATACGCTGATGGTGCCGGAGTACTTCCTGCAGCCCAATCAGCTCTACCCGTTGTGGCCGCGCTGGCAACCCGAAGAGGCCGTGGCGCTGTTCTCGGCGACCATGACGCTGCTTTTCCTGCCCAAGCTGCTCAGTGTGCTGCTGATCTGGATCAAGGGCGCGGAAGCCTACGGTGGTCGTACGCGGGTGCTGCTGTCGATGCTGTTGGAGGCCTCCTGCTCGGTGCTGCTCGCACCTGTGCGCATGCTGTTCCACAGCCTGTTCGTCACCGCTGCTTTCCTCGGCTGGTCGGTGCAGTGGAACTCGCCGCAGCGTGTGGATGACTCGACCCCCTGGAGCGAAGCGTTCCGTCGTCACGGTACCCAGGTGCTGATCGGTATCAGCTGGACGGCACTGGTGGCCTGGCTCAACCCGGACTTCCTCTGGTGGCTGGCGCCTATCGTGGTGTCGCTGGTGCTGTCGCCTGTGGTCTCGGTGCTGACCAGTCGTACTGGGCCAGGACTGGCAGCGCGGCGCATCAAGCTGTTCCTGATACCGGAGGAGCACAAGGTGCCAGTGGAGCTGAGCAACACCGCCGAGTACGAGCAATTGAACAGCTCACGGGCTCTGCGCAAGGGCTTCCTGCGTGCAGTGGTCGACCCGCTGTACAACGCCCTGGTCTGCGCCATGGCCCGCGCCCGCCATGCCAAGGTGGTGCCGGCTGCCGAAGCGCTGCGCAACGAGCGTATCGATGAGATCCTCAGCGCCGGACCTGAGGGTAAGGTAGAGGCGACCCGCTGGCGTCTGCTCAACGATCCTGACGGCATGGCGCGCCTGCACGCGCGCATCTGGCAGGAGCCGCAATATCACGCCTGGCGCGAAGCGCTGCGCGATGCCTGATCAGCACGCCACGCCCGCAGTCGTCGGGGGCGTGGCGTGATGCCTTTCTGACATATCCGCTAACATCTGCAGGCGCAGTCTCGTGCTGCTGCAAGGCACCATTGCGTCTGGAACGGGTTTTTGCCAACGATTGGTGGCTCGAACACCGTGTTCGTTGATGACATTGAAGAGGATGCACGATGTCGAATCTGCATGATTGCGCGCAGCGCTATGGCTTGGTTACACGCCTGCTGCACTGGGGTATGGCCATTGTGCTGGGGTGGCAGTTCGTCACCGTACTGGCCCATGTCCTGCTGGAAGACAGCGTGCTGGACAAGTTCGCCTGGGGCACGCACAAGGCAACAGGACTGCTGCTGATGGTGCTGGTGGTGATTCGTCTGCTTTGGGCGTTTTACAACCGCAACCGCCGTCCTGCCGCAGTCAGCATCCCGGCGCGCCTTGGGCATCTGGCCCTGTATGCACTGCTGTTCGTGATTCCTTTTGTCGCGCTGCTGCGTCAGTACGGCTCGGGCCGGGAGTTCGTGGCATTCGGCATGACCGTCATGCCCGGTTTTGACGGCAAGATCGAGTGGATGATCGCTCCAGCTGGCCTGTTGCATGGCAACCTGGGCTGGCTGTTGCTGTTCATGGTGATTGGCCATGCCGCCATGGCCTTTGTCCATCGCCGCCAGGGCGGTGAGGATGTATTGGCGCGAATGATCGGTCGCTGAAGCAGTCGTCTATGGCGAATGTCTTACAGGCGATAACGGTAACCGCCACTGTTGCCCGTGCGGGCCGATCACTAATCTACACCCATCCCCTGCAGCGATGGAGCGCTGAGGATCAAGGAAGATGACCAGGCCAAGATGGCTACCGACAGGATGTCGGATGGTTGGGAGGAAACCCGCTTCGGCGGGTTTTTTGTTGCCTGTAGAAAGTACCGGGTCATAACGAGAGCCCGATCAATCGCCTAGCCCCAGCGTTTTAGGCGTGGCGCTGACCTGAAAAGCTTCGCCCCGAGGTGGGGCTCCTACGCCAGGCTGCTTTGTTAGCTTTAAGGGAGCGGAGTATTCGCCGGGTGTTCTAGCTGGCCAGGCACTGCGTCGCACCCTGCGCCTTGCGCGTGTACCACAGCACCCGGCTCACGCCACGGGTGATGGCCACGTAGGCCAGGCGCCGGGCTTCGTCCTGCATGGCCTGGTCGTAGCTGCCGGCGAAGGAACCGCACTGGGCGTATAGCGCGTTGCGCAGCGGGTGTTTGTCCGCCGGCAGGCAGTCGTCGAGGATGATCGCCACCTCGGCCTGCAGACCCTTGGCGCGGTGGATGGTCATGGTTTTTACCGGCAGCGCCTTGTCCAGCTGCGCGCGCACCTGCTGCAGCGGCTCGTTGCGTCGGCTGAGCAGCAGTACGGCGGTGCGGTCGGCGTTCGGGCGGCTGGCGACATGAGTGCACTGCGCGCGTATTTCCTCCAGCAGACGCGGTAGGCCGCTGGCCAGATCGAAGCGCTGGATCAGCTTGACGCCGTGGTCGCCCGGTTGCATGGCCTTGGCCGCGACGCAGGTCTTGGCCTGCTTGCTGTGCACCTCGGCCAGCACCTTCTCACCATCGCGGATCACCGGCTCGATGCTGCGGTAGTTGGTGCCCAGCAGCAGGGTGGTGCTTTTGCCGCGTCCACGGTTGGGGAAGTGGCGGTCGAAGTCGATGAACAGCTCCGGCGAGCTGCCGCGCCAGCCGTAGATCGATTGCCAGTCGTCGCCGATAGCCATCAGGCTGATGCGCTCGCCCGCAGCATGCAGGCGACGGTGCACGGCTTGTAGCCACAGCACGATCTGCGGCGAGATGTCCTGGAATTCGTCGATCAGCAGGTGGCTCAGGGCGAGCAGGGCGGGGCCGGGTTTGCCGCCGTCGCTGCTCAGTCGCTCGCTCAACTGTGCGAACGCGCCGTTGAAGCTGATCAGCCCCTGGCTCTGTAGCAGGGCGCTGAAGTGCTGGTGAAAGCGCTGCATGGCCTCGATGAAATCACGTTCGCGGGGCGCGCAGCCCAAGGCCTTCACGTCCAGGCGCTCAAGACGAATCCCCAGGCTCTCGGCGAAGTCGATCTGCCCGTGCAGCAGCTCGAATAACGGCAGGGCGGCGAACTCACCGGATAGCTTGCACGCATCCAGTGGCGCCTTGGGTTTGCTCTGTGGCGGCTCTTCAGGTGCCGGCAGTTTGAGCAGGCGATGAGTCAGGGCGCGAAAGCGTGCGTCCTCGGCGTAGGCGTTCTGGTAGGCCTGCTTGAGCAGGCGCTGCTGCGCGGGGCGCAGGCGCCCGCCAGTGAGCGGGTTGTCCGGCTCCTCGCCGGGTTCGTCCAGTTGCTCGAACCAGCGCGGGTTGCCCAGCTGTTCCTTGGCCAGCGTGGCCATGGCCGCATGGAAGGTGCGCACGCACTGGCGTGCATCGTGCGGGTAGTGCCAGAAGTCGAGCAGGCGTTGCAGGCGCTCGCGCAGTTCGTGGCAGGAGGCGTTGGTGAAGGAGATCACCGTCAGGCGCTTGGGGTCGACCTCCAGGTGACAGAGCAGGAACACCACACGCAGTACCAGCGTGCTCGACTTGCCCGAGCCGGCGCCGGCGAAAATGCGCGCCAGCGGCGCACGGCATAGAATCATCGCCCATTGTTCGTCCGACGGTGCTCCGATCAGCCCGGCATTCACCGCCTGGGCCACGCGCTCGCGCATGGCCTGCACCTGGGCGTCTTCGATCTTCAGCCGGGTGGCGGGGTAGATGCCGGCGGGGCCAGGCTTGCCGCTGGCGGCCTTGCGAGTGCCGGCTTTCTTGTTGCCAGCGGACTTCTTCTTGCTCTGCTTGCGCACGGGCTTGCGCGGCTGCGCAGCTTCGCACTCGGCGCGCAGGTAGGCGGTAGTGTGGGGGAAGTAGCGGGCGAGGGCGCTGGACAACAGTTGTTTGTAGCGCGCGACGGCGGAAAACATGCGGTGAGAATGACCTGACTGATAAAACCCGCATGATAAAGCCATCAGCGCCATGGCAGGCAGTGATGGCGCGGCGATAAATGCGCAACTTTGTGCAAGTGCCTGGCGCCTATCGCTTACAGACTGTGCTCCAGTTTTGGGAGATTCTCGATGAACCTGTCGCTTTACCTGCTGACCGTATTGATCTGGGGCACCACCTGGATCGCCATCAAATTTCAGATGGGCGAGGTGGCCGTCGCTGCTTCCATCGCCTATCGCTTCGCATTGGCCTCGGCAGTGCTGTTCGCCATGCTCTGGTTCAGCGGCCGCCTGCAGCCGCTGGATCGCCGTGGCCAGGGCATTTGCCTGGTGCAGGGGCTGTGCCTGTTCTGCCTCAACTTTCTGTGCTTCTACACCGCCAGCCAGTGGATCCCCAGTGGCCTGATCGCGGTGATCTTCTCCACCGCCACCCTGTGGAACGCGATCAATGCGCGGTTGTTCTTCAAACAGCGTATCGCCGCCAACGTGCTGCTCGGTGGCGCGCTGGGGCTGGTCGGCCTTGGCCTACTGTTCTGGCCGGAGTTGGCCGGGCACGAAACCAGCCGCGAAAGCCTGCTCGGCATCGGCCTGGCGCTGTGCGGCACGCTGTTTTTCTCGGCCGGTAATATGCTTTCCAGCCTGCAGCAGAAGGCCGGACTCAAGCCGCTGACCACCAATGCCTGGGGCATGCTCTATGGCGCGCTGATGCTGGTGGGTATCTGCCTGGTCAGCGGTACGCCGTTCGCCTTCGAATGGAACGCGCGCTACGTGGGTTCGCTGCTGTACCTGGCGATTCCCGGATCGGTAATCGGCTTTACCGCCTACCTGACCCTAGTCGGACGCATGAGCCCGGAGCGCGCGGCCTATTGCACGGTGCTGTTCCCGGTAGTGGCGCTGAACATCTCGGTGTTCCTCGAGGGCTACCAATGGACGACCCCGGCGCTGCTCGGCCTGGGTCTGGTGATGCTGGGCAACGTGCTGGTGTTTCGCAAGCCCAAACCGGTGCTTACCGAGGCGAGGGCATAGGATTCATCGAAATGCCGGGCGCTTGTCGTAGGGCGGACTCAGGAGCGCCAGCGAACAGTCCGGCGGCCCTTGCCAGCGCAAACGCCATGCTCTCCAGGAAACCCTCTCTGGCACCTATACCATCACTTAGAATCCGCTACTGCGTACTGCTCCGCGACGACTGCATGGATGCAGGAGGTAGAGCGACGCAGGAAGCCAAAGCCGAGTACGCCCTACGTGACCGGATCGACTCCCGGTACCTTCCTATATCCCGCGAATCAGCTTGCGCAGCATAAAGCGATTGGGGTGGCTGGCCTCCGCTACCTCGCGTGGTACTGGTAGTGGCTCATTCTCCAGCCAGGCGGCGATCAGTTCGCCTGACAGTGGCGCGGTGATCAAACCGCGTGAGCCGTGGCCGCTGTTGATGTACAGGCCGTGCAGCCAGGGGCAGGATGCATCCGGCACCTGGCGGGCGTCCCTGGCCAGCACCGCATAGGTCTCGGTAAAGGCTTTGGCATCAGCCAGCGGCCCGACTATCGGCAGGTAGTCCGGGCTGGTGCAGCGGAACGCGGCGCGACCTTCCAGCGTTGCGGGGTCGATATGATCGGCCTGCAGGCGCTCGGCCAGGTCAGTGGATATCTCCCGAAGTAGCTCCAGGTTGCCGGCATTCTCGGCGACGCTGGGCGTGAGATCGTCGCTGTGGAAGTCGAAGCTGGCGCCCAGGGTGTGTTCGCCTTCGCGCGGTGGGGCGACGTAGCCTTCGGCGCAGACCACGGTGCGCAATTGACTGCTGAGCGAGTTGGCCGGCAGGCGGCTGATCTGCCCGCGAATGCGCTTGAGCGGCAGGTTGGTATCCGGCAGCAGGCGGGAGATTTCGGCGGCACAAGCCAGCACCAGCACCGGCGCCTCGGCCAGCACGCCGCTCTGCCCGTCGACGCGCCAGCGTTCGCCCTGTCGGCTCAGGCTCAGCGCCTCGTGATAGGGACGCAGTTCGATCAGCGGGTGTTGCAGCAGTTGCCGGCATAGCGCTGGTGGGTGTACCCAGCCAGCATCCGGGTAGAACAGGCCGCCGGCCGGTAGGCCGATGCCGGCACGTTGCTCGGCCTCATCCTGGCTCAGCGCGTGCAGCAGGTCGTTGGGGAAGGCTGCGGCCAGTTTGGCCTGGCGCTCGGCTTCCTTGGCATCGAAGGCCAGTTGCAGCACGCCGCAGGCATCCCAATCGACCCCACGCTGCAGGCGTTCGAGCAGGCGGCGGGTGTGGCCGAAGCCGGCGACGATCAGCTGCGACAGTGCGGTGCCGTGAGCCGACAGTTTCAGGTAGAGCACGCCCTGGGGATTGCCGGATGCCTCGCGGGCGACATCGTCATGCCGCTCCAGCACAGTCACGCGCCAGCCGCGTGCGGCCAGGCTGGCGGCCGTGGCGCAGCCGGCCAGGCCGGCGCCGATCACCACCGCGTGTTTTTCCTGGGGGGGAGCGGGGCGAGCGAACCAGGGCTTGCCGACGGTTTGCGGCTCACCGATGAACAGCCCTTTAGCCACTTCCCATTTTTTGCCCAGGCCTGGCACGCGTATCATCTTGAAGCCGGCTTCATTCAGTGCGCGCCGTACCCGGCCGGCACTGGAAAATGTGCCGATGGTGGTGCCGGGAGCCGACAGACGCGCCAGTTCGGCGAACAACTCGGGTGTCCACATCTCAGGATTCTTCGCCGGATTGAAGCCGTCGAGAAACCAGGCGTCGATACGCGCATCCAGTTGCGGCAATTGCTCCATCACGTCGCCGATCAACAGCGTCAGCACCACCCGACCACCGGCCAACAGCAGGCGCTGGAACCCGGGGTGAATGGCGCGGTATTGAGTCAGCAGTTCTGCGCTGAACGGTGCCAGCTCTGGCCACAGGGCCAGGGCGCGCTGCAGGTCGTCGTGATGCAGCGGATATTTTTCGACACTGACGAAGTGCAGGCGCGCGCCAGCGGGAGCCTGTTGCTCGAACAACTGCCAGGCGCAGAGGAAATTCAGCCCGGTGCCGAAACCCATTTCGCCGATGTTCAGGCATTCACCGTCGGCGAGAGCGGCGAAGCGCGCCGCCAGATCGTTGTTGGCGAGGAAGACGTAGCGCGTCTCTTCCAGGCCGTTTTCCTGGGAGAAATAGATGTCGCCGTAGCTGCGCGACAGAGGCTGGCCGCGCTCGTCCCAGTCGAGCTGGGCGTGATGGGTGTCTGACATGGCTGGGTTCCGCTGGATCGTACGGTGATTCTACCGTGCACAGATGCCATGGCGCTGGTATCAGCGGGCAAAGCATCGGATGTTCCGTTAGGCTGTGAGGATCATTCCAGGGAGGTTGCTTTATGTTCGAGTCCGCCGAAATCGGCCGCAGTATAGACAAGGCCAAGTTCGAGGCCGAAGAGCCGGCGCTGCGCGAGGCGCTGCTGGAGGCGCAGTACGAGCTCAAGCAGCAGGCGCGTTTTCCGGTGATCGTACTGATCAACGGCGTCGAGGGCGCCGGCAAGGGCGAGACGGTGAAACTGCTCAACGAATGGATGGATCCGCGGCTGATCCAGGTCAGCACCTTCGATGTGCAGACCGATGAAGAGCTGGCGCGGCCGCCGGCCTGGCGCTACTGGCGACAACTGCCGCCGAAGGGGCGCATGGGAATCTTCTTCGGCAACTGGTACAGCCAGATGCTGCAGGGGCGGGTGCATGGCCAGTTCAAGGATGCCGTGCTGGATCAGGCCATCGATGCTGCCGAGCATCTGGAGCGCATGCTCTGCGATGAGGGGGCGCTGATCTTCAAGTTCTGGTTCCACCTGTCCAAGCAACAGATGAAGACGCGCCTCGAAGCGCTCAAGGATGACCCGCTGCACAGTTGGCGCATCAGCCCGCTGGACTGGCAGCAGTCGAAGACCTACGACAAATTCGTGCATTACGGCGAGCGCATCCTGCGCCGCACCAGCCGCGACTACGCGCCCTGGTACGTAGTCGAGGGCGTCGATCACTATTACCGCAGCCTGACGGTCGGGCGCATTCTGCTCGAAGGCTTGCAGGCGGCGCTGGCGCGGCAGCAAGGCGCAGTGGGGCGACCACATGCTGCACCGGTTTCCGGACAGAGCAGCGGCCTGTTGGCCAGCCTGGACATGACCCAGGCGCTGAGCAAGGACGACTACAAGGAGCAACTGGCCACCGAGCAGGCGCGCCTGTCCGGGCTGATGCGTGACAAACGCATGCGCAAGCACGCCCTGATCGCTGCATTCGAGGGCAACGATGCCGCCGGCAAGGGCGGTGCCATCCGCCGCGTGACCGGTGCCCTCGACCCACGCCAATACCGCATCGTGCCGGTGGCGGCGCCGACCGAGGAAGAGCTCGCCCAGCCCTATCTCTGGCGCTTCTGGCGGCATATACCGGCGCGCGGACATTTCACCATCTTCGACCGCAGCTGGTATGGCCGTGTGCTGGTGGAGCGAGTCGAGGGCTTCTGCAGCCAGGCCGACTGGCTGCGCGCCTATGGCGAGATCAACGACTTCGAAGAGCAGTTGACCAATGCCGGGGTGATCCTGGTGAAGTTCTGGCTGGCCATCGATCAGCAGACCCAGCTGAAGCGTTTCAAGGAGCGTGAGCAGATCCCGTTCAAGCGCTTCAAGATCACCGAAGAGGATTGGCGCAACCGTGAAAAGTGGGACGACTACGCCGATGCGGTGGGCGACATGGTCGACCGTACCAGCACCGAGATCGCGCCCTGGACGCTGATCGAAGCCAACGACAAGCGTTTCGCCCGGGTCAAGGTGCTGCGTACCATCAACGAGGCCATCGAGGCGGCGTTTGCCAGGGATTGAAGCGTTAATCGCGGCTAAAGCCGCTCCTACGAGTCGTCGCCATCGGCAGGAGCGTGGGAGCGGCTTCAGCCGCGATGCTTTTGTGTTGCTCCCGGTGGCCCCGACATCGCCCCGTATACGCCAGATCAATGATGGTCGTACCCGGGGATGGGCTGGATTTATCTTCACGTCATTCGTCATCCAATAACAACGAGGTGCGTCATGCGTGAAGTGGTGATCGTCGATAGCGTGCGGACTGGCCTGGCCAAGTCCTTCCGCGGCAAGTTCAATATGACCCGGCCGGACGACATGGCCGCTCACTGCGTTGATGCGCTGCTGGTGCGCAACGGCATCGACCCGAAGCTGGTCGATGACTGCATCGTCGGTGCCGGCTCCAACGAGGGCGCGCAGGGCATGAACATCGGCCGCAACGTCGCCGTGCTCTCGCGTCTGGGCAATCCGGTGGCGGGCATGACGCTCAACCGCTTCTGCTCCTCGGGCCTGCAGGCCATCGCCATCGCCGCCAACCAGGTGGCGTCCGGTTGCAGCGACATCATCGTCGCCGGTGGCGTCGAGTCCATCACCATGACCCTGAAAAGCATGAACATGGACAACCTGTTCAACCCGCTGCTGCACAAGGACAACCCCGGCATCTACTACCCCATGGGCAAGACTGCCGAGATCGTCGCCAACCGCTACGGCATCACCCGTGAAGCCCAGGATGCCTATGCCTTGCAGAGTCAGCAGCGTACCGCGCGGGCTCAGACCGAAGGCCTGTTCGCCGATGAAATCGTGCCGATGACGGTGAAGTATCAGCTCGAAGATAAGGCGACCGGCGAGAAGAAGATCCTCGACGGCGTGGTCGAGGCCGATGACTGCAACCGCCCTGACACTACCCTGGATTCACTGGCCAAGCTGCAACCGGCGTTCGACCCGGCTGGCAGCGTGACGGCCGGCAACGCCTCGCAACTGTCCGACGGCGCTTCCATGACCCTGGTGATGAGCCTGGAAAAAGCGCTGGAGCTGGGCCTGACACCCAAGGCCTATTTCCGCGGCTTTACCGTGGCCGGTTGCGAGCCGGACGAGATGGGCATCGGCCCGGTGTTCTCGGTGCCCAAGCTGCTCAAGGCCAAGGGCCTGAGTGTGGCCGACATCGATCTGTGGGAGCTCAACGAGGCGTTTGCTTCGCAGTGCCTGTACTGCCGCGATACGCTCGGGATCGACAACGATAAGTACAACGTCAACGGCGGTTCCATCTCCATCGGCCACCCGTTCGGCATGACCGGCTCGCGCCAGGTCGGCCATCTGGTGCGTGAGTTGCAGCGCCGCGAACTGTGCTACGGCATCGTCACCATGTGCGTTGGCGGCGGCATGGGTGCTACGGGGCTGTTCGAGGCGTATCGCGGATAAACACCGCTGGCACCACCGGCAACACGCATCGCATGAACGAACCGCGGTCCGCGCGGCGCACCCTACTACATCGCTGGCCCCACGACGGCCAGCGATGCGCTGTTTATACTCGCGCTCTGCCCAGTGTACGGAGCGCCTGCCGATGCCCTTTGCCGAAAACCTCATCGCCTTCACCCTGGCGGCCACGCTGCTGACCCTGACGCCGGGGATCGACACGGCGCTGGTGCTGCGTACCGCTGCGGTCGAGGGCCGGCAGCAGGCGTTTCGCGCGGCGCTGGGCATCAATGCCGGTTGCCTGCTCTGGGGCGCAGCGGTGGCCTTCGGCCTCGGCGCGCTGCTGGCGGTTTCCGAATTCGGCTACAACCTGCTCAAGTATTGCGGTGCGGCGTATCTGGCCTGGCTCGGGCTGAACATGCTGCTGCGCCCGCGCACCTCATTGGCTCCGGCGCAGGCCGGCGGCCAGTCCGGTGCCAACTGGTTCCTGCGCGGCCTGCTGGGTAATGTGCTCAACCCCAAGGTGGGGATTTTCTACGTGTCCTTCCTGCCGCAGTTCATTCCGCAGGGGCAGCCGCTGATGGCCTGGACATTCGGTCTGGTGGGCATCCATGTGGCGCTCAGCCTGGCCTGGGCGCTGTTGCTGATCGGCGCTACCCAGCCGCTCGGCCACTGGTTGCGGCGTGAGGTGGTGATCAAGTGGATGGATCGCAGCACGGGGCTTATCTTCGTCCTCTTCGCCGCGCGTCTGGCCTTGAGCCGGCGCTGAGTCCGGAGGTGGCCTCGTCATGAGGTACGCTGCGTCGGTGCAACAGAAAAGCAGGCGGTGCCGATGGATCGGTTTCAGGAAATGAGGGTGTTGCTGGCAGTGACCGAGGCCGAAAGCTTCGCCGGTGGCGCCAAGCTGCTGGGCATTTCGCCGCCTAGCGTGACCCGCGCCGTCGCGGCGCTGGAGGCTCGCCTGGGTACGCTGTTGCTGGCGCGCAGCACGCGTAGCTTGCGTTTGACCGAGGCCGGCCAGCGCTATGTCGAGGACTGCCGGCGCATCCTGCTGGAGCTGGAAGAGGCCGAGGAACTGGCCGCTGGTGGCAGTGTGCGCCCGCGTGGGCGACTCACCGTGACCGCGCCGGTGATGTTCGGCGAGCTGTGCCTGATTCCACGCATCGCCCAGTACCTCGACACCCACCCGGACGTGGAGGTCAATGCGCTGCTGGTCGACCGCGTGGTGAACATGATGTAGGTGGGTATCGACGTGGCCCAGGCGGGCAGCCTGGCCGCTGCTGCTCGCCAGTTGCAGCTGTCGCAGGCCACGGTGATGCGTACCCTAGCTGCGCTGGAAAGTCGTCTGGACAGCACCTTGCTGCTGCGCGGGCCGCGTGGTGTGAGCCTGAGCGCGGCGGGTACCGCTTTCGCCGACAGTTGCCAGCGCATTCTGCAGCGGGTTGAGGAGGCCGAGCGCTCGGTGACCGGCCTGCATGCCAGCCCCGTCGGACAACTCAACCTCTTCGAGGGTGCCGAACGGCTATGGACCCTCGACGTCGAGCAGGTGGTGCTACGTCCGGCCGCGACCTCATTGCGTTGGGCCTTCGAGGAATATGCACCGACCAGCCTGATGACCGGCACCTGGGCAGAAACCGATGCGCGTCTGCGCGAGCGTGAGCAGCGCAATCAGTGGCAGCGCTGGCGCGTGCTCAGCCTGCAGCAGGAGAGCGCCGATATCCGCTCGTTCGTGCTGGCACCGGAGCAGGGCGCTGCACCGCGCTTCGCCGCCGGTCAGCACGAAGTGGAGATCGGCTATCTGGCATCGCAGTTGTTACTGCCGCGCGAATTGCCGAGGTACGCACCTGAAGGCTCGAGGTTCTGGCAACGCATGGTGCGGCGTTTACGTGATTGGCCGTTGAGGGATTGGTGAGGCTTGCGGGTTGCTGAAGGGGTGGCTTCGGTGGCTCGGGTGAGGGCGCAGGGTGGGCTGGGCCAAGCGCTGTCATGTCCGTGAACACCTTGTTCAGGTCCGGCATGTCGCGCACGGCGCCGCCGAGAAAATCCGTCTCGATCGCGCCGGGTGCCACGGTATTGACTGCGATACCCCGGCTGCCCAGCTCCTTGGCCAGGTAGACGCTCAGCACCTCTAACGCTCCCTTGACGGCCGAGTGGGCCGCAAAGCCCGGGTAGGCGATGCGTGTCAGCCCAGAAGAGATATTGACGATACGAGCGCCGTCGGCCATCAGCAGCAGTACCTGGGTGAGGAAGAACACCCCTTTGAAGTGTACGTTCACCAGTGCGTCGAACTGCGCCTCGGTGGTCTCGGCAATCGACGCCATGTCCCCGTGCCCGGCGTTGTTGACCAGGTGATCGAAGCTGTCGCGCTGCCAGGTGTCGCGTAGCGCCTGGCGCAGCAACGCATAGCCGTCGTGGTGGAGTTGTGCGCGGTCCGTCATGGTCAGGCTCCCGTCATCCATGCATCCCGAACAAAACAGGTGGAAGTCGAAGAAGAAAGCCCGTTCTTCAATGCATGACTCTCCGTCTGCAAATTCAGGCGCAGGCCATGACCAAGACTGAATACAATGGCGCCTGAACTTTCCGCGCCATGCACATGGCTGTATCGAACGAGGAACGCCCCATGGCCTCCCCAGACAAACAGAAGAAGCGCGCCCAACGGGCCAAGACCAAGGCCAAGCAGAACCGCATGGGCAAGCCCAAGGCGCAGGCCAATGTCGTCCACCCGATTCTCGCCAACCCGCTGATCAACGAGCCGTTCGATGATGTCGAGCTCGACCTGAGTACCTTCGATTTCAAGGACATCGAGGAAAACGGCTTCGACCCCGCGCACTTCGATGACCTGTTCCAGGCGATGAAAGCCGGCGAGGGCATCAGCCTGCTCGCCCTGTGCCTGATATTCCTGCAATACCCTGTGCTGGAACTGGTGGTTGCCGAGGAGTCGGAAGAGGCTGCGACCGATTTCATGATGGGCCTGCTGATCGTCTACCGCGGCATCTTCCACGATGAAGACGAGGACGCTGCGATCACCTGGATCGGCAGCGAAGCCTTCCAGAGCGCCTATAACGAAGCGTCGTTGATCCTGCAGAAGAAGAACGCCCGCGTCTGATTCATTTCTGCAGTCTGAGTCTGTAGGAGCTTGATGCCGACGCTACCAGAACGAAAAAGGCCCCCGACGCTGGCGCATCGGGGGCCTCTGAGTGGCGCGCGAACAATCAGAATGCGGTTTGCACACGCACGTAGAAGGTGCGGTAGGTGCCTTCCTCGGTCAGGCTGTTGCTTTCCAGCAGGCCATTGGCGCCGTAGGTCGTGGCGCGGCTGTCCTCGTTCTGGGCGAACAGATTAAGTACCGACAGGTTGAGGCTGGTGTTCTGGCTGAGTTGGGTGCGCGCGGAGATATCGACACGGCCAACTGCGTCCTGGTCGTTCTCTGCCGTCTGGCCCGAAGTCAGTCGATACTTCTGGTTGTAGCCGCTGTTCCAGTTGTAGTTGACGCCGAAGGTGGTGCGCAGGCTGGCCAGGTAGTAGTCGGCGCCAGCGTTGAACAGGTAGTCCGGCTGATCGAGGAAGCGTCGGGTTTCACCAGTGGCTTCGCTCTTCAGGCGGGTGTGCACGGCGGTGGCGTTGGACCATAGCGTCAGTTGCGGCAAACCGAGCACGTCCAGTGGCGCGCGTGCTTCCAGTTCCAGGCCGCTGGCCTGGCCGTCGCCGGCGTTCTCCGGGCGGCTCAGCCAGCGGCCGTTGCTCTGCTCGCTGAGCACGTTTTCGATCTTGCCACTGAACTGACGGTGGAACAGGTTGGCCGAGAGCAAGCCGCGCTGGTCGTTGAAGAAGTGATCCAGCCCCAGGTCCACGCCCCAGATGGACTCCGGTGTCATCCCCGGGTTGCCACCGGTATCGGGCCGGGCCAGGGTGCCGGAGTCGGTGGTGACGGTCGGGCTCAGCTCGCGCAGATCGGGTCGGCGCAATGTGCGGGCGATACCCAGGAGCCAGTCGGTGTTGGCACTGAGATGGCCGAGGTAGCTGATCGACGGCAGGGGGCTGAGCTTGCTGGTCTGCTGCTTGGCACCGTTGAAGTCGCGGGTGCGGGTGTGGGCGTCTTCCAGGCGCAGGCCGTAGGTCAGGCTGTCGCCCCAGGGCAGCAGCCAGGTGTCCTGGGCGAACAGGTGAGTGATGTCTTCACGGATCTGGTAGGTGCGCGCGGCATTGATGGGGCGGACGGTGCCGTTCTCGATGTTGCTGTTGTCTTCCTCGCGGGTCTCGCGGCGCGCCCCGGCGCCCCATTCGAGGCTGTGGGCGTCGAGCAGCGTCTTCACCTTGAGGGTCGGCGAGACCGAGGTCATGTGGATGTTCTCGTCACGCAGGCGCGTGCGATCCAGGGTGCCGTTGGCCCGGTAGCGTTTGGCGTCCCGGGTGGTGTCCTCGTCGGCCTTCTGCAAGTCGAGGCTCAGCAGCAGCTCGGTGTCGTCGCTCCACTGGTGCGTCCAGTCGCTGAGCAGGCCGAGGTTGGTGCGCTTGCGCTCGCGATCCTCGAACTCGGTTCGACTCACCGCGTTCTGCGCAGTTTCCAGCTCGGCGGCGATGTCGTCGCGGTATTCGGTGGTCTTCAGGTAATCGAGCTGGAAGTTCAGGCGGTTGTCGCCGTTCAGGCGCAGCTCCAGCGACGGCAGGAAGTTGCCTTGCTCGAAGCGACGCTCGTTGCTGCCCAGTTCACCGCCATTGGCGCCGCTGTTGCTGAACACCAGCGAGTCCTTGCTTTCGTTGCGGCGCTGCAATTGCACGCCGCCGGCCAGGTTCAGCGTGACGTTGTCGTTGCCCAGGCTGTAGAAGACGGTGGCATCCCCCAGGCCACCGTTGCTTTCTATATGCCCGGCGCCGATACCGATCTCGCCATTACCGCCCTTGGCGCGCTGCTTGAGAATGATATTGACGGTGCCCGCTGCGCCCTGGCCCTCCTGGCTGGCCAGTGGCGAGCGGATGATCTCCACACGCTCGACCAGCGAGCTGGGGATGCGATCCAGCTGCACACTGCGCTTGGAGTTGGCATCGAGGATGCGCCGGCCATTTACCAATACCTGCGCATACTCCGGGCCGATGCCGCGCAGTTGCACTTCACGGGCACGGTTGGCGCCGGCGAAGGAGACACCGACCAGACGTCGCAGGGCATCGCCCAGCGGCTGGTCGCCAAACTGGTTGAGTTGCTCGGCCTCGATCACCGTTTTTGAATTGCTCGCATTGCGTCTTTCCGCGTGGGCGCGTTGCACGGCGTCCTCGATGGGGCGCTGGAGATTTCCATGGCTTCCAGGCTGATGACCTGAGCGGCAAGCGGTGCGCTGCAGCTGGCGAGCAGAAGGCCCAGCAGAGCGTTCTTATTCCTGTTGTGCATGATGGATCTTATCTTTTTAGATTCAATTAATGATAATTATTACTAAATGTACAAATCAATCATGCGCATAAGTATTTTGTGAGGAGGCGGGCTGAGGTCTGTGGCCGAGATCGCGGGACTGATCGATGAAAGCTCCAGACGAAGCCCCCGTCGCGGTTAGTATTGGCTGATCGATTTTCCACTGCCTCTGGAGCCTTGTATGACCGCTTCACTGCCTGCCATCGCCTTCGCCGGTATCGGCCTGATGGGTCTGCCGATGACCCGCCGCCTGCTCGCTGCCGGCTACCCGCTGACACTCTGGAACCGCACGCCGGACAAATGCACGTCGCTGCTGGAGCAGGGTGCGCACCGCGTGGAGAACCCCGCTGATCTGTGCCGCGATGCCAATGTGGTGATGCTGTGCCTGGCCAATACCGAGGTGGTACGTGAGGTGGTGTTCGGTCCGGGTGGGATCGTCGAAGGAGCAAGGCCGGGGCAGCTGCTGGTGGATTTCTCCAGCCTGGAGCCGGCTGCCACCCGTGAGATGGCCGCTGAGCTGGAAGCGCGCACCGGTATGCGCTGGGTGGATGCGCCGGTTTCCGGCGGTACGCCAGGGGCCGAGGCCGGCACCTTGGCGATCATGGCCGGTGGTCGCGAAGAGGACGTGGAGCGTATACGCCCGATTCTCGCGCACCTGGGCCAGCGCCTGACGCGCATGGGCGAGGTCGGCGCGGGGCAGGTGACCAAGGTGTGCAATCAGATGATCGTCGCTTGCAACGCCCTGGTGATCGCCGAAGTGGTGGCGTTGGCCGAGCGCTCCGGCGTCGATGCCAGCCTGATCGCTCCAGCACTGGCCGGTGGTTTCGCCGACTCCAAACCGCTGCAGATTCTGGCGCCGCAGATGGCGGCCAGCCAGTTCGAACCGATCAAGTGGCACGTGCGCACGCTGCTCAAGGACCTCGATACGGCGGTCAAACTGTCCCGCGAGCAGGGCAGTGCCACGCCTATGAGCGGCCTGGCCGCACAGTTGATGCGCCTGCACGGCAGCCAGGGCAATCTGGAGCGCGACCCGGCTACCCTGGTGGAAATGTTGCGGGAGCAATGCCCATGAAGATCGCTGCCAATCTGTCCATGCTGTTCACCGAGCTGCCACTGCGCGAGCGTGTACTGGCGGCGATGATGGCGGGTTTCGAGGGTGTGGAAGTTCAGTTCCCCTACGAATTGCCAGCGGTCGCCCTGAAAGAAGTGCTGGAGTTGACCGCGCTGCCGTTGGTGCTGATCAACGTGCCAGCGGGCGATCTGATGACGGGTGGTCCCGGCCTGGCCAGCGTGCCGGCGCGACAGGTGGAGTTCGACACCGCGCTGCAGGAAGCGCTGACCTACGCCGCCATGGCGCGCCCGGCCTGCATCAACGTGCTGCCCGGGCGCCTGGCTGAAAGCGTGAGCCGCGAGCAGGCGCTGGACTGCCTGGCCGCCAACCTGCGCAAGAGCGCCGAGGCTTTCGCGGCGTTGGGCATTCGCGTGCTGGTGGAGGCGATCAACCCCATCGACATGCCAGGTTTCCTGATCAACACGCCGGAGGATCTGGATGCGCTGCTGCGCGCGGTGGATCACCCGAATCTGGCGGCGCAATACGACCTCTACCACATGGCGCGCCAGGGAATCGATGTGGCGGCAGGCATGCGCCTGCTGGCTGGACGCATCGGCCATGTGCAGTTCGCCGATATGCCGGGGCGCGGTGCGCCGGGGACGGGGGAATTGGCCTTTCCGGCGCTGCTCGGTGCGTTGCGTGACAGCGGTTACAGCGGCTGGCTGGGCGCCGAGTACAAACCGGGCGAGGTGGGCACGCAGGCCAGCCTCGGCTGGTTGGCGCAGTGGCAGCAGCGCGCCTAGGGGCGCTGTGCGCAGGGCGATTCACATGCTGGGTGGCTGGACCGGTGATGGGTGTTTGGCTCGGTGCGCATGGCGCACCCTACGGCGCATCGGCGCATCGGCGTATCGCGGTTCGGGTAGGGTGCGCCGCGCGCACCAGATGTTTGCCTCAGGATCTTAGAACCGCGTGCCGACCCGCTCCAGCGGCCGGTAATGCGGCGGGAAGAGGGCGACGATTTCCTCGAGCGGCACCGGTTTGCTGAACAGATAACCCTGCACCTGATCGCAGTCGCGCTCCTGCAGGAACGCCAGCTGTTCGGCGGTTTCCACGCCTTCGGCGACGACCTTCAGGTGCAGGGCGTGGGCCATGGCGATGATGGCGTGGACGATCTCGCGGTCCTGACTGGAGTGGGCGACGTCCTGGATGAAGGAACGGTCGACCTTCAGCGTATCCAGCGGTAAGCGGCGCAGGTAGGCGAGCGAGGAATAGCCGGTGCCGAAGTCGTCGATGGACAGGCTGACGCCCAGCGCGCGAATGTTTTCCAGCAGGCCGATGGCGCGGTTGATGTTGCTCAGCAGCGCGCTTTCGGTCACCTCCAGTTCCAGGCAGTGAGCAGGGCAACGGGTCGCGTTCAACAACTGCTCGATGCGCCCGGGTAACTGATCGTTGGCCAGGTTCAGGGCCGAGCAGTTGACCGCGATCTTCAGCCCTGGATAGCCCATGTGATCGAGGCTGTTGAGGTCCAGGCAGGCGCGGCGCAGCACCCAATTGTCGAGCAGGTCGATGAAGCCGTTGGCCTCGGCAATGGCGATGAAGCGCTCCGGTGTGAGCAGGCCGTGCTGCGGGTGATGCCAGCGCACCAGGGCTTCGAGCTTGCTCAGCTCGCCGCTGCGCAGATCGATGATCGGCTGGTAGTAGAGAATCAGCCCGTCATCCTGTTGCAACGCCTGGCGCAGGTCTTCTTCAAGTTGCAGCTCGTACGAGGCTTTCTGCTTCAGGTGCGGGTTGAAGAAGTGCACCACATTGCGGCCGCTGCCTTTGGACTGATACAGCGCCAGATCGGCATGTTTGAGCAGTTCGTCGGTGCTGCTGCCGTCCTGTGGGAACAGGCTGATGCCGACGCTGGTGGTCATCACGATCTTGCGCCCAGCCAGGCCAATTGGCTCCTTCATGTGCTCCAGCATGCGCGCGGCCAGGGCGCGTGGGTCGGCAGTGCTGTCGAGGCTGGCGATCACGCAGAACTCGTCGCCGCCGAAGCGCGCGATGATGTCGCGCTCACGCAACGCGCTGCGGATGCGCTGTGCCACCACGCGTAGCAGTTCGTCGCCGGCATCGTGGCCAAGGCTGTCGTTGATGCGCTTGAAGTGATCGACATCGAGAAACATCACCGCCAGGCTGCGGCCGGTCACCGCGTGCTCCTCCAGGGTGGCAGCGAAAACCCGGTTGAAGCCACGGCGGTTGAGCAGCTCGGTCAGTGGGTCGATATGCGCCACTTGCTCAAGCGAGGCCTTGGCCTGATCGAGCTGCACCAGCAAGGTGTTGACCCGCTGCAGGTCGCGCTCCTTGTCGTCGAGCTTGCGTCCGGCCCAGGCTGCGGCCAGGCTCAGGCCGAGAATCAGCAGGGTGATGGAGGCGACGATCAGCACCAGTTGCACGCTATTGTCGGCGCTGCGCAATTGCAGTGCAGTGCCGTCCGGCACCACCAGGTTGAGCGCGCTCATGCCGGTGTAGTGCATCGAGGCAATGGCCGCGCCCATCACCAGCGCTGCCGAATATTTCATCCAGCGCTGTCGACGCGGCGAGCCATGGCGTACATAGCGGTTGAGCAGCAGCGCGGCGAAGCTGGCGCTGATGGCGATGACGATGGACAGGGTGAACAGGCCGCCGTGGTAGTAGGCCTGAGCATCCGAGCGGATCGCCGCCATACCGCTGTAGTGCATGGCGCTGATACCCAGGCCGATGATGCTGGCGGCCAGCAACTGTCGGCTCAAGCCGGGGCGCGGCATGACCATGTAATAAACGGCGAGAAGGGCAGCGGCCAGGGCCACCAACAGCGACAGCACCGTGGTGGCAAGGTCGTAGCGAATGGCGACAGGCGCCTGGAACGCCAGCATGCCGATGAAGTGCATGGACCAGATGGCACCCGCCAGGCACAGCCCGCCGAGCAGGCCCCAGATCAGACGCATGCTGCGTCTTTGCACCTGGTCGAGATGGCGGGCGATGGTCAGTGTACTCAGGCTGCCGACGCTGGCGATGACGTACGAAAGGGCCACGAGCCAGGGATCGTGTTGGCAATCGAGCAGGAGCCGTCCCTGTTCTGGCATATCGACAAGAAAGCGGATCGAGAGTCCTTCCATAGCCATCTCCCCCCGCCTCGCGGCGGTGTGAGCGTCCAATTCGATGAATTACAGGCTTACATTGCCAGTCAGTCGGGTATTGGTCAAAAGATGACCGGCTCCATTGTTCTAGCACGGAATAAAGCCCTCTGCCTTATGTCTGCCGGCTATCAGCTTGAGTGGCGTCTGCCGACATTGGCTTGCATAGAACGAGGGCGTGGCTGCAGGCGTGTTGCGCCAAGGACATGGATATCCGTAAGCCGGGTTCAGGCCCAGGAGGATAGCGCCAATGCAGCGCATGCAGGGCGCATTGATGTGCATGAGAAGCGGGCCGCGTTATCACGGTGGGCCGGTGAACGGTGCGCCCTTAGCAGGTGGACGCACCGTTTGAATGTCGGAGTCAGGGTGAGCTGCGCGCAGCAATCACCCACAGCATCAGGGCACCAGCAGAATCTTGCCATCACGCTCGCCGCTGGCGGCAGCGGCTACGGCGTCCTTGATGTGCTCCAGGTCATAAGTCGCCGCGACGCGGGTCTTCAGTTTGCCGCTGGCGATCAGTTGCACCAGTTCGCCGAACACCTTCATCTGTTGCGCTGGGCTGGCCTGCTGGAACCACTTGGCCAGCCAGAAACCGCGTAGGGTCACGTCGCGGAACACGAAGGAGGCCGGCGACACCTGGCAGGCCTGGCCGCTCATCATGCCGTAGTTCACCAGCACGCCGCCGTTGGCCAGGGCCGCTGCCAGGTTGTCGGTGCTGACGCCGCCAACTGCGTCGATACCCAGGCGGACTTCAGCGCCGCCCGTGGCTGCGCGCACGCGCTTGGCTAGGTCCGGGCCATCGACCAGCACCAGGTCACCGCCCTCGGCCTCGACACCGGCAATGGCCGAATCACGGCGCACCACGTTGATGGTCTTGAAACCGCGCAGCTTGGCCAGCTGAATCAGGTAGCTGCCGACACCCGAGTTGGCGGCGTTCTGGATTACCCAGTCGCCTGGCTTGAGGTCGACGAACTCGCTGAGCAGCAGCGAGGCGGTGGGCGGGTTGACGGTGAGCATGGCCAGTTGCAGCGGGTCGGCATCCGGCAGCGGAATGAGTTTCTCGGCCGGGGCGTTCAAGGCCGTGACCCAGGTACCGCAGCCGACCGGCAGCAGCACGGTCTGGCCGACCTTGAAGTTGCTGACGCCTTCACCAAGCGCCTCGACCTTGCCGACGCCTTCGTTACCGCCCACGGCCGGCAGTGGCGGCAGCATGCCGTAGGCGCCGGTCAGGGTCAGTACGTCGGACGGGTTGATCGGTGCAGCCAATACCTTGACCCGCACCTGCCCGGCAGCGGGCTCCGGCAGTTGCAGTGGCACTGCGCTGATCACGTCTTGCGGTACCGGGCCGCGCTGTTGGTATTCGGCTTTGAGCATGGTCTTGGTCTCCTGAAGGCAGGCGCAAAATGCGTGCAGCCAGTCTAGCCGCGATAGGGCAAAGCGGAATGAATCAGCCGGCATCCACTCTGGTTATGAAGGTGGTCAGGCGTCTATGCTCTGGCGGGTCCGATAACGAGGTAGACGATGGTCAGATGGTGGCTGGGATTGATGCTGGCGTGCCTGAGCGCGACGGTTGCGGCCGAGGTGCTGCATGTCGGCTTTGGTACGCACAAGCCGCCTTATGTCTACGAAGGTGAGCCGCGTGGCCTGGAGTATGAATTGGTGGAGCGTGCCGCGCGTAACGCCGGTTTTGAAGTGACCGCCTATTACGCGCCGATAGAGCGCCTGCACCTGATGCTGCGCCGCGGTGAGATCGATGCCATCACCACTACCCACGAGCGCAGTGGCGTGCAGGCCTTCTATTCGGACGTCTACATCCATTACCAGAACGTGGCAGTGGCGCTAGCCAAGCGCGGTTATCACATCGAGCAGATCTCCGACCTCAGCCAGTACGCGGTCAGCGCCTTCCAGCGTGCGCGACTGCTGATGGGGCCGGAGTTCGAGCGCATGGCCATGAACAACCCGCGCTATCGCGAGGAGGCGCTGCAGATTAATCGCAACCGCCTGCTCTACAGCGGCCGCACCGATGTGGTGGTGGGCGACGAGCGCATCATCCGCTACCTGGATCGCGAGGTGAACGACCAGGTCGACGTCACCCAGCCACTGGCCTGGTTCGAGATATTCCCGCCCACGCCATACAGCGTCGGCTTTCGCCGGGAGGAACAACGTCGGCGCTTCGACGAGGGGCTACGCTTGCTGCGTGAGTCCGGCGAATACCAGCGCATCGAGCAGCGTTACCTGACGGACTGAAACCTGAGGAAACTTTTACGGGGCTGCCACGGTTGAGGGGCTGTTGCACTATTGCCGCTTGTCTGACGCCTGGAGACGCCATGATGCCGCGCCTGAAACCCCTCGCAGCCCTCGGTCTGGTCGCCCTGTTCGGTTACCAGTACAGCTTCGCCGAAGATCGGCAACTGAGCTCCGAGCTGGGGCCGCTGAACGTTCACACCGTCGCCGAAGGTCTGGCCAACCCCTGGGCCGTCGCCTTTCTACCGGAGGGACAGGGTTATCTGGTGAGCGAGCGGCCAGGCGCCTTGCGCCGGGTAAGCGCCGAGGGTGAAGTATCCGAACCACTGCGCGGTGTGCCCAAGGTGTTCGCCGTTGGCCAGGGTGGCTTGCTCGACGTGGTGTTGTCGCCGGACTTCGCCAAGGATCGCCTGGTCTACCTGTCCTACGCCGAGGAGGGCGACGGTGCCGCAGGTACGGCCGTAGGGCGCGGCAAGCTGTCGGCCGATGCCTCGGCGCTGGAAGGCTTCGAGGTGATCTTCCGACAGCAACCCAAGCTGTCCAGCGGCACGCACTTCGGTTCGCGCCTGGTGTTCGACCGTGACGGCCATCTGTTCATCGCTCTGGGCGACAACAACAATCGCCCCACCGCGCAGGACCTCGACAAGCTGCAGGGCAAGCTGGTGCGGATCTTCCCGGACGGGCGCATTCCTGAGGACAACCCCTTCACCAGCCGTGACGGCGCGCGCGAGGAAATCTGGTCCTACGGCCATCGCAATCAGCAGGGCGCGGCACTCAATCCCTGGAGTGGCCGCTTGTGGACCCATGAACACGGCCCACGTGGTGGCGACGAAATCAACATTCCCGAGGCCGGCAAGAACTACGGCTGGCCGCTGGCGACCCATGGCATCAACTATTCGATGCTGGCGATTCCCGAGGCCAAGGGCAAAACCGTGGAGGGCACCGAACCGCCGCATCATGTCTGGGAAAAATCACCGGCCATCAGCGGCATGGCGTTCTACGATGCCGAGCGTTTCCCGGCCTGGCAGCACAACCTGTTCATTGGTGCGCTCTCCGGTCAGGCGCTGATTCGCCTGCAGCTCGACGGCGACAAGATCACCCATGAGGAGCGGTTGCTGGAATCGCTGAACGCACGGGTACGCGACGTACGGCAGGGGCCGGACGGCTATATCTATGTGCTGACGGATGCGCCGAAAGGGCAGTTGCTGCGCCTGGGGCTGGCGAGCGAGTAAAGCAGGAGGGGGAGAGGCTGGGTGCGCATCGCGCACCCGAGGCGATCACTTCTTGCTGATGGTGATCTGGCGAGTGCCGCCGTAAGTCTGGCCGCTGACGCCCTTGGCGATCTGCTGGATCTCGCCGCCGCCCTGCAGGAAGGCAGCAATCTGCGCCTCGATGGACTCGCGGGTTTCCACGGCAGGGGCGGGTTTGCTGACTTTGCTGGAGGAGGACTTCACGCGCAGGGTGGCCATGACCTTGATCTCTTTCAGATGGGCGGCCGGCCATTATGCCTCAAGCAGCCTCTTTCTGCTTGGTTAATCGCCATGATGAATACCATAACGCCGCGCATGGGCGGCTTTTCGCGACAATTTATGGCTTGTTTCCCAGTTACTTACGCCACCAGTCGACCGGCCGTCGATTCGCCACACCGTCAGCCCGGTCGAGGATTAACTCGGGTAGAATGGCCGGCTGTTTTGGTGAGGTGAAACGCGATGGCCTTGATTGGGCGGATGAATTCTTTGCAGGTGGTCAAGCACACCGACTTCGGTCTGTACCTGGACGGTGGTGCGGACGGCGAAATCCTCCTGCCCAAGCGCTACATCCCCAAGGACACGCCGAGCGAAGTCGAGGACTGGCTCAACGTGTTCCTCTACCTCGACAGCGAAGACAAGCTGATCGCCACTACCCTGAAACCGAAGATCCAGCTCGGTGAGTTCGCCAGCCTCAAAGTGGTGGACATCAACCGCGTTGGGCTGTTCTTCGACTGGGGCCTGCCCAAGGATCTGCTGCTGCCGCACTCTGAAGAGAAACGCCCGCTGCAGATCGGCGACTACTGCGTGATCTACCTCTATCTGGACAAACGCACCCGCCGCCTCACCGCCACCGCGCGCCTGGATCGCCACCTGGACAAGGTGCCGGCCAACTACCAGGTCGGCCAGGAAGTCGACCTACTGGTGGTCGAGCGTACCGATCTCGGCTTCAAGGCCATCATCGACGGCAAGCACTGGGGCCTGATCCACAAGAACGAGCTGTTCAAGTTCATCCGCAGCGGCATGCGCGAGAAGGGCTACATCAAAGAGCTGCGCGCCGACGGCAAGATCAGCCTGAGCCTGCAGCCCATTGGTCACGAAGCTGCCAGTGGCCTGGCCGAGCAGATCATCGAACGACTGCGTGCGCAGGATGGTGTACTGCCGCTGGGTGACAAGAGCCCGCCAGAGCTGATCTCCGAGCATTTCCGGGTCAGCAAGGGCAACTTCAAGAAGGCCATCGGCGGTCTCTACAAACAGGGCTTGATCCGCATCCACGACGACCGCATCGAACTGCTCGACAGCTGATGCTTCAGCGACTTGAGCGCGAGCGTGGCAACTCGCATAATGCCGACGTTTTCCCGCCGGTGTAGCTCAGTCGGTAGAGCAGCGCACTCGTAACGCGAAGGTCGTAGGTTCGATTCCTATCTCCGGCACCATTTCCAGCAAAGGGTCAGCTTCGGCTGACCCTTTGTCGTTTCAGGTATGAAAATTCCCTCGTGTTGTTGTCAAAGCCGGTGTGATGATGGTTTTCGGGTTTCAGGCGGGCAATGCCTGGCCCCGCTCAGATGGGAGGTACTCATGTTCGTTCGTTCGCTTGTGTTGATCCTGGCTACGATGTTGGCCGGTGCTGCGTTCGCTGATCAGCCGCAGACCATTCGCGTCATTCCCAAGAGCTACGTCAGCCCCGGTGCCAGTGGCAGCGTCTCGGGCTCGTCGAGTTATGAGCAGCACAACCTCTATGGCGGGCAGCGTCTGCCGCAGGGCAGCGTGCGTCAGGAAAGCAGCTATGGCAGCTATTCCAGCGAAACCCGTGGTGGTATTCGCCAGAGCACCGAATATCCGGGTGGATTGATCATCGAGCGTCAGCCAGGCAGTGGCCGTTATCAGCAACAACGCAGCCGCTGAGACCTCATGACGCGGCGGCAGCCTGGTTCAGGCTGTCGGCGATCACGGCGCGGTTACGTCCTTCGCTTTTGGCCCGGTAGAGGCATTCATCGGCGCGCTGCAGCCAGCTTTCCCAATGTTCGCCGCTATGCAGGATAGCGCCGCCGATGGAGACGGTGACTGCGCCGCCCGGGCTTTCCAGTTCACTGGCGACCTTGTCCAGCAGATGCCGCGCGGCAGTGCGCAGACCCTCTGTGTCGGTGTTGGGCAGCAAGAGCAGAAATTCTTCACCACCGAAGCGAAACAGGCGGTCTTCCTTGCGCGAGCAGCGCATGATCAGCTCGACGAAGGCCACCAGTACCTGGTCGCCGACATGATGGCCAAAGCGGTCGTTGATCTGTTTGAAGTGATCCAGGTCCATCACCAGCAGTCCGTAGCTGTCGCTGTGGCGGCGGTGGCTGGCCATGGCGATCTTCAGTTCTTCGTTCATGGCCCTGCGGTTGCGGGCGCCGGTCAGCGGGTCATGCAGAACCATCTCCTGCAGTTGGTCGCGCTGGTTGCGGGTACGGAAGGCGAAAATGAAGCTGAGCACGCTGGCCATCATGCAGGTGACCAGGAATGACACCATCTGATAATGGCTTTCGAACACGCTGCCGGGTATCAGCAGAGCATGGCTGGTCAGGCTGCCCAGAACCAGCGAACTGGCGAGCAAGGCCTTGCCAGGGGTGACCATGAAGAAGTTGAACAGGATCAGCGGATAGATCCAGAACAGGCCATTGACCCCCAGGTTGATGGCGATCAGCGTGGCGGCGATAGAGAGCACGGCTGCCAGGAAAATGCCAGGTTTGACCGTATCCCGGGTGAGCCAGGCATAGCGCACGGCAAAGAGCGTGGACAGGACGATGATGGTGTCGGCGATACCGACCAGGTAGTTGCCTTCCAGCAGGCGGTAGACGGCATAGGGCGAGATGCCGATCACGCCGAACAGACCCATCAGGGTGATGATCGACAGCTGGAAATCGTTGCGCAGGCGCTTCAGCAAACGAGCGGTCTGGGTAGCCATAGCATTTCTTTTCGTTGTTATGGAACAAGCATGCAGAGCTTTGACCGCGAATGGCAAGGGGCATTCCTGAGCAAAGTGCCAGTATTTTTGCCCAGGGCGACAGGCCGCTCAGTGGATGCGCAGCGAGATTAGCGACTTGTTGCGCTGATAGCGGGTCAGTCGTTCGGCCAGCTCGGCCGGCAGGCTCTGACAGTCCTCGAAGCCCAGGCGCTGATAGAGGGTGTGCAGCTCGGGGTGACAGAACAGCCAGACTGGCTCGGGATGTAGCGCCAGGCTGCGATTGAGCAATGCTGCTGCCACGCCTTGGCGCCGCAGCGCGGGGGCGACGAACAGGCCAGTCAGCCACTGTCCTCCCGCTACAGGGCGAAGGCTCAGGGTTGCGACGATCTCGCTGGCGTTTTCCGCCACCCACAGTTCATCCCCCGCCTGGCTGCGCATCGGCGAGCGGTGGTCGCGGTAGAACTTGTCGACCAGAGGTCGCAACTGCAGGGGCAAGCGGCGAAAACGCGGTGAGGTCATGGGTTCAGGTGGCGGATCTGGCGACTTATTTAACCATCGCATTTTGGTTAACGGTTGCGCATTTACGGCCTTGCGGGCGGTGACAGCCCGTTCGCGTCGCCGCATCATGGGGAATCGCATTTTGCTCAAGGATTCGCCGCGTGTCTCAGTCCTCCCCTGTATCCGTGGTGTTCGCTGCGCAAAGCGTTGCCGGCCAGGTACGCACGCATAACGAGGATGCTCTGGTCTGCCGTCCCGATCTGGGGCTGTGGGCGCTGGCCGATGGCATGGGTGGGCACGAGCGTGGCGAGGTGGCCAGTGCCTTGGCGCTGGAGGAGCTGGTGGGCGCCGTGCAACAGGGCGAGGAGCTATTTGCAGCGGTGCATGCAGCCCACCTGGCTATCGCCGCGGCGGCGCAACCTGTTGCGGGCGGGGCGGGCATGGGCAGTACGCTGGTTGCCGTGCGCCTGAACGGGGATGAGTTCGAGCTGGCCTGGGTTGGTGACAGCCGCGCCTATCGCATCGGCAGCGAACATATCGAGCAGCTCAGTCACGACCACAGCTGGGTTCAGGTCATGGTCGATGCTGGCCAGATGAGCACCGAGGAGGCGCGTGAGCACCCACGCCGTAACGTGATCGTGCAGTGCCTGGGGCAGGTTGGAGATGCACCTGATGTCGGCCTGCTGCGCGTCCGACTGGAGCCGGACGAATTGCTGCTGCTGTGCAGCGACGGGCTGACCAGCGAGCTGGACGACGCTGCCATCCAGCGCTGTTGCGCTGAGGCGGCCACGCTCGAAATGATGGTCGAGCAACTGGTGGGGTTGGCCAATAGCCATGGCGGCAGAGACAATATCAGCTGTATCGTCCTGGGCCTTGGCCCGGCTGCCGAACCCCGTGAAGCGTCGCCCCTCGGCCTGCTGCGCAAGTTGTTCAAATCCCTTAAACCCTGAGCGCCAGTCGAGCCGCATGAGCCAGCCCACCATCAGAGTACCCGGTTACAGCATTCACCATCGCCTCGGCAAAGGCGGCATGGCCGAGGTCTATCTGGCTACCGAGCAGGCGCTGCAGCGCCAGGTGGCGCTCAAGGTGCTGTTGCATCGCGAGGACGCAGCCTTCACTCAGCGCTTCATCAAGGAAGGCCATACCGTCGCGTCCCTGCAGCATCCGTCGATCATTACCATTTACCGCATCGACCAACTCGACGATGGCCGCCATTTCCTCGCCATGGAGTACCTGGCAGGCAGCGATCTGGCTCAGTACAAGGGCCAGACTCTGGAGCCGGCGCGTGCGCTGCGCATCGTCCGGCAGATCGCCAGCGCCCTGGCGCTGGTGCACGACAAGGGCCTGGTGCACCGCGACATCAAGCCGGGCAACATCCTGTTTCGTGACGATGGCACCGCCGTGCTCAGCGACTTTGGCGTGGCCAAGGAGCTGCAGCTCGACAGCGAACTGACCCAGTCCGGCATTGCCGTCGGCAGCCCGGCCTACAGCAGCCCCGAGCAGGCGCAGTGTCAGGCGCTGGACGCGCGCAGCGACATCTACAGCCTGGGCGTGATCCTGCTGGAGATGCTCAGCGGGCATAACCCCTTTCGCGGCACTAACTACACCCAGACCCTGATGAATCAATTGCAGCTAGAGGCGCCGCCGCTTCCGGAGTCGCTGAGCGAGCTGCAATGGCTACTCGACCGCATGCTGGCCAAGGACCCGGAAGATCGCTTCGCCGACTGCCACGTGCTGCTGGCCAGCCTCGATGAGCTGCAGGACGCCGATCAGGACCAGACCCGTCTTAGCCCGGGCGTCAGCCTGCCGCCTCGTCCACCCCGGCGGCGCTGGCTGCCCTGGGCCGTGCTCGGCCTTTTGTTGCTCGGTATGGGCAGCGCGGGCGGCTACTACTGGCAACTGCAGCAGCGCATCGCCGGGCTGCTCGTGCTCGCTGAAACGCGCCTGAGCGAGGGGCGTCTGCTGACCCCTTCGCAGGACAACGCCGATTATTACTTTCGCCAGGCGCTGGCCCTGGACGAGGACAACGCCCAGGCCAGCGATGGCCTGCAGCGCGTGCTGCAGGCACGTATCCAGCAGTATCTCGACCTGGCCGAGCAACGCCTCGGCGAGGGCTTGCTGATCCTGCCCGAGGACGACAGTGCGGTGTATTACTTTCGCCAGGTGCTTGGCTGGGAGCCGGACAACCTGCTGGCTCTGGCTGGCATCAATCGCGTGGCGCAGCGTTTTATCGAGCAGAGTGAGGCGGCGTATGCCCGGCGCGAGTACAACCTGGCGCTTGAGCACATCAAGCAAGGCCTTGAGGCCGAGCCCGACAACGAACGGCTGCTGGCCCTCTATGACAGCCACGAGCAGCGCGTGCGGCAGGCGGCGAGCAGCCCACGCAGCGCGCAGCCGGCCCAGCAGAACCCGATCAAGCGCTTGCTGAACAATCTATTCGACTGACCCGAGGCGACCACGATGCTCAGACTGCAGTTCCTGGATAACCGCCAAGCGCCGGTCTGGCTGACCGACGAACGCCTGACCATCGGTCAGGACAGCCGTAACCAACTGGTGCTTGGCGATGCCGGAATCGCCAGCTTCCACGCCGAGATCCGCCAGGATCACGGCTACTACTACCTGAGCGATGCCGGTCAGGGCGCCACCTGGGTCAACGACCAGCGCGTCGGTACACGCTTTCAGTTGCGCGACGGTGATCGCCTGCGCCTGGGCGTCGTCGAACTGCAGCTGGTCGACCCGGCGAAAAGTGCGGCCAGACCCGAGGCTGCCGCGCCGCGCTGGTTTCTGCAGGTGATTCAAGGCGAACACCAGGGGCGCAAGTTTCATGTCCACGGCTCGATGACCTTCGGCCGTTCGAGCAAGTGTGAGCTGTGCTTCAGCGATCTGGAACTGTCGCGCCGGCATTGCGAGTTCTTTCTCAAGGACGACGTGCTGGAGATCAAGGACCTCGCCTCGGCCAACGGTGTGCTGGTCAACCAGCAGAGGGTCAGGACCGCCGTGCTGCAACCGGGTGATCAATTGAAGATGGGCACGGTGACGCTATTGGTGATCGGGCCGAAGGTGAACGTGAGTGATGCGCCCGACGAGGATGCCACCCAGTTCATGCGCGTGGCGGACCTACCGCCAGCTTTGGCTGCCAAGGCAGCTGGCGGCGGCGCTACGCAGATCGCCCCGGTGCCGCAGGTAGTAGTGCGTGCCAGCGCCAAGGCAGCGCCGGCGGCGGCCAGTCCGCTGCGTGTGGCTCAGGCCAAGCCGGCCCCCCTTGCCGCGCCACCTGCGGCCAGTGCGGGCAAGCTGTGGCTGGGTGGGATCGTACTGCTGCTGATCGGCGTAGGCCTCGGTGCTGTCGCCATGCGGCTATTGGGCTGAGGCGGGGCGCGTCACCCGATAGAACCGGCATGGCGGGTTGCACCCGCCTTACGGGGTAGCGCTCGTGTCGTAGGGCGGGGGTACCCCGCCGTTGTGGTCCCGGTGGGTTGGTGCGCACCGAATGCCTCGAAACACGCTGAATCTCAGGCCGGCGTCAGGCGTCGCCGCTCCGCACGGATCTCCGGCAAATCGCTGCGGCGCAGGTAGACGCGCAGCGGCTCACCGAGATTCACTCGATCATCGATGCGTTGCTCCTGCAGCCAGGCTAGGCGTTGGCGATCCAGGCGCATCAGTTCGCCCTCGTCAGCGTGCCAGACGTATTCGCAGGTAGGCGTGATGGTTTCGGCCGGTACGTCGAGACCGAAGCTGTCTTCGGAGAATCGCAGCAGGTACTGCTCGGTCTTGGCGTTGAAGCCGACGAAACCCTGCAACTGGTCGGCGGCCTCGCAGATTTGGGCGGACGTGATACTCATGGCAAACCTCGTTTCCTGTGGGGTTTGCAGGCAAGGCGAATGGTTTTGTTTATCGGCGCAGCCTAATCGCTGGTGTTGTCACCCGCGTTGTCGTGGATCAAGAAACTACCGCGAGCGGTTTTGATGCCGCGAGCAACGCTCTTACACTGACGGCAGCCGTTTCAGGGCCGGCAGCACCTGATCGCGCAGCAGAGGCGCCAGGTCGTCAGGAAGGGGCAGGGAAGTATCGAGCCAGCGCAGTTCCTCCAGCTCGGCGGCGGGCTGAACGGCATGGGGGAGGGCGGCGCGAAAGATGTCTGCCTGCACCCAGGTATCGGCTTCGTTGGCGGCGGGCGCCTGGAACTGACCGAGTGGTTGCAGTGCGCCGGCCTGTAGTTGCAGCTCCAACTCTTCGAGCAGCTCACGCTGAAGCGCAGACAGCGCATCTTCGCCCGGTTCGCGTTTACCGCCAGGCAGCATGAAGAATCGGGTGTTGCGCTTGCGCACGAGCAGCAGGCGGCCTTGTTCGTCGAACAGGCAGGCGGCGGCAATGTGCAGGGTGGTTGGCATGGGAGCAGCGTTGGGCGCCCAATTCGGGCGCCCAGCGAACATCAGCCAGCGAGGCCGACATAGACGTTCTGCACGTCGTCATGGCCGTCGATGGCTTCGAGGAAGGCTTCGACTTCTTCCATCTGCTCCGACGTCAGACTGCTTACCGGGTTCTTCGGGCGGTAGCCGAGCTTGGCCGAGTTGACGGTGAAACCCTGTTCCGGCAGTGCCTTGCACACGGCGTCGAGGTCGGTCGGGTCGGTGATGAACAGGGTCGAGCCCTCGTCATCGGGCACGAAGTCCTGGGCGCCGGCTTCGATGGCCGCCAGTTCCGGGTCAGCGCCTTCTTCGGTAGTGGCTTCGATCAGGCCAACGTGGTCGAAGTCCCAGCTGACCGAGCCGGAAGCGCCGAGCTGGCCCTTGCGGAACAGCACGCGAATCTCGGCGACGGTGCGGTTGACGTTATCGGTCAGGCACTCGACGATCACCGGCACCTGGTGCGGGGCGAAGCCTTCGTACAGGGTGCGCTCGTAGTTGATCACTTCACCGGACAGGCCGGCGCCTTTCTTGATGGCGCGCTCCAGGGTGTCCTTGGGCATCGAGGCTTTCTTGGCCTGATGCACGGCCAGGCGCAGCTTGGGGTTCATGTCCGGGTCGGCGCCGTTGCGCGCGGCGATCATGATTTCCTTCACCAGCTTGCCGAAGATCTTGCCTCGGGCATTGGCGGCGGCTTCTTTGGGTTTGGCTTTCCACTGGGCGCCCATCTGGGGTCTCCTGGCCGATAGGTGAGACGGCGTCGCGCGAATCTGGGCGTGACGATCGGATAGGCTGCGGATTCTAGTGCCTTGCGCGGTTGTCGGCACCTGCAATTTCAGTCGGCGGACTCAGAGGTAGCGCCAGATCAACTGCACGCCCGCCAGCAGAATGCCCAACCGGGCGATGCGGTAGAACCACAGGTGGTTGACCCGCGATTGCAGCCACAGGCCGCTCCAAACGCCTAGTGGCACGATGGGCGCGAGCATCAGACTGAGCAGCAGGTTTTCCTGGGTGAACTGACCCAGCGCGGCGTAGGGAAACAGCTTCGCTGCGTTGGTCAGCAGGAAGAACAGGTTGATGGTGGCGACGAAACGCACCTTGTCCAGTTGCTGCGGCAGCAGGTGCATCATCACCGGCGGGCCACCGGCGTGGGCGACGAAACTGGTGAAGCCGGCCAGGCTCGACAGCAGTGTGCCGCGTCCTTTATGCAGCGGGCGGGGTGCCTGGTTGCCAACTACCAGGCCGAGCCCGACGAAGATAATGGCGATGGCGCCGATCAGCAGGCCGATGGCGCGCTCGTCGAACAAACCGAAAGTCATCGAGCCGATGGCGATGCCGATGACCGCGCCCGGCAGCATGACCTTGAGATTGGCCGTATCCCACTTGCCCCAGTAGGCCTTGAGGCCCACCACATCGGCCAGGCAGAGAATTGGCAACATCACCGCCACCGCCTGTTTCGGCGACGTGGCCAGTGCCAGCAACGGCACGGCGATGCCGCCCAGAGCGCCGCCGAAGCCACCCTTGGACAGCCCGGTGAGAAACACTGCAGGCAAGGCGAACAGAAGGAAATCTTGCAGAGTCATGGGTTTGGCGTACCACTACAGAAGCGCACAGGTTAGCAGCCGGCAGTGGCTGTGTGGCTTTTTTCCTCGGCCTCTGTGTCTGTCTGCTGCGGGGTGAGGCTGTTCTAATGCCGGCTCACTCAACTCGAGGTTTGTGCTCATGACCCCCAAGGATCTGCTGCTGGCGCTGCTGGTGATCGTCGTCTGGGGGCTGAACTTCGTGGTCATCAAGGTCGGCCTGCACGGCATGCCGCCGATGCTGATGGGCGCCCTGCGTTTCATGCTCGCGGCGTTTCCGGCGATTCTCTTCGTGCGTCGGCCGCAGGTGCCCCTACGCTGGATGCTGGCCTACGGCATGACCATTTCCCTGGGGCAGTTCGCCTTTCTCTTCTACGCCATGTATGTCGGCATGCCGGCCGGCCTGGCGTCGCTGGTGCTGCAGTCGCAGGCGTTCTTCACTCTGTTTTTCGCCGCGCTGTTTCTCGGCGAGCGGCTGCGCGGCAGCAACCTGTTCGGCCTGCTGGTGGCGGCCAGCGGCCTGGTGTTGATCGGTCTGCAGGGCGGGCAGGCGATGACCCTGGCCGGCTTTGCCCTGACCATCGCCGCTGCCTCGATGTGGGCGCTGGGCAACGTGGTCACACGCAAGCTGGGCAAGGTCAATCTGGTCGGCCTGGTGGTCTGGGGCAGCCTGATCCCGCCGCTGCCGTTTCTGGCGTTATCGCTGTGGCTGGAAGGCCCGGAACTGATCAGCCAGTCGCTGCGTAGTCTCAGCCTGGACTCGCTGCTGGTACTGGCTTACCTGGCATTCGGTGCCACCATTCTCGGTTACGGGCTCTGGAGTCGTCTGCTGTCGCGTTACCCGGCCAGCCAGGTGGCACCGTTCTCGCTGCTGGTGCCGGTGGTGGGTATCAGCTCCTCGGCGCTGTTGCTCGATGAGCGCCTCGGCAGCTTGCAGATGGTCGGTGCGGCGCTGGTGATGGCCGGGCTGCTGATCAACGTGTGGGGCGGACGCTTGCTAGATAGCTGGCGGCAGCGCGAGCCGACGCTACCGTAGTCTACGCTGCGCGCCTGGCCTGAATGCCTGAACTCTGGTGCGCACGGCGCACCCTACGGTGCAAACGCGGCCCGCGTCGGCTCAGTCTTGCGGGCGTTTTTCCGGCAGGCGCTCGAGAATCTGGTCCAGACGCTGCTGGATGCGTTGGTCGATCTTCTCGTGCAGGCGCATGATTTCCAACTCGGCGCGCAGGTTCACTTCGAAGTCCAGGCTCGCGGCCAGGCGATCCTTCGCCGCCTGGCGGTTCTGGCTCATCATGATGATCGGCGCCTGGACGGCGGCCAGGGTCGACAGCATCAGGTTGAGGAAAATGTAAGGGTAGGGGTCGAAGGCCATGCCGAAGTGCGACAGCACGTCGGTGTTGAGCAGCATCCAGCCGAGCATGGTCAGTGAAAAACAGATGATGAAGGTCCATGAGCCGCCGACCGATGCGACCCTGTCGGAAAGCCTCTCGCCGAAAGATGATTGTTCATCCGACGCGTCGGCAGCATCGCGGCTGATGGGGCGACGCTGGCGAATCTGTTCGAGCACATGGCTTTCTTCCGGCTCGAGTTCGTGGGGGGCTTTGCCGAGCAGGGTCTGGGCGAGTTTTTGCAGCGGGTGCGAGGTGTCGTTGCTCATCGTGACTGCTCATTTATGGCTGACAGTAGCAGGGATGCTGAATCGCTCCGGCCGACTTGTCACCTGTCCACTGCATCCTGGCGTGCTGCACTTTCCAGGCGGTTGCGACCATTGGCCTTGGCCCGATACAGCGCCTGGTCCGCTGCGTCGATCAGGCTCAGAGCGCTTGTGGCGCTGTCCTGGGTGCCGGGGCTCAGGCTGGCCAGGCCGATGCTCACTGTAATTCTCTGGAATGGACTGTTCTCATGCGGCAGTGCGCTGTGCTCCAGGTTTGTCATGAACGCGAGAGCGATGGCTTCGGCGCCCTCGCTACTGGTGTTCGGCAGAATCACGGCCAGTTCTTCGCCGCCGTAGCGTGCCGCCAGGTCGCCGGGGCGACGCATGCAGCGCTGGAGCAGGTCGGCGACGCTGCGCAGGCATTCGTCACCCGCCAGGTGGCCGTAGTGATCGTTGTAGCGCTTGAACAGGTCGATATCGAGCAGCATCAGGGTAAGGTCTGAACCCTGGCGCTGCGCACGGCGAATTTCCACTTCCAGCGTCTGGTCGAAGCTGCGACGGTTGGCCAGGCCGGTCAGGGCGTCCTGCGAAGCCAGTATTTCCAGGCGGGCATTGGCGTCGAGCAGTTCTTCCCGGGCGCTGAGCAGTTGGCGCTCGGCGCGCGAGCGACGGTGCATGTCGACAAGTAGCCGCAGGCCGATGATAGCGACGGCGAGCAGCAGGATCAGAACCACCGTGGCGAACAGTCGTGCATCACGGCGCCAGGCCGTTAGTGCCTCATCGCGACCCAGCGCCACCACAGTGATCAGGGGGAGGTTGCTGTTATGGCGGAACGCGTACAGGCGCTCGATGCCATCGATGCGGGAGACCTGTGTGGTCGTGGCCTGTTGCCGTTCGCGTAATGTCTGAAAGATCGGCGAGCTCGACCAATCCAGCCCCACATCCTGTTCACGGAAGGGCTGGCGAAACAGCAGGGTGCCATCGCTGGCTGAGAGGCTCATCGTGCCTTGCTGGCCCAGATCGAGGCTGCCGAACAGCTGGAGGAAATGCTTCACGCTCAACGTGATGGCCACCACGCCGGAGAAATTGCCGTCGGTATCGTTCAGGCGCCGGCTGACGGTGAATACCCACTCGTGCGCCAGGCGGCTCTTGATGGTCGGGCCGATGAACGTCTCGGGCGAGGGATTGTCGCGATGATGGATGAAGAACGCACGATCGGCGGCGTTCGGGCGCGCATTGATATCGCCCCGCGATACCAGCAGGCGGTCACCCTTGGCGTTGTAGATGATGATGGTGCTGGCCAGCTTGAGCACCCGGCTCTGTTCCTGCACGACCTGCTGCAGGCGATCGAGATGTGCCCGACCCTTGCCTTCGTGCTCCAGGCGTTCTGCCAGCTCCACCAATACCAGCTCGGATTGGCGAATCACCCCTTCGCTGTAATTGTCCAGGGCACGCGCCAGGTTGAGATTGGCCACGTTCAGATCATGCAGGGCACGCTCGCGGGAAAACCAGATCTGCCAGGCCGTCAGCAATGCCAGCGACAGGCATATGAATACCAGCAGGATGAAGGTGAGGCGGGTACCGCGTTTCATAAAGCCAGAGCCCTGCCGTGGGACTGAACAGCGTGGGCAACGGAAAAACCACCGGCGGGTGGCTTTTCCATTGCGAGAGAATCAGTCCTGACGGCTGGTGACTTCCAGCAGGTGATAACCGAACTGAGTCTTGACCGGGCCTTGCACCACGCCGACCGGTGCGCTGAACACCACGGTGTCGAATTCCTTGACCATCTGGCCCGGGCCGAAGGAACCCAGATCACCGCCGCTACGGCCGGACGGGCAGGAGGAGTTGTCGCGGGCCAGTTGGGCGAAATCGGCACCGCCCTCGATGGCGGCTTTCAGTTCGTTGCACTTGTCTTCGCTGGCAACCAGGATGTGGCGGGCAGTGGCGCGGGCCATGGGAGTACCTCCTATCAATGAAGGTGCAGAGCCTAGCGCAATCGCCTCGACAAGCAAACGGTCGGCCGTTCGTCCATCTGTCAGGAGCCGTTTCGGCGTCTGGCTTGTCCCATCTTCTGTAAGTGGGCATTTGCCCTGAACTCAGGCTTCACTGAGGAGACTTGCGGATGAACACCCTGAGCATCGACGGTTGGCGCAAGGCCGACAATGACAGCAAATCCATCCCTATCGGCACTATGCAGTTCTATGTCAGCGAGGCGGAGCACTTGCGCCTGGAGCAGGCTGAGGAGCAATTGCAGCGCAGCGGCGTCCGGGACGCGATGATCGACGCAGACATGCAGACGTTGGAGCTGGTCATGCCGGAGGGCTTCGGCCCACTGAGTGAATGCAAATGGCGCGTCTACATTGGCGGCGAAGAGGGGCGTGGCCAGTTTCATCTGGTCGGCTACAGCGCCGAAGATGGCTGCCTGATCTACAGCAACGCGGTAATGGTCGATCTATTGGGTTGACCGCTATTGGCAAACCCTTGCCTCGGGGTGGCAAGTCCATGCCGCGACGTCGTATGAAAGCCGCGTATTTACTGGTCTGCAGCGGCTGGCCCGGAATCTGCTATGCATCAGGCGAACGGATTTCGCGGAGGCCTCATGACCAGTATCAACAACAGCACGCCTGCCATGCTCAGCTACTACGGTAGCCAGCTCAACAATCGCTCGACTGCGACCAGCGGCGAAGCCAACGGTCAGGCCAGTCAGGATCCAGTTGCCGACTTGCGGCGTTTTGCCAAACAGGTGGTGGCGCGCAGTGAGGGTGGACTACTACGCGCGATGAATGGTGGCGCGGCGCAGGCCAGCAATACCGTGCAGCGCAGTGGCGACAGTCAGCCGACTAGGCCTTCGGTGATTCAATTGCCGGATGTGACGCAGCTCGATCGCGACGATGCCGCCAAGCTGCTGGCGCAGGTGCAGAAGATGGTGGATGCCGGCATGGATGGCAGCGTGCGCATCGCCGGTTACAACGGCGACCAGCAGACCGACTCGCTGGAAACCTACCGCCAGTGGCTGCAGGAAAAGGGCGGAGTCAGCATCTACGTCTGATCCGCAGCCGTTCAGCCCAGAATGGGTTCTACGTCCTCTCGGGTGATCACCCGGTTACGCCCGGCGCGCTTGGCCGCGTAGGTGCGCCTGTCTGCCGCCAGCATCAGCTCGTCCAGTGATTGCCCATCTACCCCGAAACAGGCCACGCCAGCGCTCAACGTCATGTGCAGCGTGGTTTCATCCACCGTCAGCGATTGCGCAACCAGGCGTTCGCGCAGGCTTTCGGCGATTTCCCGAGCTTGCGCTGCCTTGCTGCCTGGCAGCAGCACCGCAAATTCCTCACCGCCCAGGCGACAGAACAGATCATTGACCCGTAAACGCTGCGCCAGCACCTTGGCGAAGTGAACCAGGGCACGGTCACCGACTTCGTGGCCAAAGCGGTCGTTGATCTGCTTGAAGTGGTCGATATCGACGAATACCAGCGAAAGCGGCGTGCCATTGCGCAACGCATGGGCACGCTCACGCTCGAATACCTCGGCCAGCTTCAGGCGGTTTGGCTGGCTGGTCAGAGAGCCGGTGGTCGCCTGCTCGGTCAGGCGCTGCTCATTGAGCAGGCGGCTGCGCTCGTAGATGTGCGCGAAAATCATCACCGCCAAGCTGGCGAGGCCGAGATTGGCGATGATCTCGACGTTTTGCAGCAATTCATCGGACGAAAACCGCTGACTGAAGACGAACAGGCCGACACCGACGAACACGATCGAGCCGTACATCCCCAGGCGCAACCCCAGTAATAGATAGCAGATGATCGGAATTGTCTGGATCCAGGCGAACACCGCGAAGGTAGTGGTGGTCTGAGACAGCGCCACAATCATGATGCTGAAGAACGGCAGCAGGTAAATTGCGGTCAATAGCTGCAGGTTGCGTGTTTTATCGATGATGGTCAGCAAATACAGCGACACCGCGGCGTAGCCGATCTCCAGACCGGCCAACAGCCAGTTGTCGTGCAACAGATTGACGACCGAGAAGAACAAACCGCCGCTCAAGGTGATCCCTAGCAAGGCTTTAAGGACCAGGCGGCGATGTTGTTCGTTCTTGGCGAAGTAACCGGGCATTAGTGTTCTCAGGCGGGAGAGGCGAGTGCATAAGTTGTGTGATGACGATAGATGGCGTCATGCAGGAACCCTGCCGTTCGGCCGCGATGCCAATGTACGCGGGCGTTCGATGGGATCAGGAAACCGGCCATGACCCTGCGCCGGGAATTGCGTCAGAATCACGACGTTAGTTGGGAGAAGGCTGTATGACAACAACAATGAGCAAATGGGGAAGGCAAGGCTGCCTGCTGGCGCTGCTGTTGATGGGGATTGCGGGCACGGCTCAGGCGGCTGAGGACCTTGAGCTGATCGAGACGATCAACAGCTATCGCAGCGAGGTGCAACGCTGCGGCGTGCAGGCCTCCGAGCCATTGCCACCGTTGACCAACGATCCACGCCTGATCCTGCCTGCCAACGGCACTGCGGACCTGCAGGATTCGCTGAGCGCGGCCGGTTACCCGTTGGTCAACGTACAGGCCATCACGCTCTCCGGCCCGCGCAATGCGCAGGCTGCCATGCAGGCCTTGAGCGAGAGCTTCTGTCGCGTGATGCTCGACCCTCAGTTCATCGATATCGGCGTCAGTCAGCAGGATCGCGACTGGCGCATCGTACTGGCTCGGCCGCTGCTCAGTGGGCGGCTGCAAACATGGCAGACCGAGGGGGAAAGTCTGCTCCTGCTGATCAACTCCGCTCGCGCCGAGGCGCGCCAGTGCGGTGACCAGGCCTTTGCCGCTACTACGCCGCTGGTATGGAGCGACGAACTGGGCAGCGCCGCCGAGAGCCATAGCCGGGCCATGGCCAATGGCAATTTCTTCGCTCATCAGGGGCGTGACGGCCTCACGCCGGGTGACCGCGCGGAGCTGGCGGGTTACAGCGGTACCAAGGTCGGCGAGAACATCGCCGCAGCGCTGGATACCACCGCCAAGGTGGTCGAGGGCTGGCTGGCCAGCTCCGGGCACTGCGCCAACATCATGAACCCGGAGTTCAGCGAGCTAGGCGCTGCCTATGCCAACGACCCGCAGAGCGATGCTGGCATCTATTGGACGGCGCTGTTCGGCGGGCAATGAGCGAGCGCCTGCGTCAGGCGACGCCGAACACCTGGGCGAGGTGCTGCTCGTAGCGCGCCACGTCCTGCTCGATGGCCGGTACTTTCATCACATCATTGCAGATGAAGGTGGGCAGGCCAGTCATGCCGAGGAATTCGTTGGCCTTGTGGAAGGGGAAGTACACCGCGTCCACGCCTTTGCCTTCGAAGAAATCGGTCGGGTCCTCGAAGGCCTGCACTGGGGCGTTCCAGGTCAGCGACAGCATGTACTGCTTGCCCTGGATGAGCCCGCCGCTGCCGTACTTCTGCGAGGCGTCGGAGCGCGTACGCCCGTCGTTGGCATAGAGGCTGCCGTGACCGGCGGTGAACACCTCGTCGAGGTACTTCTTCACCGTCCAGGGAGCGCCCATCCACCAGCCGGGCATCTGGTAGATCACCACATCGGCCCAGAGAAATTTCTGCACTTCTTCTTCGACGTCGTAGCCGCCGTCGATAAAGGTGGTCTTGACGTCGAATCCGGCGCGGTCGAGGAAGGCCACTGCTGCGTCATGCAGGGTGGTGTTGTACTGGCCGTGGGAATGGGCGAACGCTTTGCCGCCGTTGAGCAGGAGGATCTTTTTCATGGTGTTTCTCCAAAAAATGTGGCTGCAGGTTATCCAGCCCTGCGCGTGCGAAACACCGCGAAACGGTCAAATTATTGTTGACTGAAAATCATGAAAGGCTCGCTGAATGCTGCGCTAAGGTGAGGCATCTTCCCCACATCGAGGCGCCTGCACCCATGTACGGCTTTATCCTTCACGCGCACACCCATCCCGAGCAGGCCGAGGCCTTCGAGCAACTGTTTCGCGCCTATGTCGAACCCAGTCGCACCGAGCCTGGCTGCATCGAATACCACATGCTGCGCGATGCACAGGACCCGACCCTGTTCATCTTCTACGAGGTGTGGGCATCGCGGGAGGCGCTAGCCGAGCACACGGCGTTGCCACACATGCGCGCGTTTCACGACAAGCGCATGGACTACCTGAGACGTGATTTCGACATTCGCGAGATCGAGATGCTCAGCCCGGCGAGTGCAGCGCGGGCCTAGTTCGCGATCCGTGGGAGCCAGCTTGCTGGCGATAGTTGTGGTGGCCAGGATTGCATCCGGGCCACCACAACAGGCGAGGCTGGGCTCAGTGGCTGTAACCCGGCTTCTGGCGAATGGTCTTGAGCAGGTCGTCGGGTGAAATGTGCCCGACCACCTGGGTCGCCGCGCTGCCCGGTTGCGGCAGGTCGAGAATGTGGCCCTTCATCTTGCCGATCACGTGCATCTCACACGGCTTGCAGTCGAACTTCAGGGTCAGCACTTCATCGCCATGTACCAGCTGCATCGGTGCGACCTTGGTCTTCACGCCGGTTACACCCTTGGCCTGTTTCGGACACAGGTTGAAGGAGAAGCGCAGGCAGTGCTTGGTGATCATCACCGGCACTTCGCCTTCTTCTTCGTGCGCCTCGTAGGCAGCGTCGATCAGTTGCACGCCGTGGCGGTGGTAGAAGTCGCGGGCCTTCTGGTTGTAAACGTTGGCCAGGAACGACAGGTGCGATTCCGGGTACACCGGCGCTGGGTCGGTCTCGGCCTTGCGGCCGCCACGTGGATGGGCAGCGATGCGCGCTTCGGTGAGTGCTTCGATGGCGTCGCGGCGCAGTGCCTTGAGCTGCGAGTTGGGCACGAAGAACGCTTGCGGCGCATCCAGCGTCACGCTTTGGGCGTGGTAGATGGTGGTGCCGAGCTGGGTGAGCAGGTCACGCAGGCCATCGAGTGCCTGTCCCGGCTTGTTGGCCACACCGAACGGGCCGGGCAGGGCGACGTCAACACTGATGCCCTCTTCGCTGGTGGCGGTGAGCTTGAGGGCGTCTTCACGCAGCTCGGTCTTCCAGCTCACGCCAATACGGCGCTCGGCGCTGGTGCGTTGCAGCGCCTGCTGCCAGTTGTGGTCGAGGTTGCGCGAGAGCGGATGATTCGGGCGCAAGCGGAACAGGCCTTCGGGCATCTCGTTGGGCTCGACGCGGTAGCGGTAGCGCTTCTCGCCGTCTTCCTCGAACTCACCTTTGAGTTCAGCGATATTGGCGCGGAAACCCACCACCTCGCGCTTGACCAGCACGTTGAGGCCGTCGCCGTTGGACAGCGGCTCATGGGTAACGGCGATCAGGTCGCGCTTGTTCACCTTCTCCACGCTGCCGACCAGCAGGCCGGTAAAGGTGGGCGAATCGAAGGCGCCGATATCCACCTTGCGCTCAGTGACGAAGTAGTCGGTGCTGCCACGGTGGAAGGTCTTGTCCGGATCGGGCACGAAGAAGTGCGCGGTACGGCCGCTGGAGGCGCGAGCGAGGTCCGGGCGGTCTTCGAGAATGGCGTCAAGCTCGCGGCGGTAGTGGGCGGTGATGTTCTTCACGTAGGCCACGTCCTTGTAGCGGCCCTCGATCTTGAACGAGCGCACGCCAGCCTCGACCAGGGCGCGCAGGTTGGCGCTCTGGTTGTTGTCCTTCATCGACAGCAGGTGTTTTTCATAGGCGATTACGCCGCCTTTTTCATCCTTGAGGGTGTAGGGCAGGCGGCAGGCCTGCGAGCAGTCGCCACGGTTGGCGCTGCGCCCGGTCTGCGCGTGGGAGATGTTGCACTGGCCGGAGAAGGCCACGCATAGCGCGCCGTGGATGAAGAACTCGATGGCGGCATCGGTGGCATCGGCGATCTGACGGATTTCCTGCAGGTTCAGCTCGCGTGCCAGTACCAGTTGGGAGAAACCGGCCTGGTCGAGAAACTTGGCCCGTGCCAGGGTGCGAATGTCGGTCTGGGTGCTGGCGTGCAGCTCGATGGGCGGAATATCCAGCTCCATCACCCCCATGTCTTGCACGATCAGCGCATCCACGCCTGCGTCGTAGAGCTGGTGGATCAGCGTACGTACCTGCTCCAGCTCGTCGTCGTGGAAGATGGTGTTGAGCGTGGTGAACACCCGTGCATGGTAGCGCCGGGCGAACTCCACCAGCTTGGCGATCTCGCTCACCTCGTTGCAGGCGTTGTGCCGCGCGCCGTAGCTCGGGCCGCCGATATAGATGGCGTCGGCGCCATGCAGAATGGCCTCGCGGGCGATTTCGACGTCACGCGCAGGGCTGAGCAGTTCCAGGTGGTTCTTGGGCAAGGACATGGTGTTTTCTTTTATCAGGCTGGCACACGGGCAAGGCGCGCATTGTACCGGGCTGTGGCCCGCTGGGCACTCACCAGATGCCGGACGGCTGGCAATACGTGCCGATGCAGGTACAGTAGCGGCCTTTTTCAGGCGGAGGCGTGGCGATGGACAACAGAGGGTTGGAGAAGCTCGATCAGTGGCTGCTCAAGTACGGCAACGATGACTCGATCCTCTCTGCCAGCGAACTGGACGGCTTCTTCGCCGCCATCGTCTCCGCCCCGCGCCAGGTTGCGCCTGCCATCTGGTATTCGGCGATCTGGGCTGACCAGCCGCCGCAGTGGCCGAGTGACAAGGATGGCGAACGTTTCATGAAACTGGCCGTCGAGCTGATGAGCGAGGCCGCCTACATGCTCGCCGAAGAGCCGGACGACTACGAAGCGATCTTCCTGGCCGACAACAACGGCAAGGGCGAGAAGCTGATCGTCTCCGAATGGTGCGCGGGTTACCTGCGTGGTGCGGCGGTGGCCGGCTGGCTCGATGCATCGCTGCCGGAGTCGGTGGCGGCAGCTCTGGCGCTGATCACCCTGCATGGCGATGAAAGCGGCAGCGCGACGCTCAAGGCCATGACCGACGCCGAGTACGACGCCAGTACGGCGTTGCTCGAACCCGCCGCCGTCGAGCTTTTCCAGTATTGGCAGGATAACCTGGACCCGCTGCTGCCGGTGCGCCGCGAGGAGGCTAAAGTCGGGCGTAACGACCCCTGCACCTGCGGCAGTGGCAAGAAGTACAAGCAGTGCTGCATGCGCTGAGTCGTGACCCGGGGCACGGGCCCCGCGAAAACGAGGCGAGTTGGCCAGGCGCAGTACCTTGGCAGCGATGACCGGGGCGTGCTCGATATTGCGCGCCACGCTTTCCAGGCTCGAAGACGGGTTGTCGAACTGTTGAATCAGCTCCTGCGCGACCTTCGGAATGCTGGGCAGGGTGTGCAGTCGAGCGAACAGACTTTCTATATCCATGGCAACTCCGATAGGGAAGAACGCTGCAGTTGCGTTGGATGAGAAATAGCTCTCTGAGCACAGCTGTGCCTAACGCCTCAGCCAGTCCCATAGTTGCTATTTAGAGCCTTTTCCATGGGGGGTACCAGTCTGAAATACCCGCCCCGAGGGGTAATGCTGTTCACATAAGCAATGGTCGGACGCGATTAGTCACCTCGCCCCTTTGGGGAGAGGGTTAGGGCGGGCCGCGTTCGGCGAGGGGGAAACTGGCAGTTTTGCGGTGTTCTCAGCCCTCTCCCCCAACCCCTCTCCACTAGGCGTGCCCCCAATAAATGGGAGAGGGGGCCAAACGTGTGCAACTTTAAGTGAATAACATTCCGCCCCGAGGGGCGGTTTTTCGACGATGCGTCAGGCGAACACGAAGTACTTGCGCACCGTTTCCACCACTTCCCAGGTGCCTTTCATACAAGGCTCGACCACGAAGATGTCGCCGGCCCTGAGGTGGATCGGCTCCATGCCGTCCGGGGTGATGATGCAGTAGCCTTCCTGGAAGTGGCAGTACTCCCACTTCACGTAATCCACGCGCCATTTGCCGGGTGTGCAGATCCAGGTGCCCATGATCTTGCTTCCATCTTCGGAGGTGTAGGCATTGAGGTTGACGGTGTGCGGGTCACCTTCGATGCGCTCCCACTTGCAGGCATCGACGACGGGCATCGGCTGGGTATCGCGCAGAACGGTGATCGGTTTGTTGGTCATGGGGCGCTCCGGTGAGTGATCAAAGTGGCGTTCACCATAGAGCGGGGGCGGGGCGGTCGATTGCCTGGGGTCGACACGGGGCTGCTCATTCGCGCAGTGCGCGGGGCTTTCTATTCCTGAAAAAACCAAGGCCGGTTTATCAGGCCGGCCTTGTGGGGCTGCGCGTTCCATCGAGTCATTCGACGTTCTCGATCAGTTCATCAGGAAGGTATCAGGCGGTGCGGCTTTCGATCAGACGATCGGAGCCACCTTCAGCGACGCGGTTCTGGATCAGACGATCAGAGCCACCTTCGGCGACTACAGGTTGGGCGGAGGAGGCGGCGAATACGTTGGCTGCCAGTACGGAGAAAGCGAAGCTGAGGATGAGTTGGCGTTTCATGATGTTTTGCTCCAGCGGTGTTGTGGTTGGGTATGGAGCAGATGTTACGCACTGGATTTTTTCAGAGAACTTCATTGGCATGATGGTGAACATCGATGCCGCTGATAGCTGGTGAAATCCACGGAATACAAAGCCTCCAGCTGTTTCGTGAGCGTCGCTGGGGCCCGTTCATGGTGAGCGTCGGGCTCGACCAGACCGCCGGCATAGCAACGGCAGCGATAGTGATTTTGCCCATTCGCGGCCTGAGCTATGATGCGCGCCCTTCGTCCTTGCGCCCCTGTCATCATGTCTGGCAATGCCCTCTATACCGACCTGTCGGGTTACTACGATCTGATGTGCGCGGACATCGACTACGCCGCCCAGAGTCATTGCGTGCACCGCCTGCAACAACTGTTCGGCAACGGAGGCAAGCGCCACCTCGATCTGGCCTGTGGCACCGGCCCGCATGTGCGCCATTTTCTCGATGCCGGCTATTCCAGCAGCGGCCTGGACATCAACCAGCCGATGCTCGATCGCGCCGCCCAGCGCTGCCCCGAGGCACGCTTTGCCCGGCAGGACATGTGCGGTTTTCAGGTCGACGAGCCGCTGGACCTAATCACCTGCTTTCTCTATTCCATCCATTACAGCGCCAGCATCGAACGGCTCAAGGCTTGTATCGCCAGCGTGCACGGCGCCCTGGCGGTTGGCGGGGTGTTCTGCTTCAACGCGGTGGACAAGCAGCGCATCGATAACGCCTCGTTCGTTGCCCACAGCGCACGGCATGCCGAAGGGCAGTTCCGCTTCAGCTCCGGCTGGTACTACCGCGGTGAAGGCGAACAGCAGGCGCTAAGGCTGCGTATCGAACTTACCCTCGCCGAACAGACCGAGGTCTGGCACGACGAACACCCGATGGTGGCGGTGAACTTCACCGAGCTGCAGAGCCTGCTGGCGCCGTACTTCGAGGTGCAGGTGCTTGAGCACGACTATCAGCGGCTGGCGCCGTGGGATGGCAGCTCTGGCAACGCGCTGTTTGCCTGCACCAAGCGCTGAGGCGAGGCAGCGTCATCCTCGGCCTGGCCATTGCCTCACGCCGGCTCCTCGACGCGCTCGGCTTGCAATGAACGCTGCAGCTCGGCCACCAGCGCATCGACCTTTGCCAAGGCCTGTTTGACGGATTCGGCGAGCAGTTCACCGCCGACTTCCTGGCCTTCGATGGCAATCTGGTGTACGCGGGTGATGCCGATGAAGCCGAGCGCGGTGATCAGATTCGGCTCCAGATGGTTCGGCGGCCGTTGGCGCCCAGGGCGAGGCGCTGATGCGCCGGCAACTGATCGAGGATGAGCTGAGAGAGGGACGATTGGTGCAGCCTTTCGGCCCGGAACTGGAGGGCAGACCGTTCTTTCTGGTGTACCCGGAGAGCCGCAGAAACGATCCGACCATTCTCGCGGTGCGGGAGTGGATCATGGCGGTGCTGGGAGGGTTGTGTTCGCTGTGACGACTTTATTCAGGCGGTGCCGGGTGACGAGGTAATCAAGAAGGCCAGAGCCCTGATTCGATGAAGCATTTTTCCACCCGGTAGCGGAAGCCGAGTTTCTGTAGTCAGTCGGTTACTACGAATCGAAGGTTCCTGGATTAGGTGGGCATTGATCAACGAGTTTCAGGCCTTGGCCAAATTGATTGGTGAGTCACCCATGGCCTGGCGGATTGAACTTGAACCAGATATTCGCAGCGTCCCCCCTTCGGCGTTTTCCGCTATCGATCATTTACCGGCCAAGGCCAGACGGCTTCCAGATTCTGGCCGTTACCCTTCACCGCCGCCGTCCGCAGTACTGGCTTGGCAGGCTCTGATTCCGGGCTTTCCAGCTGTCTCCCATGCGGTTGCATGGGAGTCGCCCTGTGACCTGGTTAATGCCAGACAGCAGAACTCCTGAGCGTTGGACCGCGATTTCAATCAGTGGCCACTGGGCTGCAGGTAATAGGCATCCCACAGCTTATTGCGGAATTTGTTGCTTGGGTCGACGCGTTTTTTCAGCGCGAAAAATTCCTCGGCGCGAGGGTAGGCGGCAAGGAATTGCTCCCGGCTGGCGTGGATTTGATAGGGCAGGTAGTAGCTGCCCTGGTGGGCGATGGCCAGATCGATCAGCTGTCGTGTCCAGTCGCCTACGGCGGCGCGCTCGCTGGGTGAGACGCCCTGGCGGTAGTAGATCACCAGCGCGAAGGTGTCTTCGCGGGCCCAGGCCAGCAGCGTACCCGGGTCGGCCTTGGCATGGCGGATGGAGATATTGGCGACCTTGACCTTGTGCGCTTTGAGCACGTCTCTCATGCCCGCGACAAAAGGCTCCAACTGGGCTTCGGGCACGAAATATTCCTGCAGCACATAGCTGTAGTCGGTGCCGGAAATGGGCTGCAGTTCGCGCACATCCAGGCTGGCCTCATGGTTGCGCCACTGCACTTGCGGTCGTTTCAGCAGCAGCGGGTCGACGACGCTTTCACGCACCTTTGCGCCGCCATTGCTGCTGGCCACTGCCAGCGCGGCGCGCATGGCCTTGTAGTCGCGGTCCAGCGGTACCAGGCGTTCGGTGACGGTCAGCGGCGCATCCGTACGCAGGTAGGACACGGCGCGTACGCTGTCGTAATCGTCGGTATAGAGAATGCCGTTGTGCATCACCATGTCCGGGTTGCCGCGTACCTGGCTGGCGAAGAACTGCGCATAGTCTCCGAGCGGCATGAGCTGCGTCTGACGCACCAGCTTGCTGTTCTCCACCAAGTGCAGGGTGGCCTCGACGATCACGCCCAGCCCGCCGTAACCGCCTATGGCGCCATGGAACAGCTCGCTGTTGTGCGTCGGGCTGGCATCCACCACCTGACCGTCAGCCAGCACCAGGCGTAGCGAGCGAACGCCCAGCACCAACGGCCCCTGGCCGACGTATCGGCCATGAGCGTTGACGCTGAGGGCGCCACCGACGGTGAAGTTGGCGTAGGACTGCATGATCTGCGGCGACAGGCCGTGTGGGTCGATGTACTCCAGTAACTCGCGCCAGGTGATACCGGCCTGCACACGAATCTCCCGGCGTTCGGCGGAAAATTCCAGCACCCGGTTGAACCGGCGCATGTCCAGTTGCAGGGCCTGTTCGGTGGCGGTCTGCCCGCCCATGCTGTAGCGCCCGCCGCCAATGGCGATGGGGCCGGCATGCCCGCTAACGGCCGTGACGATCTGCTCCAGTTCGGTGGGCGCCAGTACCTGCGCCACTTGGATGGGGTTCATGCCGGTGACGTCGTTGACGGTCTCGGTGGCGTGCACGCAATGGCACAGAAACAGCAGTAGGACGAGGGCGAGGCGCATGGAGCTTCCTTGTTCGCAGCGGAGAACGAATGGTTTGGCTGATAGTGCGTTGTGGCGTGTTCAGGTGGCAATCGCCAGTGGCCATTCAGGGTGCTTCATTTTCAATAGGTCGAAGAAAGTATTAGCGCGTTCTGTCGGTGTTTCTTTTCGATTGAATGGACAAGGATGAACCCACTCCACAGAGAGTGAGATGAAACCCATGATCAAACACCCGAGTCTTTGGCTGTGCGTGCTGCTGTTCACTGTCCTCGCCGGGTGCGCAAGCCAACCCATCGAACGAGTTAACACCATGAGCAAACCATTTGTATCCCTTGCCGTACTCAAGGCCAAACCCGGTAAACAACAGGAACTGAAAGAAGGATTGCTGAGCCTGATAGAACCCACGCGGGCCGAGCCGGGCAATCTTGATTACGTGCTGTTCGAAATGCGTGATGAGCCTGGCACCTTCTACATGCGTGAAGCCTTCAAGGATCAGGCAGCCCTGGATGCGCATTTTGCGACGCCCTATTTTCAGGCGTTTGCCGCCACCGCTGATGAACTGCTCAGCGAGCCATTGCAGCTGATATTCCTCGAGCAGGTGTCCAACTGAGTGGGACCTATGGCCATTGCTTGATGCATGGGTATACCCGTTGGTTCGCTGATGGTCGCTCCCACGCCTCTAGATGGGCCGCCTGGTGGTCTGCGCCGACCGGGCGAGAGTCCCTGTCTTAATGCTTTATCAGCGTTGGCGGGCGTTCAACGTCCGCCAACTGCGCGTGTGCATGCGTGGTGTCGGCTGACCGCCACAGGTGATTGCAATCGGCGTTTCGTGAAGCCCCACGGCTAGCGTGGGGCATTGCCTCAATGCAGGGCGCGCGAGGGCAGGCGCTCGTCGACCAGTTGCTGAGCCTGGAGCGCGAGTGCATCGAGGTGCGCGTCACGCTGCTTTTCCGCCTGTTGCATGGCGCGCTGGCCGTGTTGCTTGAGCAGGTAGGCGTGAATCTGCCTGACCTCGGTGGAGGCAAACACCGGCGCCAGGTCGGCGACCGCTACCATGCCGGTGGAGCGGTAGTCGCGGCTGTTCATCACCACCAGCGCACCCTGAGCGGCCAGCACCTGCAAGCCTAGGGCCTCGAACAGCGGCACCTTGCCTGCCACGCAGGCCAGCTCCAGATGCGGGCGTCGCTCCAGCACCCGTTGCAGCAGCGCCCGGCCGATGCCCTGAGCGCGATACTCGTTATGCACCGCCAGATAGGCGAGGGTGCAGGCGGCAGCATCGTCCGGGCTCGGCAGATACAGGGCAAACCCCAGCACACGGGCCGGATCTTCATCGTCCAGCGCCAGTAGCAACTGCACGGGGCCTTCGGCGTCGCCGTTCATGGTCTGCAGGTGCAGATGCAGCTCATAGCCGATCACGTACTGGTACAACTGATACAGCGGATTGCTTGGCAGCAGCGGTACTGCGCTGACATCGGCGAAGTAGTCCACCACCATCTGCTGCACTTGGCTCTTCAGTGACTCGGGCGGCGGGCTGCTGAGGTGGGAAAGGGTGAACATCGGTATATGGTCCGCTGGAGAATGCGTGGGCCGTGGATTGTAACCCGCGGGCGGGGTTGCTCGGGCGCCATGATCGTACCCTCACTCGGCGTTACCCCGTGTCGCGGATACCATTTTCCGGCCTCGCCCCATCAATTCCCTCTGGCCGTTTTGCGCCTCGGGTAACATGGCGGCGCAGCGAACTCGGACCCAGAACAACCTTATGCCATCGCCGAAACGAAAATACTCAGGCATCGAGCGCGAGCTGATTCGCACCCTGACCCTTGCCTGTGAAACGGCGAAAAGCGAAATCGTCGGCTTCCAGTGGCTGACCCATGATGTGAACTACGAGCAGTTTCCGCAGAGCCTTGTGGTGACCTGGGTGTTCGACAGCGAAGCGAACAAGGCGCGTGCACTTGCCTGCGCCGACAAGGCGAGAATGCGGGCGCTGACGCTGGCCGCTTTCGATGAGGTGGGCATCAGCGTTTCCAGCATCGCCGACCACGTCGCGTTCTCGGTCGAACGACCGGCAAGGGGCAAGCGTGGCCAAGGACATTGAGAACCCCTGCGTGTCGCTGTGCCAGCTCAACAGTGAGCTGTGCGTCAGTTGCGGGCGCACGCGCGAGGAAATCCGCAAATGGCGAGGCATGAAAAGGCCCGAGAAGATGGCCAGTGTGCAGAAGGCCGCAGCGCGGATGAAGGCGATTGCCAAGAAGAAAGGCAAAGGTCAGTAGGGTGGATGACGCTTTTTTCATCCACTCTTCAGCGGTTCTCAGGTCTACTCGCTCAACCAGCCAAGAACCACGATGGCTCACGCCTGACGGCACTTTGGTTAGACCTCAGTTACACCACTTCCTGGGACACGATCCGGCGTGAACTCGCCGCTTCCATGTTGTTGCCGATACCGGTTCCGCTCTTACAGCGGCTCACTTTTGGCAGACGCCCCAAAAGTAAGCAAAAGGTCTGTGCCCCTGCCATCCGGCCCGACTTCGTCGGGTTCCCTCGCTCCATCATTGTTCCAGGGGCCCGCCGCGAAGGGCCATCCCTGGCCCATCGCGGCTCTCGCGGCATCCATGCCGCTCAACCCCTTACACAACGATTCCACTCGGCCTCCTGACGGGGCGTTTGGCGTCGTCTGTGAGATCGGCGATCCAGCACCAAACAGAGCGAGAGCATTGCGGCTTGGCCGCAATGCTCTCGCTTTAAGCTCTGCTTTTGCTTTTTTGCTCTGCCTTCCACAACACGTTCAAATACCGCGGTCCCCGAATCCCGTCAGGAGGCCGAGTGGAGGTGCTGTGGAGAGGGGCGTTTGGCATGGATGCCAAACGAGGAGTGATGGGCCAGGGATGGCCCTTCGCGACGACCCTCGGAGCAGCGCCGGAGCGAGGGGAGTTTCGCGTAGCGAAACCCGGATGCCGGGCGCGCTTTCTCTTTGGTTACTTTCTCTTTCGCGCGAGCAAAGAGAAAGTGGCTCGCCGTAAGGGCGAAAACGGTAAAGGAGAGCGACATAAAAACGTTTCAGGTTTAACTGGAGTCGTAGGGGAATTAGTATTTTGAAGTTTTTAATTGTTATCTTTGATAAGTTGTGCTTGGATTTTTTGCCATGCGGGGTCACTAGCCTCTATTAAATTGCATAGGTCTCCGGCGCTGTCTTTATTGATCATTTCAAGTGTTCCTGCAGATTGGGTGCGATAATGATTATGCATTTTCTTAACGCGATCCAATATGGGAATTATTTGAGATGTTACTTTATTTAGATAGTCTTGGATGTCAGATAGAGATGTCGGTATTTTGTAACCATTTGGGCTGCTCGCGATTATGACGCTTTCGTCTCGAAGTTTTGCAATTCCTCCAGTGCGTAGCATTTGTTGTGTGATGTCTGTGAGTCCAATATTTTTTAAGTGATTTTCTATTTCTACCGTGCTTATGTAGTTGGACGTTCCCTCTAGTGTGTTTTTGAAAAGCAAGAATTTCAGTATCGCCGTTTGTAGTCTTTTAGATTGATCGGCAGATTTTGGTGTTTTAGAAAGGTAATCATATGCGCTTTTTATAGCGATTTCGTATACCTTTTGGTCTTGGGGTGTTGAAGATTTAGATTGGGGAGGTGATGTGTATCGGATTGGCCACTCAATAAAAGAATTCTGCTTTTCTCTGATTTTATTTAAGTACTCCAGGGCAATATACGGTGGGCATTTTTCTTCGTATATGTGCGCTATCGTGCCCGCATAGAAGTCGGCTACTTGAATTAATATGGCTTCATGGCTCTTTGCTGTTCCGAAGGCCGAGGTGGAGTCGATTAAATCAAATTTCCTATTGACGTACGCTTCTAGCGAGGATTTGAATTCTGGCGACCCATGCTCATCAGCTAACACCTCAATGGTGGGATATGTTTCATATAGGTTTTTATATAGTATGCTGGTTCCATATTTTATGAAGGATTTTTTATGCTTGAGGCCGCTATCTGGATATATTTCAGATTTGTTTATTGCGATAATCTCAAGCCTTATCTCGAGCTTGGCTAGGTCTTCTAGTATTTGAATTCTGCGGTTATGGCTTTTATGTCCGACGTTGCTTGATTTTATTTCGCTTGTTTTGAAATGTCTTTCTCTTATTGCTTCGGCAACTTTTTCGTTTTGCTTTAAATTGTGCTCTGAGCTAATTATTGCGCATACTACATAGTATTCTGATGTTCCGTCCTTTTCTATGTTTAAGCTAGTATTTCCCGACTCGTCGACATATGCGTAATGTTTTTCAGTAAGCATATATTCCTCGCCAATAAAAAGCCCCGCACTAGGCGGGGCTTTTTATTCAACTTCATTCCCAACATCCCTGGCAGGTGTAGGGTCAATCTACTCTGATGTCAGCCACTCATTTTCGTTAATTGCCGAAACCTTGATCCCGGAACTCAGGGCCTCTAGGTTGATTTCTCGCTGGGGGCGAAACTTATTTTTCGCTATTTCGCGAATTTCTAACCAGTTTTTGCACTAATTTGCGAAATGGCTTTTTAAGGTTTTAAAAGTTTGTGTTCGCAGTAACAGAACGCTACTGGTTTTTGCGGAGGAGTGGCTACTTTATCTCGTTGATATCATTGCGGCGAACAAGGCGAACCGTAGATACATAGCCGGCTTCATTGGAAAGGATAGGGTTAAGTTTTTTCATTCTTATAAGGTTGGCGGTGTGGCCAATGGGCGCGCCAAGAATTTCGTCCGCTTCGCAGAGACTGACGAATAGGTAGCGGTGCTCTTGGATGCGATGAAGCTGCTCCACCGGCACTAGGATTTTGCTACCTATACGAATGTACTTCAGAAAGTCACTTTGGATGTATCTCCTGGAAAAAGTCTGAGAAGACATGCCGAGCTGACCTGAAAAGCACTTGAGTGAGACCGTGCTCTTAAGCAGTGCTTGAGCATTTTTCACTGAGCTGTTAGTGAAATAGCGACCTGTCTTAAGGTTCTTTGATCGAATGAGGTGACCAAGTCGTTCGAGATGCTTCAAGTCGTGCACGCCGACACCCAGCGTGCGCGCCGTATCTGTGCTTGATGTAGATTCATCTCCCGAGCGGCTAGAACAACCAGCCGGTTTCCTGCCTGAGTTTGATTTGTAGTGAGCGAGATTTTGTAGCGTGGCCTGAACCTCGTCGGTTACATCATCTCGGCGATATATAGGTATTAGACCTTCATCAAACCCATGCCCAGAAACGGGAGCTATCCCGAGGTGAAGGAGCTTGGCGGAAAGGGTGGTTCTAGGAAGACTCAGATCCGTAGCAAGCTGACCTACGAAAGCGAAGGTCGCTGAAAAATGGTCTACCGCAGCCGCCTGGAGCAGTCTCCTGCCATGAGCATCTTTCCTCGCCGAGGCGTGCATGAAGCCCTGCGAGTAGGCGCTACGAACTGCATCTGGGTATACGCCCAAGCGGACAGCGACCTCATCAATGGTGAGGTATGTACTGCAATCGTGGGTTGAGGGGCTCAAGGTGGAAGCATGCTTAGCTTCCGCGCTAGGCGCGGTCGACTGCTCAAGCAGCATGCATAGCTTCTTGGCAGAGTACTTCCATCGTGCTTCATCCCCCTTCGCGCGTTGAACCAAATCACGGGTCAGGAATGATCTGAGCTTGGTCGGTGAAACCTTCAGGGCATAAACCATCTCGTCCTGATAAAGCTGAAGTTCTGAGCAATTGCATGTCCCGCTTGCGTCGGCGATATCGGCTTTGGAACGAAGCAAGTGGTGTACTTGGCTTTTGACCCATGAATCCTCCGAGGCGATCCAAGGAGCGAGAAGTGGTCTCGCCGTAAGGCACGGGTAGAGGCGCTCGGATGCCTGTATCAGCTCCTCGAATACCCCCGCGTCACAATCGGCGACACGTGCAGCGGCTTCTACAATGCTCTGCGCTTGCTCATGGTGCTGGGTATACCGAAGGGCCTTCAGCGCATAAATGAATCGATCCAAAGCGGGCTGATCTTTTCGCCTGAAGATGTTCAGGAGTCGATGGGAACTGTCCGCGTGAGTGGAAATTATCGGCGTAGCGCGTAGATCAAATCCGCACTGACAATGGGGGCCGGAAAGCTGGGTCCATCGGATACCCCGAGAGCATTCAGGGCACGCCGACACTAGCTTGCAAGCGTGATAGGGGCAGCTTTCTAGCCAGTTGAGATCCAGTATCGATGGATGGCTGCCTGACTGGATGCAGCCTGGGCAAAAGCTATACGCATCAGTCCGAATAATGGCCGCCGGCACGGCCAATCCCATCACCTCAACGGGGCTCTCACTTGTGCGTCCGAGCTGTCTGTAGAAACTCGCGAGAAATTGTGTGCTATTGAGGCCTTCATGGCTGGCCAACTGACTAGCAAGTTTTGAGTGCTGCATTTGCCAAGCGAAGGGTTGGCGTGACTCCTTCGCTCCAAAGGCTCTGGCCATTGCTGAAACTGAGCCAAACCCGTTCGCATGGGCGGTACGCATCATTACGCTTCGGGGGCTCTCTTCATGACGGGCGTGGGCGAGGTGGAAAATTTTCATTTTACTTTCACCCCGGAGATGATTTTAGTGAGCGACTCGTCGGTGAGACGAAAGGCATTGCCGCGATACAGAGCGGTGGGGATGACAGAGAGATCTGCGGCGCTGATCAGGTCGATAAGTTCGAAACTACCGTTGTTACGCAGCAGTGCGAGCCGGAAAGCATCGTTGAGGAGCTGGCGAATGCCATTCATGTTTCCGCCTGTCGTCAGGTACATCGCCTTAAGCGGCTGCTCTGTGTTCAAGCTAATGCACTTCTCGAATTCACCGATTTTCTTGATCGCTCCACCAAGCGCCCGCAAGGTCTTACTGAATACGGAGGCAGGGTCAAGCGCGGCGTAGGTGAAGTGATTCATTTGGTGCCGATACGGATACCGTCTGGAAAGCTGGGGATGTGCATTGATGATTTCTTCGCAGCTGGGAATACCAACAATCGCAACCGGAACCAATGTTTCGTTCAACAGGGTGCGCACCCAATCGCAGACTTGTTCGCGGGATTTTTCTGCTCCCTTGCGAAGCAGGTTGTCGAACTCGTCAAGCACGATGAGCTTGGTCTGGCACGTTTGAAGAAGAGTGACCAGGCGCTTGAATAGCGTCGAGCTGTTGCCGGTCACGTTGCTGCATCCCAGCTCCTGCAACATCGACGTTGTGAGGCTCTTGGTCGTGGCGCCCGCTTGTAGAGAGCAGTAGAACGCTGGAACAATTTCGGTCGTACCTGCCTCCGTGGTGACAATCCGCCTCTCACCGAACTGGCTCAAGGCTATCCTGCAAGCCGTTGATTTACCCGTCCCTGGTTCTCCAGTCAGGAGCGCTGATGCCGGTTCTCCCCGTGTCGTCGTGGCTTCAATGCTGCGGGTGATGCAACTCAGTGCATCGGCGTACTCAGGGTGGTTCACAACAAATTGTGCAAACTGCACCAGCTTGTCTTTGATCTCGTCGTTCATCATTACTTCCTAGGTAGTTCGAAGGTTTCGTAGTCGTCATCGTCATCAAGCGTGTCGTCAATAAGTTCAAGATCGATTTCCTCTGCAAGTTCGATGTGTTCGTTGATGTGTTGAACATCATCACTCAAGTTATTAGGGGCGGTAATGTTCTGTGTCTGGTTACTGCGAACATCACTGAGATGGGCGCGTTTACGTCGCGCATTGTTCGCTGTGCTCTCGCTCAGGGCCTGCCAGATCCGGCGCAATGTCTGCCGAGCTTCTTCGCCTGTAAAGAGCTTTGCCTCTTCCTTAAGCTTTTTTTGTACCAGTTCGTGTTCATACATGGACAAGCCAAACTGATAGCTATGCACTCCATCTGCTTGATAGAACGTACCGCTGCTCGGATCTCGCACGTAGACAGTACCGAGGTCCGTTCGGTCGTATAGAACTTCGACCTTTTGTGATGTCTTCAAATTACTTTCAATTATGGGTAGCCCCGGACCGGACCATGCCAGGTTCTTGAACCGAACTCGACCGCGATTGATAGTGCAGAAGTGAGTCGAAATACAGATAAAACTCAGAGCCTCAGCTGTAAAAACTTTCGGCGGATTCATTTTGTCTATGTATCGCTCCCACAGCACGTTTGCTGGCAGATAGCGATGGCCGTGACTCATTTTGTTGTAGTAGTTCAGAATCCAGTCATCGACGATCGCGCGAAACTCATCTAGCGTCATTACCGCTTCGCTTTCGGAGTCATAGTCTCCCCGCATTGTTGGATTGGACTTCGTGGTTCCGCTCAACCCATGAATGAGTTGTAGATTCAAAGTGCGGAAAAAGCTCTCAACGTGGGGTTTTTGGTTAGGTTGGCCCTTCGAGCAGAAGCGAACGGTGAACCCAAGGCGGTTGGCCAAGGCAAGCAGAGAGGCGTTGTAGAACTCTGGCCCGTTATCTACGACTAGCTCTTCCATGAGTCCGGCGGGGGAGCCATCCTCGCGCACGCGCAACGCATGACTCAGCGCGCTGGCGGTTTTTTCGAAACAAGGCGGAGTGAACGAAAGGCTCCAGCCAATAACCGAACTGGTTAGTACTTCTAGCAATACGGTTAGGTAGGCACGTCCTATGTAGATGCCATCCTCACCAACCAGGTGAATGTCTACTTCCTGAGTGTCCGCCTCGACCCTGCTCAATAGCCTTTCAGGGACGTGGATTCCTTTGCCGAAGCCATACTTTTTAGCTGCTGCTCTTGAGCCAAGTCGGGCGCGGTCCACGTCGTAGCTGTTGAGTGCTTTTAGCGCTCGGTAAAAAGTCGAAGCGGACGGTACGTCCAGCTTGCTTTCGGAGTGCAGGTTCAGCTCTTCCAGGTGAGATACGAACAATTTGTAGACCATCAGTGCAGGCGGCTTTGTGCTCTTCAAATAGTGATGGCGGATATAGTCCTGCATGACTTCCAGGGACTCTTGGCTCAACCGCTTGGCGCGTAGCTGCTTACCTGTTGCCAGATCGACAAGGGCGAGCGTGCTTTTTCCGTTTGCCAAGAAGAGCTTTACTTGCTCGTATAGCTTGGTGTACTTCGGCGGTTTTGGATCTCCCAACTCAGCGGCCATCGTCGCTACCGCAGCGAGAGTCTTTTCGCGTGGGAGCGAACCATGAAACATCTCTATAAGATTCTGGATGTAGTAGGACATGTGGTCGAGCTTGAGACGCTGAGCTGCGTCTAGCCTCACCAGTTGTAGGGCCTTTTGTTGATCCATCAGGGCGCTGCTGATTGGTACGAAACGGCCTTGGCGGATGAGCTGATCCACTTCTGTCTCAGGAAGGTACAAGGCGCCTTTATGGTTCACACCACGCATGAATATGCGTCCGTTGGCCTGATCGATGACCTCGACCAAATCCCCGTTCAGTTCGTACCGTGCCCCGATTTGTACAGTGTGCTGGTTCGGCATGCTTTACCCCCAGAAAACCCGGCTGCTGGTAGAAATTGGTTTGTCCCAGTTGCAGCGCAACTCTTGTTCAAAAAGCGCCGCAGACAGCGAGGCTGGAGAGGGAGGTGAGGGCAACGCCAGAAGGTCACCAATTTGCATGGGGGCTTTCAGCATGCTGAGCTGATCGCGCAGATAAGCCCGCTCAATTGGTGTCACGCCACGGGCCTGCGAGTAGGTCTTGATCAGGTTATTCAGCCGAGGCTGCTGGCGAATTTGGCTATCAGTGAGCAGTTGGAAGCGCTGCCCGCGCTTATGGAGGAATTCTTCTGCCGCGCGATACAGGGCTAGGTATTTGGGCTTGCGGTAGACGTTGTCTGGTTTGACTTCAACAAACGTGGTCGAGCCGTCCGAATAGAGAACCTCGAAGTCCGGTACATATGTACGGATCTTGCCCTCGACTTCCAGGACAAGCCGTTCGGGTTGCGGGCGATAGCTGATGACGTCCTTATCGTACTCCCAGTGGAAGCATGCATCTGCTTCCAGGCGTACTTCACAGACAATGGATTCGCCGTTCTTTCGAGAGGGGAAAATGGTTGTTTGTTTGCCAAACTGGCTGCGTTTTATGTTTCTTAGGGGCGAAGCTGTTTCGCCGCCATTAATCCGGAGTTTTTTCATGATGTTTGCTCGATATGAGTGGACTAGAGGTTGGTAGCCGTTTTTGGGCTTGTCAAACAGGTAGCTGGATTAATCGGCATAACATCATGGGTTTTCTCCTTGCTGCACGTTTGCTGTATTGACAACTTGAAAGTTGCACAAGTTAATCAATGACTTAGACAGTTTTATTTTATTGTCCCGCAGGGAGTTTCCGAGTTCTAAATCTGACGAACGGGCACAGAAAAAATCAGCGTAAATGCACTGTTCGAGAATAGAAGCGTTCGGAAGATGGTAGACGGCCAAAGATGGCCGAACATCCCAGTGAGGGATTCAGAAGAGGCGTAATAACGAGGGGAGGGAGTAGCAAGAGTGTTGCATCAGAGAGCTTCGCATTTGCTGGTCGGATTGACCTGATGCCTTCAAATACTAACAACTGTTTTCCGAAAAGTCAATAGCTAAGTTGCTCCCGATGTGACCTGCCGACTGCGCACTTGCCCGCGCCAGAGGGCCTGAAGTGCCCGTGCTATGTGGCTTTCACTCACAAGGCGAGCTAGGTCAGCTAGGTCTTTGAGGCCTCTGGTGTCGCTCTGTCGTGAAAGGCTGTTGCTACCTTGAAGCTCTTTGTGCAGTCCTTCTTCAGTGAAAAATGAAACGCTAACTGATGATGCGATTTTTTAGTTGGTCGTGAGTTGACACACAGATTTGATCGACTAAGTTCTTTTTATGTTTTCCAAATCTTAAGTTGGTAGCAGACCAAAAGCGCACTACTCAGCTGCATTCACATTGTATGTCTCGCCATCTGTTTTGGGACGGTGCCTCAAATCAGTGGTAGGTGCTTTTGAGCCCATTTAGCGTGCTCATGGTGTTGGACGGTTGTTGTATGGTCGGCGATGGTTAGGAGGGGAAATGCTTATGCCAGGCAAAACAGCACTACTTGTTAATGCGCTGCTAGAGGAATACCCAGAGTATGTGATCACCGGATATTTGACAGATGTTTACATAAGCGCCTATTGCGCTGTTGGCTACGTCTATAAGCACGCTCAATATGAAAACGGCAGAAAGATGTTGACCGAAGAGATCAGCAAGGTCATCGAGTTTGAGCACAGGTACATGATTGAGACTGTTGATGGTGAGCGGCTTTTACTTGTGAATTTTCATTCGTGTGGTGGGCGAAAGTCGTTGATGTTCCTTCTGGAACTATTCAGTAGCGGCGCAATGTCTGGGTCGAGGTACTGCGTGCAATGACAGAGTGCAATCGAACGGAGATACACATAACACTGTTTCGGTTGGATGGCGGGACGACCCCTCTGCCTCTGACGCTAGGAGTGATCGTGATGGAGAGTCCGAGTCGGAACGGCGTTATTCACTGCGCGGTGTGCGACAGTGACACGCGTGTGCTTGGCTATGCATGAACAACTAGATGCGCTGCTGTGTCAGCGATATCCCGCGATTTTTTCAGTTGATGATTTCAGTGCTCTGCCGGTGTTCGGCTTTGAGTGCAGTGATGGCTGGTTCACGCTAATCGAGGCGGCGTGTGCATTGATTCAGCATCACGTCGATACTACGGGCGCTCAGCAACTGGTGGCGACGCAGGTGAAGGAAAAATTTGGTGGGCTGCGCTTCTATTACCGACACGGGGGCGATTACGCAATACCTGTAATCGGGCTTGTTGAGCTGCTATCGACGCACGTGTGTGAGGTATGTGGCGCCTTGGGCGAGGGCGTGTCGCTCTTTGGTTGGATGCAGACGCGTTGCCTTGAGCATGCGAAAGCGATTGTGTATGAGGAACCGCTCATGGCGGTCATTAGGGAAAATCTCGTACTAGCCCCGCCGATGGGCGCACTGCTGGGGGCCTCGCTGGAATGCTTCGCCCTCGATGACCAAGCTGCTGCCCGCTGGTTGACCAAGCCTGCCCTGGCTTTGGGGAATATCGCGCCATTGGCGCTGGCTGGATCTCTCGATGGGCAACAGCAAGTACTGACGCTGATCGGCCGCCTGGAGCACGGCATCACGCCGTGATGCTCTGGTTGTAAACCTTGTACGTTGCGTAAATCGAAGAGGTTTACGCAACGTACAAGGTTTACAACCAGAAACTGGAATACCTAGAGGGCGGTCACGTTGCTCGCGGGCCGGCTCAGAGTTCGCCTCACTAAGGCGTTGACGCCGCCGCTCGTTCACCCGGCAGGCCTGGGACGGGCGTTGGCGGTAGTGATGGAGTTGGTGACCGCCGATGCCCTTAGTCTAGAGCGGGAGCAACTTGACTCTGCGTGCGAGGTGCTTGGGAGTAATCGGAGCGCTAGTTGTAGCCATACACCCGATATGACACCCATTTACACCCATTACTCTAGTTTCTGAACCGTGAAGCCTACGTCTGTGTCGTTACTACTCTGCGAGAACTGCACAATGCTTATTATCAGGACCTTGTGGCCCAAGGTGGTGGAGCTTGTGCTATCTACAGCCGTGGGCTGGTATGACACGCTAGCTATCGTTCGGGTTGTTCACGAGCCCCTAGCATTCTTCGCAAACGACCTTTTGGGTGCATCGTATTGGTTCTCGTCCTCTGTAATCGGTCTTTGGGCAGCATCCGCTCGATCTTGTGCAAAGCCAAACGGGGCGCCAATAGATCCTTAAACTGCTCGAAGGCGTCAGCAGCAAGCCTGTTCTGGATTGATGCACTGCTAGGTCGGATAGCTGTTTGGAGCCGCCATAGTGTGTGGCAGGGTTTGCTTGGTATAAGTCCTAACCAATGCAGCATTTGTGCTTCATTTTGAGTCTAATGCAGCATACGTGCTTCAAAATACGCGAATTGCATCATATATGCTGCGTAGGCCGATGCGGATTAAGCGACCCGTAGCGGATTTTCAAGTGGTTATTGCAGTTGCAAGGTAAGGTTTCCGATGAGAACAACATTGCTTGATCAGATTCTTAGGCGCAGAAAAGCCTTGAAGATTCGATCTTCTGACATGACTCTGCTAGCAGGTATCAATCGTCAGCAATATGAAAAAATTGAAAAAAGCGGGAATCCAAGCCTGATTACGTTGGATAAGATTGCTGAGGCGCTGGACGCCGAACTGATGCTTATTCCTAAAGAGACGTTAGGTGCGGTCAGAAAAGTTTTAGCTATTTCCACCAATCCATCACAGACTTTGTTGGCCAGCAAATCTACAGTTGAAGAAAGTCTCTATCGGGCTGTGGATTCATCAGATAGCGAGGGGCTGGGTACCAGCCATGATGACCTTATCGCAGATCCATGGGCCCTGATTGAGGGGAAGAGGTAGCTCAATCTTAAATCAGTATCCACTCAGTTTGGGAAAGACCACTGTGCACATGATTTTCTAGCGATAGATATCCAATTAAACCCTTTGCGTTAGATATTGCACAATCTCTCTGCGGTCATGGTCTATGGCTATCCATAGCGCATCATAGGTCTGCAATGGACTATTGCTGGGTATGAGGGGTAGTGCAGCGTCGCCGCCATAGCTTAGTAGGAGTTTAAACAGAGCTAGATCTCCAATTTCTGCGGCGAATAGTGTTGGGGTCCACTCGGCTATATGCTCCGGTTGAACTCGGTAGCGACGATTTGGATTGGCACCGTGCTTGAGTAGGACTTCGATGACTTGACGTCTGTCTTCTAGGGGGCGGGAATAGTATTCCCTAGTGGCTTGGAATAGATCTCGGTAATGGGGGCTTTGCATCATTTTGAGCATGGAAAGACGGCGGCTCGGTAGGTCAACGTCCACTGCGACACCTTCTTTTGCATCATACGCATCACCGCGAGTTTTGCCGTTCACATAAAATTCTTGCTCGATAGCGAATGCGGTTTCTGGTCGTTTGCTGTGGTGGAATAGTGCCATTGCATAGCACAGCGCCGAAGCCTGATATCCGCAGGATATTTCAGTCTGGGCGCCCAGTTGTAGTAGTTGTTCGACAGCAGTAGCGTCAGCCATTTCTATGGCCCATTTCATCGGCGTCTCTTTTTTTGTGGAGGCGTGGCGGTTTACCGTTTCGACGGTCAGTCCCGCGCTTAGTAAGTGATTCATGATGGCGGGATCTTTCTGGTCGCAAGCTCGGCGCATGGCATAACTGATCGGCCCTTCACCTGACTCCGGGATATAGTCGTTCGGGTCTCCGCCGCGTTCCAAGAGAGCCTTTACGTCATCCAGTGTGCCCATCATGACCGCCTGCATAAGCGGTGTTCGTCGTGTGCGCCCATCGGCGTATTTAACTTTTCGGTTTGGAGCCTCAAGAGCTTCGCTTGTGACGCGAAAGGGGCCTTCCAGAACCGCCATTTCCAGGGCCGGCGGTACGCGATCATGTGCTTTTAATGGTTGGAAGCGATACTCAAAGGCCAAGGCGAGGCTTCGGCGTTGTTGCTCATCAAATGGGCGTTTTGGCCAGTGGTTGATGCCTAGTAAAAAAGTCTTGTCCCAGAAGTGTTTTGCGACACGCTGCTCGCCAGCACCAACAGCGAAAAGCAGTGCCTCTGTGAGCAGTGCCTTCTGATTAGCGCCTTTTCGCCACCAAGCCTGCTCGACTGCTCGCAGGTATAGCGTCACGGCCTCACTGTGAGGACGAGTGAAAGCAGCTAGTCGCGCACTCAGCCAGTCGTGCTGGTATTGGAGCTGCGCTTGCTCTTGTTCTGTGCCTTGTCGGATCAGCTGTTGCAGCTGTTGAAGGTTCAGTTGAATGGTGTCCGCATGCGCTGCCGTCGACGCAAATAGCTCTTCGATTTCAATGATGAGCGGTATGGCCTTTTTACGAATACCGTGAAAAGCCCACTGCGCTTCGCGTTGAGCAAAGGAGTTGATGACATCATCAAGCGATGGGGGGGAATATTGGAGCGATTGGCTTATGGCTACTCGCAGAACGGTAGGGATGTTTTGCAGGGTAATCGCCACGATCAGCCAGCCTGTACTTAGCTCGACTTGCCGTTCGGACAGAGCACGATCTACACACGCTTCTACTTTCTTTCGGAGCGGCCAGAAGCTTTTTTTGATTGGCTTGCCTTGTAGCCAGCGTTGCAAGCTACGTATGTCAACGCCGAGGCAGGATTCTAGACGCTCTAGCAGGGTTGCCTGCTCAATCGCCAACTGCGCAGAAAGCCATTCAACCCAAGTATGGAAGGGAGACGCGCACAGGTTATTTAGGGGTGGCCCTGACATCTGACGTTGAGCCGACTGGAGAAGGCCCCTGCACAACGGCAGTTGAACCGTCTCCCGGTACAGCTCTTGGCCGTCCTCATCAGCCCAAGACATTTCATCAATGTTCTGCACAAGGGTTTGTATCGTTGTACGGGTGTGACGCCAGGCTGCGTCCAACCACTGGTGCCAAGAGGGGCCACACTCTGCGTGCACGGCTTTGAGTAGCTGCTGTTCAATCTCGGCGATCAGTTCTGCGGTGGATTCAGGGCGGGCCTCGATAGCCGCGTCGTCTAGGCCTTTATCCATGCCTCGCTCGTTCAAGAGCGGACGCAGACCTGCATCGGTAATGACGTGGCGAAGCACTTCTCCGAGTTTGGGCAAAGGACTTCTGGAAAACATTGGGTGTCCCTAGTGAAGAAGCGGGGCAGAAGCCCCGCGTTTTCCTTAATCAGCGTTTGTTCTTTTCAGCCGCACGAGTCGCCCGTGCAGTGAAACTGCCTTTGGATACCTGGCCGCCATTACCCTTTGCCTCACTGGAATGGATTCGGGCCGCTGCCTCGCTAGTCATTGGGGTGGGCGAGGTTGTCTTAGGTTGCTGGGTCATGATTGCTCTCCTGATGATGTGCCATGAGCGGCACCGAAGAGATCATCCCGTCCAGCTCGACATAGTGCACGACAGACTACCGAGAACATTTACGAGTTTTCGGGATGATAGGTTTTAGGCGGCCGGCGGTTCGAGCTTGCTTGCTAAAGCAAGTCAATATAATGGCATTATAGTGGCATTTGTTCCGCCTGAGATGCTGACCAAGTGGGCGGCTTTACTTGCATATCCCTTTATCATTGTCGCCGGAGATCGCGGCGCTAAGGATTAGCCCCAATGCTATATGAGCTGACTGTGCAGGCCTTAGTCGACAGTCGTCGAGTCCCTATCGAACGCCCGGATGCCCTGGGGATTAGCGAAAAGCATATTGAGGAGTTCTTGGCTTCTCACCTTGTTGAGTTGATTCCCGAAGAACAGCTCATGCTGCTGGCTCAGGAGCGGCAGTTCCAGGAAGAGGCCGATATTCTGGCACTGGATCGTAAAGGTACTCTTTTCATCTTCGAGCTGAAACGATGGCAATCGAGTGCGGAGAACCTGCTCCAGGTCATGCGCTATGGCCAGAAATTTGGCCGTTACACCTACGCTCAGCTGGAGACGATGGTGCAGAGGCAGCAACGCTTGCAGGGGGCCTTGAGTGCTCGGCACCAAGAGTACTTTGGGCTTGAAGCGCCGCTGAAAGAGCAGGAGTTCAATCAAGACCAACGATTTGTTGTGGTAACCAATGGTGTGGATCGTGACACCTTGGAGGCCATTCAGTACTGGTCGAAAAAAGGCGTTCACATCGACAGCCTGACCTACAAGCTTTACAGGGTGGGAGGTAAGCCATTCATTCAGTTCGACACGTACAACCCCGAACTGGATCTGTTGATGGAGGCTAACCCCGGCATCTTCATCGTCAACACCAACCGTACCTACATGGACGATGCCTGGCGCGACATGCTCGGCGATGGCAAGAAAGGAAAAGCGGCGGCTTACTATGACCGTAAGAACGCGGTGCGGAAGATCGGAAAGGGATCGACCGTGTTCCTGTATCACACAGGAGTTGGGGTAATTGCCAAAGGCAAGGCAACTGGTGGTGTACAGGCCACCGACTATGAAGGAGATGTGGACGAGCAGTTCTTTGTCCCGCTCCAGTTTGAGTGGTCGTTGCCGGATCCGGAAAGCTGGTCGTCACGGGCGCCCAAGGCCTACGAAATCAATGCATTGACTGGGGCTAGCAACCGTTTTCGCCAGACAGTGTTCAACGCCTCGGAAGAAATGCGGGATGCGATTCAGGGCGTGTGGGCTGCACGCAACACCTGATTCCAGTCTCTACATGCCCTTTCGTTCAGGTGGATCTGCTTGGCGGCGCTGATTTGAGATGAACTGGTCGAGTGGCGCTGAATTTAGTTGGCCGCAACAGATTTAAGGCTATTCAACATAAGGAAGAACTACGCATGGACGTCACCATGATTCAGCACCCTGTCGGACAAGGCGGGCTGTTCAGCGGCCAGCTTCAGGCGGGAAGTTCTGTCCTCCGGTGGATCTATGACTGCGGCTCCAACCAGCAGGATCGGCTCAGCGAGGAGATTCTTTCCGTCGCGGATCAGGGTGCGATTGATCTGATGTTTCTCTCCCACTTGGACAGCGATCATGTCAACGGTGTTGACCGTCTGCTCGCAGCAACGACGGTGGGAGAAGTGGTGCTTCCATATCTGAATGCAGTCGACTACGCGGTGGCAGTCATTCAAGACATTGAAGCTGGGACGCTCTCCGGAACTTTTCTGGAGTTTGTGGCCGATCCGGTGAAGTGGATGATCGGGCGGGGTATTGGCAAGGTAAGCGTTGTGCGAGTTGGAGGGAGCGATAAGCCTCTAGGTGAGACGCTGAGTGACGCTGAGCAAGAAGGGGCGGGAGATCGGGACGCTGATGGTTTCTGGTACGGTTGGTCGTCGGCGATTAAGCAGCGATCCGTAAGAAATGCGACTGTCCAAGAAATTGAGGCAGGGAGCACTGCCAGCATTTATCTCGATGGCCGCAGGATCGACTGGTCGCTGGCACCCTATGCCCATGCACCTACCAGGCAGCAGATGCGTGACTTCATCAATGCACTGAGGTCTGCGTTAGGTTCCCGCTTGACCCGCCATGCTGTCGTGCGCCTGGCGCGTAGTCAGGCAGGTCGTGCGTTGCTGAAACGGTGCTACAGACCCTTTGGGGGCGTCCATAACAAGGTATCAATGGCACTCTATTCCGGGCCTCGCCAGCATTTGGTGAACAGGCTCAGTCAGGTACCGTTTGATCGCTCGGATATCGAATCATTCTGCGACCAAAGAGAGATCGGCTGGCTAGCAACAGGTGATGCCGAGCTTGGTACTAAAACACGGTTGCAAGCGCTGCTGCATCACTATGATGGGTTGCGAGCGCGTGTGGGCGTCTTGGCGCTGCCTCACCATGGTGCTCACAGCAACTTTAGCCCACAGTTGCTGGTCGATTTACCTCGATTGCATACGTGCGTCGCCGCTGCGGGTCGGAACCGTCATGGGCATCCAGCCCCTTCGGTCGCTGCCGCTGTGACAGCTCATCTTGGTCCGTCAGGTTGGCGTCATGTCAGCGAGAGTGACTGGAGCCGTTTCGGTATTTACGCCCAGTTGTGATCTGGCCGTAGATCGTGGTCAGGCCACAATCTACGTCTGATAAATGACCAGCGCGTGGGCACTCAGTGGCCCGCTGTGCGTCGATGGTGGTGTACTGCGTGTAATTTGCCCTTATGGTCAATCGATCCCCTCTCTTAGGCCGTGTCTGGCGTGGCTCCTTCCGGGGGCTGGTCACCAGCACCCCGGTCACTGGTCGACCGGAAGTTACCCAACTGGTTGAGAGGCGCTGCGACCACTAGCCTGAACCGACAGGTCGAGGACTGTTGGGGCTAGAAAAAATGAAAAAGGCAGTTGAGCAGGACACGCTGGTGGCGTTGATCGAGAGTGGCGCAGCGCGGGAGTTTCGCGCCACCCGTGGGCCGGGTGGCGAGGGCTGGAGTTTGAGCACGCGGCTGGGTCGGTTCTGGCTGCCGGTGCGCTCGCGGCGCGAGCCGGTCAGGACGTGGGCGAGCCTGACCGCGCTGGGGCGGTTTTGCGAAGGTGTAGGGATTCGCTGTCTGACAGTGGAAATGTGAGTTTCCCTGACTACTGCGGATCCGCCTCAACCATTAGATCGCCCTGGCGAACTGGCACCGGCTTCAGAAAGCTGGCGAGTTGCTCTTGCTGTTCGAGCAGGAATGGAGCGTCCTGGACTCTAGAGTAAAGGTTCAGAAGGCGCTTTTCGGCCCTAGTGAGGATGGTGTCGTAGAGCATGGGAATGATCTTGACCTCCTCGCCATGGGAGGTCGGATCATCTTCACCTTGTTCGATGATACTGCCGAGAATGAAGCCATCCACCCGCGTGTGCTGACGAATATGTCCCTTCGCTTTCAGTTCCTTCACGTACTTCCAGACCTGATCCTTTTCGCGGGAGCCGAGCGGCAACTCAGTGGTCTTGAGGTCCACGATCACGACGTGCGCCGCACCATTCTCGTTGTAGTCCTCGTCGTAGGACGATCTGGCATAGAAGCTGACGCTGCAATCTGGCAGGGCGACAAAGTCCGGGCGGTTGCGGCTGCCCTTACCCTGGCTGTCGCCGAACAGTTGGCGGATGACGGAGGTCATGCCCTTGTTGGAGGTGAATTCGATGGACTCGAACTGGGCACCGAACATCCATAAGCCGCGCTCGAACAACGGTTGCAATTCGTGCACTTCGTCGATCCCGGCGACCTGAATCTTGGTGCGAAGCTCTCCGATGAGTTTCAGGCGATTCTGGATCTCGTCGAGCACGAGCTTGGCCATGCTGACCGTCCATTCGGAGAGGATGGTGTGCAGGGTGTCGTAATCGTTGGGCTCGCATTTATGCAAGAGATCGAGCAGGCCATAGCGTGACTTCGCCTTTTCCAGCTTGGCCAGGATCGTGGAGAGCTGAACAATCTCCTGTTCGCCAAAGTTGGGGCAGGTTTCTACCACTTCGTCGATGAAGGCTTCGACGCGGTCCTTGCTGATGGGGGAGAGGGTGTTGACGGTATTGCCGACACGCTCAAAAACCGCTGCACGCTTGGCTTCGCGCTCACTTTCACCACTGCCGTGAATGATCTGCCGGATGCGGTCCTGAACAGCTTCGCGGGTGATGCGCCAGGCCTGGTTGTCGTCCTTGAATCCGCTCCAGTCAGGGGTGACTGCGTCATGCTGGTTCAGGAAGTCGGCCTGGACGATGAAGGTGAAGCGCTTGGCTTCGGACGTGCGGCCATCGAGCACGCGCTCGTAGTCGCTGCGACTCCATTTGCAGTCGCCAACGGCACGGTTCTGCACCCACCAGGCTATGCCATGCTGCTTGGTGGTTCGATCTGCCTTTTTGGTATCGATATGCAGGATGGTCACTTTCCCTAGATCAGGGATTTCAATCTCCTCGCTGGACAGCAACTCAGGGATGTCCCTGAAGGTGATTGGGCTTCCATTGATCGAAACCGTGAACGCTGGGTTCGCCAGAAAGCGACTGCCGATCAGCTCGCGGGCTTGCTCTTCGCTAAACCTCAGAGGAGGGATGCTGCCGTTACCAATGATCTCAGTGCCGTGACCTTTGACGCCCTCAGCCGTGAAGGATATTTCTTCCAGCACCAGTGGCTCGGTCAGCGTTCTATGGACACGGCAGACGAACTCCTGGCCATTCTTGCGTGAAGTGATCAGATATTCATCGGCAAAGCAGAAACTGGCGAACCGTCCCTTGCCATTCTTACCAAATACCGGACGAAGCAAGCCTTCAACACCTTGAGGAGGTGCGGCGACTGCACCCTGTACCGAGAGTCGGTTATAGGCAATGGTGCGCCATATGTGTTGGAACTCGTCACGGGTCATCCCGTGGCCGTTGTCTTTGATCCTAAATTGTCGACCTGAATCAGCTGCCGGCCAGGTAATCTCCACCTGGGTGGCGTAGGCATCCCAGCAGTTGGCGACCAGCTCGACGATTGCGGTTGCTGGGTCGGTGACGATGGCACCCGCGTAGCTTTCGAGAAAGCGGGCATCGTAGAGAAGAGATCGTTGCTCCATGCTGCTTATCGTCCTTAGGCTTATTTAACCGATTCCACGCCTTGCTTACCGGCAGATACTATGCGACTCCTCCGGAGTAGTGCAGCAAATAGTGGGAGCTGTGGCGTACGCAGGGGCAGCCGAAATACATTATTGAAGCACTTTGCCTTTACGTCCATGGTCTGCCGAACGATGATGATGGCCATCGCATTGGCGGCATGTAGCGTTACCAGGGATGGCTTTTCCTTCGATTCTGCGAGGGATCAATGTCACCTAGTGTCTCTCTCGTTGCTACCCAAGCTTGCTTTTGATCGGCCTTGATTAGCTGTGTCCAGTTAACGAAGAGAGAGAAGATGTCCATTATCAATGTGAATTATCAAACCCTGCTCCCCCAGGGTAAGACCCTTCAGGACATTGTCGTACTGGCACAGGCTTGGAAGAAATCCCAGGGCTTCATTCGTCGGCATAACTCATATGCTGACGTTTTGGAACTCGACAGTTCCACTATCAATCTGGAGCGCCAACTCAAGGAGTGGAGTCAGGCTATAGGTGACCCCGGTTTTCTGCCGGAAGATCTCAAATTGGTACCAGCTCCTAAGAATGGAAAATGGGAGTTTCGTTCAAACCCTGGTTTGACGATCGAGGAGCTGCTAGATACTCCTTTTAACGATCTAGATTCGCTGTTTAACGAATGGAGACCCTGTGCGGATCAAGATGCTGGGGAGCCGCCAGCCTCGCCAGGGCTGCAAAAACTGCGACCTTTGGCTCACATTTCCATCAGGGACCAGTCATTGGCGACAGCCGTGATGATGTGCCTTGCGGAGTCCATTGAGACAGCGCAGGGAAACCCGGATGAGATAGATGCAATGAAAGCGCGGGACTGCGGTCTGGCCAGCTATGGCAACCGTCTCCACTGTCGCTGGTCCGAGACCGGCGGTACGCAAGCCAGGGCTCATTTTTCCTGGGGCAATAGCCAAACCTACCGCAAGTATTTTCAAGACTATCGAGCATTCTTGTCTCGTCCTCGCCAGGTTTGTGCAGAGTTCTCGCCACGCTTACCAAAAGGGCGGGAGCTATTTGTCGTCTCCCTAGATTTGAAGGCCTTTTATGATCGAGTGGATCGCCGGGCGCTGTTGGCGGAATTGCAACGCCTGGAGGCTGAGTACCGGCAAGACTTCCACCTCCAGGCTGAGAGTGGGGCTGACCAAGATTTCTGGGATAAGACTGCCCGGATCATGGATTGGCGCTGGCGTGGTGGTGACATTGTCCACGCGGGGTTATTCAACGAGACAGAAAGCAAGGAACTTGAGCTTGGATTACCTCAGGGGCTGGTTGCCTCGGGATTTCTGGCCAACGCATACCTGATTGGCTTCGATAGAGCTGTCGACAAGGCCTCGAAGGAAGCACATGAGGTAAGTGATGGCATCAAAATACTCGACTATTGCCGCTATGTTGATGACATTAGAGTTGTCGTTGAGGCACCGAGCTATGCGTCCCTGCTGGAACCGATCAAGACGTTCATCTTGGAGCAACTCAAGGAGCATTGCGCACGTCTCGGTACTAGCAAGGAAATTAGCCTTTCCGAGGCTAAGTGCTCAGTCACTCCATATCGCTCCATGTCCGCGCAGAACAATGTCTCGACGCTGATGAGTGTTCTCGGAGCGGAGCTTAGTGGCACTTTCGACCTTGAGTCACTGGCGCAGGCTGCCGGTGGTCTTGAGGGGCTGCTGTGGATATCGGATCAGATCGAGGGATCGCAGGAGCCGCCTAGATCGAGGCTCCGGTTGGCAACAATTGCGGCACCGGCCACAGATGTTCGAGACGATACGGTCAAGCGATTCGTAGCAACCCGACTTGCCGAATTAATGAGGCAGCGTCTTGCCATGACTGACGTCAGTGCGCCGGACGACACAGGGGAGTCTCTTGGCGAACGTGTAACAAATGGAATGGCGCTTGCGCATGAGTTCGAGTCGACAGCTCGCAAGCTCATAAAGTGCTGGGCTGAGAACCCTGCTTTGGTCTTGCTGCTGCGATGTGGTCTTGACTTATTTCCTCATCCCCGACTGCTCGCACCGGTCTTGGAAGCACTGAACTCAAAGCTTTATGACGTGACGCTCAGCTGGCTCAAGCCAGAGCAGTTACGTGAGATCCGGGCTGCTGAATATGTTGCCGCTGATCTGCTGCGTGCTGGCGTTGTCGAGACCGGTTATCGGGATATGGAGGACTACCCGGAGGCAATCGATATTCAGGGCTATAGGGAAGAGCTAGGTGTCTTTGCCAGGAGAGTCGTTATCGAGCGAGCTGATTCGCCATGGTATCTATTGCAGCAGGCTTTTCTTTATTTGGCTTCAATCGGGGACTGTGGCCTGGCTGTAAATGCTATTACAGAACCCTCGCTAGGGGCCGCCTACAACAAGCTTCGAAGGGCAATGCTGTTCGAACCTACGGCGTCCAAGGACTTGCTGGAAATACTTCCATCAGCACTAGTTACCCAGCAGATGCATCCGAACTCACGTCGCTTTGGTGTCTGGTTGTCCGAGGGACTCCGTGCCACTCAGGATGAGGTCCTTGTCCAGGAGATCGTGAACACGGTTGCTCTTGAGAGACCTGATCTACTCCTTGAAGCGATAGGTAAGCGCGGTGGCCGCCCTCCTAAGTGGAGGGAGTTTGTTCCACAATCTCTCGTGGAAATTAACCGCATCAGCTCCAGCAAGCAAAAGGATGGAAGTGCTCTGCCATCTCGCCAGTTGTTGCGGGTCATGCAGGACCCATTCAATGTTTTTGGGCAGGAGAACGGACTTCTTATGCTCGCCAAGGCCCTCCTGAGTGTGCCGCGTATCGAGGAGCGCCTATCGGCCGGTCTCAGTCCAGTCGATATTATTTTGAAATGTGCTGACTGGCCCAGCATTCATGCGCTACCTGAGGGCGCAGGGTTTCTAGAGGTCAGTCTGACTGAAGGTGAGGGGCTGGAAAATCCGCTTTATGAGCGGCCTGAATGGGTGAGCAAGGAGGGGGCCTGGCTGTACGGCTTGGGAAGAGTCCTTCGATCTGCCCTAACTGGGGAGTTTGATTTCACAAGCCGTCGTTTCCTTGTGACCGAGGAAGTCGGACGCTACAGGGGGATTCGGAGCAGTTGGTATAAGCGACGTTTCGGGATGCTCAATTCCGTTAACGGATTGATGGATGAGCCTGCACCAGTATCCCTCTGGCTTTCGGGTTTCCTTTCCACTTTGCTCCAGTGGCCGGGGATTGAGTTCAAGGCAAACGATGCGGCCCCTGTCTCTGCGGTGCGTACGCCGGGTGAGTTGTTGGCGCTCTTGGAGAAACGTATTGCGGTACAGCGCGCTTTGTATGGGGAAAGGAGTAAGACGCCAATCTATGTGCTTCCCACTAGTGACAATGGCCTGCTTGTTGATCGTCCCTTGCGCGTAGCAATTGTCCAAACCCTTCGCCCGAAGATGGATGACTTCGATACCAAGGATCCTACGCATTGGACTCCGGCAATGCTGTCTCAGCATCGACGCCACCTCGCTGAGGTTTGCCGTCTGGCTCACGCTAAGTTGCGTGCATGGGCATCAGCAAGGCCGCTGCAAGAGGGAGAAAGCGAGGCTCCCACCATAGATGTAATCCTTTTCCCCGAGCTGGCAGTGCATCCTGAGCATGTGTTCTTTCTGCGACGTCTCTCTGACAAGCTCAAGGCAAATATCTTTGCGGGGCTAACCTTCATGCACTCTGATAAGTGCGGAGGTCCGATCAATCAGGGCTTGTGGTTGATACGTACGGATGCACCGGATCATGGCCGCAGTATCCAGTATGTGTGGCAAGGGAAGCTCCATCCAATGAAGCTTGAACAGCAAATGGGAGTCAAGGGGTATCGACCGCACGTGACCCTAGTGGAGTTGCCGGTCGGTACGACGTCACCGACACGTCTCGCCGCGGCAATCTGCTATGACGCTACTGATCTTGATTTAGTTGCGGACCTCAGGGATCGCTCAGACGTGTTCCTGGTTGCGGCCCTGAATCAAGATGTGCAGACCTTTGACAACATGGTTGCGGCGTTGCATTTCCATATGTACCAGCCTGTGGTGCTTGCCAATTCCGGAGAGTTTGGGGGCTCCACTGCTCAAGTACCACTTCCGAAACATGATCGTCTGGTTGCGCATACCCACGGTAATAACCAGGTCGCAGTGAGCGTATTCGAGCTTGATCCCGCTCCCTTCAAGTCGACTAAACCGGTGAGGTCACCAAAACAGTTAAAGACTGCGCCGGCAGGCTACAAGGGAAGGCCTTTTTGACTGGGGCATAGCCCGGGGATGTCTACCGGAGCGGAGGTAGTCCAATGCGCATGGGGCCAGTGTCTACAAAAAACTGGGCGAATGATCAAACCGCATCCCCAAACACCGCCCGCTCCAACACCTGATGTTGCCGCTGCCAATCAGGCATATGGCTGGCCACCAGTGCCCAGAATGCTTTGGTGTGGTTCTTTTCCACCGTGTGACATAGCTCATGGACGATGACATAGTCCTGCACGCTGGTAGGTAGTTCCATAACCCGAGGATGAAATTCCAGGGTGTTGTTCGCATCGCAGCTGGCCCAGCGGCTTTGGAAGTGGCGGATTCGAGCACCATTTGCCTGAAGCCCGGTTTCTCGCTGCCAGTGACGGACTCGTACCAACAACTTCTCATGAGCACGATCCCGGTAGAACCGCTCAAGCAATGGCATCAGCACGTCCGGCAGGATGCTCGCCGCATCTGGGCTATCCACGATGAAGCGTGATGCTGTGAAGGTGAGTCGGGGTTTCAGGATGTCCGGTGTATGCCGTACCTCGGTGAAGTACGTACGCCCGGCATAGCGTAGGCGACTGCCCGTCACGATGGGTTCGCTGGCCAGGGGCTGATTCATCTGTGCCAGCTTTTCACGAATCCAGCGTGCACGGCGCAGCACCAAAGCTTCTTGCTCAGGCTCATCCACTAGCGGCCCACGCAAAAGCACGGGACGACCCCGTTCCACGGTCACGTAGTGGCGCTTGAGTTTACTATCGAGCTGGAAGTACCACTCGATAGCCGTTTGGCCGTAATTCAAGACTGGCATGGGTAACGCCGCGTTAGTTTTTCAGCAAAATATCGAAGATTCGCTTGGCGTGATCACGCGCCACTGAACGCTCCCAGCCCGCCAGAGGCATCAATACCCCGCGCAGGTGGTCTCTGAAATCAGGGTGCGTATCCGGCATTTTCTTCCAGTTTTCAGTCGCCAGCGCACGGTTCAGCATTTCATCTTCAAACAGCTTGGTCGTTGCCACTCTTGCCGTATCCTCTGCCAGTAACGCGGCAAGGTAGTGGTAAACCGCTGAGTGCGCAGGCTTATTAAAACCGGTGTTGTCCTTGTTTTGAATCCGCTGGCTGAACAGCTCCAGTTGCTCCAGGAATTTGGCCTGGGTAATGCGCCCCGCCTTTTCCTCTTCCAGCAGCTTTTCCAGCTCCTCGGCGATCTTGTCGAAGAATGCTGGATCCTTGTCCTTACCAGTGACGATGGTCTGCTTCAGCTGGTTTTTCATTACCAGGGCGCGACTACCGGGGCTCGCCAGTTTCTTCAACCGCTCCATATCACTGGCATCCAGAATAGACACCTCATGACCCAGCAGGCTCTTCGCCGGGCTGGCCGCGATGTACTCATCCAGCAGCTGTTGCAGCAGCGCGGACTCCAGTTTGGTGATGCGCTCCTTGTGGGTACTGCCCGGCAGTTTGTCGCGCAGCATCAGGCGAATCTCACCTAGCAGGGTGAAATAGGGCTTGAACGGTACGCCGCGTACATCCGGCAGGATGATGTCCACTGAGCGGTTGAATTGTTTCACCAGGTCGAGGAATTCTTCGACCATGTCCAACCGGGTGGCAGGATCAAGGAAGCGCTCGGCGTCGTCTTTGTAGGTCTCGCGCTGTGCTACAGGGTCATGCTTTTTCGGCAGCAACTTGAGGATGCGGTCGAGTGTGGCTTGCAGTTTGGGCAGTTCGGTTTCGACACCTTCCCAGACCTGCGAAGGTTTCACGTTTCCACCATAAATCTTCAGCGCATGGTCAAGGTGATCGACCACCCCATGGTAATCCACGATGTAACCGGCATTTTTGCCGGGCAAGGTGCGGTTCACCCGTGCAATAGCCTGCAACAGGGTGTGTTCCTTAAGCGGCTTGTCGAGGTACATGATGCCAACAATCGGGGCATCCCACCCCGTCAGCAGCATGTCTGAAACGATGATCAGTCCGACGTTGTTCGCCTGCGGCTTACCATCCAGCCCCTTAGTCTCTTCACCGTAGGGCAGGGGAAATAGCTTGCTGACAAAGTTACCAATCTGCTCGGATGGCATGGCCACGGGGGGCTTTCCGGCTTTCACCTCGGCCTTGACCCGCTCCTCGATGCTGCGAATTTTATCGGCCTCAATCGCGTACGCTGCCGCCTCCTCCATGGTAGAAGCGCCCGTACGGGAAGAGGTGATGCTGGCCAGAGAAATAATCACCTTGCTGTCAAAAGTGGGCAGCCCTTTGTTCGCCCGTTCGACCATGATCGCATCGAGCAGATCCTTGTAACGTACCGCCATATCGCGGCCATCGCACACCAGCATGGCCTTCAAACCTTTGGCCTTTACGCTACCGAGAAAATGCTCGACCAGATGCTCGGCGACCTGCTCCATGCGGTCACTGGCCTGACGCCAGCGGCGCAGCAGCTCACGCTTCAGCTCGTGTTGACGCACTTCACTCTGGTCAGAAAACTGCTCTTTGAACGCGGCATCCAGATCAGCATTGGCCGACAGCGCTACCCAGGCGTCCTGGTATTTGATCGGCAGGGTTGCGCCATCCGCTACCGCTTCATGCAGGCGATATTCGTCGATGTACTCGCCACCGCCAAACTCGCCCAGCGTGTGTTTGTCCTCTTGCAGCAAAGGTGTACCGGTAAAGGCAATAAACCTTGCGTTGGGCAAGCTGGCGCGCATAAAGGCTGCGAGGAAGTCGTACTGGCTACGGTGAGCTTCATCGACCAGCACATAGAAATTTGGCTTGGTGCTCAGCACTCGGAAGTGCACCTTTTCCCGGCTGATTTCTTCCCACTTGGGCTTAACCGGAACACCGCTCTCATCCACCTCCAGGTGGCGGACATTTCGCTCATGCACGATGAAGAAGTCCTTCTCCTCACGAATCCGCCGGTGGCGGGTCGCTTGCAGGGCATCATCTTCTTCGTCAGGCGTCTCGGCAGCCTGCTCAGTAGGCTGGTCGTTTTCCTGGAACTTCTGCACGGTGCTGGTGAACACGCTGCCGTAGTCGTTAGACAGCATCTTCAGCAGGCCATCAACCGACACGGCCTGAATGGCATTGATGCCCACCGCATGGAAGGTGTCGAAGATCTGCTTATCGAGGTCTTTACGGTCGGTCAGCACCAACACGGTTGGGTTGTTTAACCCTGTGCTATCTGCCCGCAGCATGCGCGCGAGCAGAGCCATGGTCAGGGACTTGCCGCTACCCTGGGTGTGCCAAACGACGCCGCCTGAAGGTTTCGGGGCGCACAGGCGATCCACCGTTTTGCGCACGGCACGCCATTGCTGGTAGCGCGGAAGTTTCTTCACGGTCTTGCCGTCGCGGGTTTCGAACAGCACAAAATGGGTGATCAGTTGCAGGAAGCGGCTCGGCTCAAACAATGCCCACAGCACATTTTCCTGCTCACTGGGAGCATCGCCTAACAGGGCAGCAACAGCGGCAGTCTCCAGCGCCTGCATCCGATAGCGGGCGTAATAGGCAGGTTTGGTGAGGATCGCGCCATACAAACCTTCACGCCGATTCAACCCAACACAGACCTGGTTGAACACAAACTGGGTTGGGAAGGTGCTTTGGTAGCCATCCAACTGGCCCAGGGCTTCATCCACGCGGTGATGACTGGCTTTGCATTCGATGATGGCTAGCGGCAAGCCATTCACAAACAACAGCAGATCAGGACGGAAAACATCCCCATCCGCATTGCGCCCCACGTACTGATCGACCACATGGAAGTCGTTGTTGCTGGCATCGCTGGCGTCGAAGAAGCGCACGCTGCGCGGCTTACCCTCGACGTCCTTCACCTGGATATCCGAACGATGCACCACCTGTTCCCAGAACGTCTTGTTGGCCGGCAACAGCTCATCATTCACGCGTTTACGTAGCTCAATCAGCGCTGCACTGATACCGCCAGGTGCAGTCGCGAGCCATGGATTCAGGATCAGCAGCCGAGCTTGCAACACATCGTCCAGTACCGGAGCCAGGTGACGATGTTCAACCTCCACTTGGCTACCGGGCAGATGGGTGTAGCCCAGCTTGATCAGCCAATTGATAGCGGGCAGCTCGACCCCGACATTCTCCGGTGACTGGCTCATTGCTTACTCCTGTTCCTTGGAGGTTTCCCTCGGGCGACTGCGATACCAAACCACCGTGGGGCCATTTTCGGCTTGGCTTTGTTTACGAATTTCAAACTGCTGCGACGCATGGATGACATGACGCCAACTGCCGCAGCCATAGCGCTTGGGTGTCTGCTCGGGGTAGGTCTTGGCAATCCAATGAATGGCTTCGAAAAGTGGTGTCCACCCAGCCTGAGCCAGCTTAGTTTCCGCTTCACGTAAGCAGGCAGTTATACCGCTGCCAGCCCAGTGGATGGTGCCATCGACCCAGATGCCGTGCACAACAGCATCCTCGTACTCTTTGGTTTGCATAAACGAAACCATTAGCTTCCGAGCCTCATCCATGGATATGGCCCAGTCGCGCAGCGTCAGGTAATGGCCGTCGATGGTTTCGTTACTTTCATCGAGATAAGACTCGGCGGCTATACAGCCATCGACACTCCAAAGGTCGAAGCGCTGAAGAAAGTGGTGCACCAACTCGTTTCGCAGGTCGACCAGCTCCTTGAGTGCAGCCTTGGTCTCGGCGTAGCGCTCCTCGGGTAACTCCATCTGGCATCGGAAGCTGACCCATATCTGATCAATAGGCTCAGCCTGCTCTGGCTCATCAGCTAAATCAGGCAGCTTCAGATAGCTCTCGGTCAGCATCCCTACCAAGGTGCCCAGTGTCTTCTTATGGGCACAGGCAACTTTCTCTTCGCGAATCGCCTGAAGCCGTTCCGGAGGGCCACTCAACTCACTATGGGCAACCATCGCTTTGAGCAGCCGCTCGTACTGCTGCAACTGCAACATGCAGCGTCCGAGCTTGCGCTGCACGATTCGCTGAAGGTCAGGTACCGGATCTGAGGAGAGGGGAGTGATTTCGTCCATGAATAAAAACTCAGGCTATGCCGGTGGGGCTATCGAGCTTGACCCGCCACTCGCCGGTTAGCAGCTTTTGCATCAGTCCGCGTTTGAGTGAGGAATAATTTTCTCGCTTGGTCGATAGCAACCTAAGCTTTCCATCAACTGACGCCAAGATGGTTGCAATACGTGCTTGCTCCTCATCTGACGGCAATGGAAAGGAAAACTCACGAATGCGTGTTAGGGCCAGTTTTGGCTGGGCATTTGAGGTCGCCTCCCGTGCTATCAAATCCTGAATAGCGTCGGAGCAAAGGCAATAGAACAAGTAATCACGATTGATTTTGATGTCTGTGAGCTTGTCGGCGTTCTCTGTCAAGTTCGCCCCATCGAGTTCTTCTGGAACAATGCCCACAAGGCCCAACGTTCCAGCCACCGAAATAAAGATGTCGTCTTTGGAAATCGTGTATCGGGCAATGGTGGGCCGCACGTGAGAGGGAACGTAAAGGATGCCTGCGGTATCGACCCCCCCCATAAACATATCGGTCACGCGAATATACGGGTGACCGGTGTTTTCTTCGGTCAGTGTCTCGCCCTTGGGCAGTCGCTTGCCGCCTTTTACCTCACAAACCTCTCCGACCGTAGTAACCACCCAAGCCGAGGGAATCTCCCCCAGCTTACTGCCCTTAAACTCGGTATGCGGTGTCCAGCCACCATTGGCATCTTGCGTGCCCACACCCCGGCTGAACAGGGTTTGCATTAGACCCTGCTTGAGGGCTTGAGTCGCTTCAATCTGGCGGGCAATTACATTCAGCTTATCGTCAACAGCGGTGAGGATCGCGGCGATTTTTTGTTGTTCAGGAAGCGGGGGAAATACAACTATTTCTTTGTGTGCAACATTTCTATTGAGTGTTGGGACGCCTGTCCCTGTCTTGAATTTTTCAAGGCCAATTTCACTTAATTTGTAAAACGCGAACTTCGGGAGATTCCCTTTGAAGTTTTTAACATACAACGTAGTGTTGAGCGGCCAATACTTATCTTCAGTGTAGAAGAGCTTCCCGATTGTTCCTGAGCGACCAGTGATGACACCGGGGCCTTCCGTCACGTTGATGTTGTGAAATCCGAGCAAGCCATTAGATCCAAATATAGGTATGTCGCCCTGAGTGCGATCTTGCACCGGCAGGTCTACACCCCGTTGAAGTTCTAGAAAGCTCAGCAACTCGCCAGTTTTCCAGCCAGACGGAGCGGGAGTCTCTGATTCTGGTGCGCGTTTTAAAGGCCAGGCCTGATTCATGTCGACTCAGCCTCCAACATTCCTAACTCCACCAGATAGCCATTCAGCTGTGTATCAATCCGAGCCTCCTCCTCGGCCAATGAGGCTAATTGAGCCAAGGTTGCCGCCAAATCGACTGCTGCTTCGGCCTCACCGTTGTCGATATAGCGGGAAATATTAAGATTGCCGTCGTTGCTGCGGATCTCGTCCAGCGTCACGACCCTGCAATAGTTCTCGACTTCTGCTTGCTTCGCAAATGCCGCTTTGTGGGCGCTTAAGATTCGTGTGATGTCTTCAGTACGAAGACTGTTCTGTGCCTTACCCTCAAGGTAGTCCCGGCTGGCATCGATGATGATGACCTTGCCTTTGAGGGTGGTGGGTTTCTGCTTGTTGAGGATGAGCACGCAAGCCGGAATGCCGGTGTTGTAGAACAGAGCCGAGGGTAGGCCAACTATGGCTTCAATCAGATCACCCGGCTGATCGCCGCTGGCCGCATTCGTACCGAACAGCAGTCCCTCGCGAATCTTGCCTTCCTCACCACTGCGAAACAGCACACCGTGCGGCAAGATAATGCCCATACGACCATCAGCCTTGAGGCTGGCCAACATATGCTGAGCAAAGGCGAGATCGGCATAGCTCCGTGGCGGGACACCATAGACCAAGCGACCATAAGGATCACTGACCTGCTTGTAGTTGGGTGCCTTGGGCTTCTTGCCACTGTCTTGCTCGTTCTCGTTACTCAGCTCCAACGGTGCCCACCAGGATTTTGCCGAGAACGGCGGATTGGCAATCACCCGGTCGAAGGTCTTCAGGTAATCTCCGTCAAGGTGCTTTGGCTCGACCAAGGTGTCGCCGCGCTCAATGGCTGCATGCATGTTGTGCAGGTAAAGATTGAGCTTGGCTATGGCCCAGGTGCCCAGGTTCTTCTCCTGCCCGTACAGCAGCACATTGGGTTTACCCATCAGGGTGCCATTGGGCAAACCGGATACATGGTGGGCGCTTTCCACCAGCATGCCACCACTGCCGCAGGTAGGGTCATACACGCTGTGACCGGGTTGCGGGTCGATCAGCTCAACCACCAACTGCACCACGGCCTTGGGCGTATAGAACTCACCGCCTTTCTTACCGGCATCATCGGCAAACTGCTTGATCAGATACTCATAGGCATCGCCCAGCATGTCGGCCTTGTACAGATCGTCATTGCCCAGCTTGTACTGGTTAAAGTGGCGCAGCAGACGCTGCAAGGTGGCATCCGCCAGCACCCGCTTATCGCCGTACTGCGTAGCGGTCAGTACATGTTGCAGTTCAGGGTTGTTGGCCTCGATGGTCGCGAAAGCCTTATCAAGGGCCTCGCCGATATTCTCGGTGCGCGAGATCAGATCGAACCAACGGGCGCTGATGGGGAACTTACCCCATTTGTCCTCGATCTCTTCCTGAGCATCGCTGTAGCTCAGGCTTTCGTCCTTCATCAGCTTGGTGACACGTTCGTCGAACACATCGTTGTAACGCTTGAGGAAGAGCAGGCCGAAGATGTAGTTCTTGAAGTCGGAGGAGTCGATGGAACCGCGCAGAATGTTGGCGGACTCCCAGAGCCAGGACTCCAACGTTTCGAGTGACAGCTTGTCAGCCATGGGTAAATCAATCCCTATACAAAGCACGAGGCCCAGCACCTGGCGATTGCTGCCATGACGCCTGGGCACATCAGAAAAAGTGGGCTCGATTGTACAAGTCGACGCCATTTGGAGTCCGAAAAATCATCTCGCTCCACTGCTCCTGTCAAATGAGCATTGCCGTTTAGAGAATAAAAAAAGGCTGCCCAGTGGCAGCCCTTTTTTGGTGCGTCCGTTTCACGTTTAGCGAGAAACTTTCGCGGTCTAGCGATTTTGAGCGTCAGCGAGCCATCAATCCCAGCTCAACGCCCCACCAGTCTGATACTCAATCACTCGGGTCTCGAAGAAGTTCTTCTCCTTCTTCAGGTCCATGATCTCGCTCATCCATGGGAAGGGGTTGGTAGTACCTGGGTACTCTTCCTTCAGGCCGATCTGGGTCAGACGGCGGTTGGCGATGAATTTGAGGTAGTCCTCCATCATCGCGGCGTTCATGCCCAGTACGCCGCGCGGCATGGTGTCACGCGCGTATTCGATCTCCAGCTGGGTGCCCTGCAGGATCATCTGGGTCGCTTCGTCCTTCATCTGGGCGTCCCACAGGTGCGGGTTTTCGATCTTGATCTGGTTGATCACGTCGATGCCGAAGTTCAGGTGCATGGACTCGTCACGCAGGATGTACTGGAACTGCTCGGCGGTGCCGGTCATCTTGTTGCGGCGGCCCATGGAGAGGATTTGGGTGAAGCCGCAGTAGAAGAAGATGCCTTCCAGTACGCAGTAGTAGGCGATCAGGTTACGCAGGAACTGGCGGTCGGTTTCCGGGGTGCCGGTTTCGAACTTGGGATCGGAGATCGAGCGGGTGTACTTGAGGCCCCAGGAGGCCTTCTTCGCGACGCTCGGGATCTCGTGGTACATGTTGAAGATCTCGCCTTCATCCATGCCCAGCGATTCGATGCAGTACTGGTAGGCGTGGGTGTGGATTGCTTCCTCGAAGGCCTGGCGCAGGATGTACTGGCGGCACTCGGGGTTGGTGATCAGGCGGTACACGGCCAGGACCAGGTTGTTGGCAACCAGGCTGTCGGCGGTGGAGAAGAAGCCGAGGTTGCGCATGACGATGCGGCGCTCGTCTTCGCTGAGACCGTCTGTGGATTTCCACAGCGCGATGTCGGCGTTCATGTTCACTTCCTGCGGCATCCAGTGGTTGGCGCAACCATCCAGATACTTCTGCCAGGCCCAGTCGTACTTGAAGGGTACGAGCTGGTTGAGGTCGGCGCGGGCGTTGATCATCTGCTTGTCGCCGACCTGTACGCGCGCGGAGGCGCCTTCGAGGTCGTCCAGGCCTTCCTGGATGTCGAGGTCGTTCAGGGCTTTCTTGGCGCGGGCGACGGCGTCGGAGTCGTTGGCGTCAACGGCGCGGGCCTGCTCGACCGAGCCGGCAGCTTCGCTGTCGAGCTTGTCGAAATTGGTGCCGGCGCTCTGTGCGTTGGCGTTGCTTGCGGCGGCTGCTTCTGCGCCGTCTTCCTTGTCGAATTCATCCCAGCTCAGCATGGCTTGGCTCCTGCGTGAGGGCCGGCGAATAAACCGGCCTGTATGGATATACAGATAATTTGAATTATGTTCCGTTGCGTGATGCGCGCAAGGGTAAACGGGTACCACTGGTCAGCAGGCGGTGGATTGCTGGCTGACCGTTGCCCCTCGACCCGGGGGAGGAGGGGCGGGAATTTGTGGGGAGGAGTGACGGTTTTGCCTGGGCTTTGGGTCGCGGCTAAAGCCCCTCCCACAAGTACAAGCCGAACCGTTTTGCCCTCTCCCTAACCCTCTCCCGCAAGCGGGAGAGGGGATTTACCGCTGATTTGCTTTAGAGCTTCACAGACCTTCGAGCGTGTAGCTGAGCGAGTGAGCGCTAGGCGCCTGGTAGGTCGGAGCCCCTGAGCGTACGCATGTACGTGATGGGGGCCGGCCTAACGGGCAACGACGCGGGCGCCGCTCAGATCCACGCGCCAGCCTTATTGGCAGGCTTCGCAGTCGGGTTCGTCGATGGCACAGGCTTTCGGTACGGGCGCCGGGGCCGGAGCTGCCTGCTGGGCAGGAGCCTGGGCCTTGGCCGAGAAGCCTTCGTCACCACCAGCGGACACTGCGTTGAGCTTGCCGGTGTTGATGGTGGACTTCTCGGTGCTGGTAGCGGCCAGGGCACGGAGGTAGTAGGTGGTTTTCAGGCCACGGTACCAGGCCATGCGGTAGGTCACGTCCAGCTTCTTGCCCGAGGCGCCGGCGATGTACAGGTTCAGCGACTGAGCCTGGTCGATCCACTTCTGGCGACGGCTGGCGGCGTCGACGATCCACTTGGTTTCCACTTCGAAGGCGGTGGCGTACAGGTCTTTCAGATCCTGCGGGATGCGCTCGATCTGCTGCACGGAGCCGTCGTAGTACTTCAGGTCGTTGACCATGACCGGGTCCCACAGGCCACGATTTTTCAGGTCGCGCACCAGGTAGGGGTTGATCACGGTGAATTCGCCGGAGAGGTTCGATTTCACGTACAGGTTCTGGTAGGTCGGCTCGATGGACTGCGACACGCCAATGATGTTGGAGATGGTCGCGGTCGGCGCGATGGCCATGATGTTCGAGTTACGAATACCTTTTTTCACGCGCTCGCGGATCGGTGCCCAATCCAGCGATTCGGACAGGTCGACGTCGATGTACTTCTGGCCACGGGCTTCGATGAGGATCTGCTGCGAATCCAGCGGCAGGATGCCTTTGCTCCACAGCGAACCTTCGAAGGTGCTGTAGCTGCCGCGCTCTTCGGCCAGGTCACAGGAGGCCTGGATGGCGTAGTAGCTGATGGCTTCCATCGACTTGTCGGCGAACTCGACGGCAGCGTCGGAGCCGTAGGCGATGTGCTGCAGGTACAGGGCGTCCTGGAAGCCCATCAGGCCGAGGCCGACCGGACGGTGCTTGAAGTTGGAGTTACGTGCTTGGTCGACGCTGTAGTAGTTGATGTCGATGACGTTATCGAGCATGCGCACAGCAGTCTTCACGGTGCGGCCGAGTTTCTCGATGTCCAGCTTGCCGTCATTGATGTGGTTGACCAGGTTGACCGAGCCCAGGTTGCAGACAGCGATCTCGTCCTTGTTGGTGTTCAGGGTGATCTCGGTGCACAGGTTGGAGCTGTGGACCACGCCCACGTGCTGCTGCGGGCTGCGCAGGTTGCACGGGTCCTTGAAAGTCAGCCACGGGTGGCCGGTCTCGAACAGCATCGAGAGCATCTTGCGCCACAGGTCTTTGGCCTGGATGGTCTTGTACAGTTTGATCTTGCCGTACTCGATCAGGGCTTCGTAGTACTCGTAACGCTCTTCGAAGGCCTTGCCGGTCAGGTCGTGCAGGTCCGGCACTTCGGACGGGCTGAACAGGGTCCACTTGCCGTCTTCGAAGACGCGCTTCATGAACAGGTCCGGAATCCAGTTGGCGGTGTTCATGTCGTGGGTACGACGACGGTCGTCACCGGTGTTCTTGCGCAGTTCGAGGAACTCCTCGATGTCCATGTGCCAGGTTTCCAGGTAGGCGCAGACCGCGCCCTTGCGCTTGCCGCCCTGGTTGACCGCCACGGCGGTGTCGTTGACTACTTTGAGGAAGGGCACGACGCCCTGGGATTTGCCGTTGGTGCCCTTGATGTAGGAGCCCAGCGCGCGCACCGGCGTCCAGTCGTTGCCCAGACCGCCAGCGAATTTCGACAGCATGGCGTTGTCGTGGATGGCGCCGTAGATGCCCGACAGGTCGTCCGGCACGGTGGTCAGGTAGCACGAAGATAGCTGCGGACGCAGGGTGCCGGCGTTGAACAGGGTCGGGGTCGACGCCATGTAGTCGAACGAGGACAGCAGGTTGTAGAACTCGATGGCGCGGTCTTCACGGTTCTTCGGTTCTTCGATCGCCAGGCCCATGGCCACGCGCATGAAGAACACCTGCGGCAGTTCGAAGCGGATGCCGTCCTTGTGGATGAAGTAACGGTCGTACAGGGTCTGCAGGCCCAGGTAGGTGAACTGCTGGTCGCGCTCGTGGTTCAGCGCCTTGCCCAGTTTCTCCAGGTCGTACTCTTTGAGTTTCGGGTCGAGCAGCTCGAACTCGGCGCCTTTTTCCACGTAGGCCGGCAGGGCCTTGGCGTACAGGTCGGCCATCTCGTGGTGAGTGGCGCTGGCAGTGATGTTGAGGAAGCTCAGGGCCTCGGCGCGGATGTTGTCCATCAGCAGGCGGGCGGTGACGTAGCTGTAGTTCGGCTCACGCTCGACCAGGGTACGGGCGGTCATCACCAGAGCGGTGTTGACGTCTTTCTCGGCCACGCCGTCGTACAGGTTCTTCAGGGTTTCGCGCTCGATCAGCGAACCATCGACTTCGGCCAGGCCTTCACAGGCTTCACGGATGATGGTCTGCAGGCGGCCCATGTCCAGCGGCTGCAGTTCACCGCCAGCGGTGGTGATGCGGATGCTCGGGTGCGGCTGGGCGATGTCGCTGCCGGCATTGGCGCTCTTGCGCTTGTTGGCCTGGGCTTCGCGGTAGATCACGTAGTCGCGGGCGACTTTCTGCTCGCCGGCACGCATCAGGGCCAGCTCGACCTGGTCCTGGATTTCTTCGATGTGGATGGTGCCGCCGGACGGCATGCGACGCTTGAAGGTGGCGGTGACCTGCTCGGTCAGGCGCGCGACGGTGTCGTGGATGCGCGACGAAGCGGCTGCGGTGCCGCCTTCTACTGCGAGGAAGGCCTTGGTGATGGCGACGGTGATCTTGTCATCGGTGTAAGGGACGACAGTGCCGTTGCGCTTGATCACACGCAGTTGGCCGGGCGCGGTGGCAGCCAGATCCTGAGAGGATTCAGCGGCCTGCGGCGCCACGGCCTGCGGGTTCTCGCGAGTAGTGTCGGTATGCATGGAGATCTCCGTGTTCTGTAATTTTAGGTGGGACGACACGCGTGCTTGTCGTGCTCTGTCCGCCATTCATTCCATCAACAACTCAGGCCGTGCGCGGCAGCGACGCCGGGTACGGGGTGTTGCAAGAGCGGGCAGGGTGGGCACGACTTCAAGTGCCGTCCTGGCGCATCAGTCACAGCGGGGCATTACCACACCCCGCCTACTACATATAGTGGTCGACTGGCGGATAAGACCGCTGTCTGACCGGCTCACGCGCAACGTCGGGCGTTGCCGCGTGGCTGTAACCCAGGCCAGGCCTGGGTTAGGGCGAAACGGTTAGCCGGGACACCTGGAAAACCCTGCGAAAAGGGCTTGCGCGATTCGTTCTTTTTGTGTCCGGTTTTCTGCAGTAACCCAACATCTGGTGGGTACTGCGCGATGGGGATACAAGATAGTGCGCTGTTGGAGGCATTGCAAGGCGCTAAAAAAAGAACTGCCTGTGGATAAGCTGTGAGTGCCTTGTGGGTGTTAACAGCGTAGCCCGCGTGTTCTCTGGCTCTGGTTGCTAATGACCGTTCGTCGCTCCTGGCGGAAGGTTTTCAGCGACGTGGCGAAGCTGTTCGGCGGCGCACAGACTACCACTATATATAGTGCTTTTGGCATGTGCTGTGCTTAACCAGGTGCCAGGTCTGGGCGCTGGTTTGTCGCTCGCACCGAGACGCGCTCAGCCCCTAGAATGGCGGCGGTATTTGCGGCACTTGCCGCTATGCGAAGGGGAAAGGGTGTGGAACAAGAAGCGTGGCAGATTCTCATCGTCGAGGATGACCAGCGCCTGGCGCAGTTGACCCGCGAGTATCTGGAGGGCAATGGTCTGCGTGTGGCCATCGAAGCCGACGGCGCGCGTGCGGCGGCGCGGATTCTCGCCGAGCAGCCGCACCTGGTGATCCTCGACCTGATGCTGCCGGGTGAAGATGGCTTGAGCATCTGCCGCAAGGTGCGCAGCGGTTACAAGGGGCCGATCCTCATGCTCACTGCGCGCACCGACGACATGGATCAGGTGCTGGGCCTGGAGATGGGCGCCGATGACTACGTGTGCAAGCCGGTGCGCCCGCGTGTGCTGCTGGCGCGCATTCGTGCGCTGCTGCGCCGCCGTGAGGGCAGCGAAAGCGAGCGTGATGAAGGTCAGCCGCGGCGTCTGCAGTTTGGTGCGCTGGCCATCGACAGCGCCATGCGCGAAGCCTGGCTGGGCGAGCAGGGCATCGAGCTGACCAGCGCCGAGTTCGATCTGCTCTGGCTGCTGGCGGCCAATGCCGGGCGCATCCTGTCGCGCGAGGAAATCTTCAATTCCCTGCGCGGTATCGAATACGACGGCCAGGACCGTTCCATCGACGTGCGTATTTCGCGCATCCGCCCGAAGATCGGCGATGACCCGATGCACCCGCGGATGATCAAGACGGTGCGCAGCAAGGGTTATCTGTTTGTCGCCGAGGCCGCCGAAGCGCTGCCGTTCGGTGATGCGCCGCCGATCCTGCGCGATTGATCGGGCGCCCATGAACTCGATCTTCCTGCGCATCTATGGCGGCATGCTCGCCGCGCTGGTGCTGGTGGCGCTGCTGGGCGTCGGCACCTTGCACCTGGTCAACGAGGTGCGCGGTGATCAGTACCGCGAAGGGCTGGCGCGCGGCACCTTTCGCCTGATGGCGGACAACCTGCTGCCGATGAACGAGGTGGAACGCCGGCGCGCCCTGGTGGTGTGGTCACGTCTGCTCGGCATCCCGCTGGAGCTGCAGGCCCTGAGCGAGGTGCCGCTGGAAAGCAGCGAGCGCAACCGGCTGCAGCGCGGCCACGTGCTGGTGCAGCAGACCGGCCCGCACTCGGCCAAGGTCTATGGCCTGCTCGATGGCAAGCAGCCGCTGCTGTTGACTGGCGAGATCCAGCAGATCAGCGAGCAGTTGGCGCGGGCCACCAACTACCTGCTGATCGATGAACTGGTGCGCTACCCGGTGCATGAGCAGCCGCAGCGCTTGGCTGAACTGAAGGCGGCCAAGCAGTTCGGCTTCAACCTGCAGCTGGTGCGGCTTGAAGACGCCACCCTCGACCTCGACCAGCGCAGGCGTATCGACGAGGGCGATACGGTGATGGCGCTGGGCAAGGGTGGCGACTCCATCTATGTGTTCTCCGGCATCGTCGATACGCCTTGGGTGCTGGAGATCGGCCCGCTGTACCAGATGAACCCTTATCCGCCGCAACTGCTGGTGCTGATCGGCGCGCTGGGACTGAGCCTGATCGGCCTGATCGTCTATCTGTTGGTGCGCTCGCTAGAGCAGCGCCTGCGTGCGCTGGAAAGTGCGGCCACGCATATCGCCAGCGGCCGCCTGGATGCCCGCGTGCCGACGCGCGGCGCGGATTCGGTGGGGCGCCTGGCCAGCAGCTTCAACGCCATGGCCGAGCACCTGCAGACCTCCCTGAGCACCCAGCGCGAGCTGGTGCGTGCGGTGTCCCATGAACTGCGCACGCCGGTGGCGCGCCTGCGTTTCGGCCTGGAGATGATTGCCGATGCGCCCAACGAAAGTGCCCGGCGCAAATACATGGACGGCATGGACAGCGATATTCAGGACCTCGACAAGTTGGTCGACGAGATGCTGACCTACGCGCGCCTGGAGCAGGGTTCACCGGCGCTGAATTTCCAGCAGGTGGAGCTCAAGGCGCTGATCGATCAGGTGATCGACGAGCTGGCGCCGCTGAGCAACAAGGTGCGTGTGGAGTGTGGTGCGGTGCTCAGCGTGCAGGCCGAGGGCGCCTCCTGGGTTGAGGCCGAGCCGCGCTATTTGCACCGCGCGCTGCAGAATCTGGTCAGCAATGCCATGCGCTACGCCGAAGGCAAGGTGCTGATCAGCTGTCAGGTCGGCTACAAGCGTTGCCGCATCGATGTCGAGGACGACGGGCCGGGTGTGCCGGAAGAGGCCTGGGAGCGCCTGTTCAGTCCCTTCCTGCGTCTCGATGACAGCCGCACGCGGGCCTCCGGCGGGCATGGCCTGGGGCTGTCGATCGTGCGCCGAATCATCTACTGGCACGGCGGCCGCGCGCAGATCGGCCGCAGCGACAGCCTAGGCGGTGCGCGTTTCAGCCTGGTGTGGCCGCGGCGTCAGGGGGAGTAGGGCGCGATTGTGTGGTGGGCCCGGTGCGCTGTGCGCACCGATTTTTTGCCTGCGCTGTAGCTCGGATGCAATCCGGGGCGATTGAGCGCGGCCAAAAGCATCGCGGCTGAAGCCGCTCCTACAGAGGTTCACCGGTCCCGTGGGAGCGGCTTCAGCCGCGATAGCTCTATCCAGCCCGCATGAAATCCGGGCTACGCCGCCACGGCCACCAGGCTCAGCACCTTGTTATCGAACAGCGCGAACTGGCCATCCAGCTCGGCGCCCGTGCGCCATTCTGGGTGCAGGTCGATCAGCAGGCGCAGGCGTGCGCTGTCGTGGTCCATCTCCAGCAGCTCGGCATCATGGAAATAGAAACGCGTCAGGGTCAGCGGGTAGAGCGCCTTGAACAGGCTTTCCTTGAGCGAGAAGGTCAGGCTGATGCGCGTGGCGCGGGCCTCGTCGTCCAGGCCCGACAGGCGCTGCAACTCGGCCTGAGTGAGGATTTCGCCCTGCAGGCGCTGGGCGCGCTCTACGGGCAGCAGGCGCTCGACGTCCAGGCCTAGCGCGCGCCATTGCTCACGCTGGGCGACCAGTGCAGCAGCCCAGTTGTCGCCATGGGTGATGGAGCCCACCACGCCACGTGGCCACTGCGGCGCGCGGTCTTCGCCGACGGCCGGCACGCTGGGCTGGCCGGTTACGCGGCGCAGCGCCTCGCGGGCACACAGGCGTCCGGCCAGGTACTCGGCCTGGCGCTTGGCGACGCCGCGCACCGGGGCGATATCGCAGCGAGCGAAGTCATCTTCTGCGAGCAGTGCAGGGTCGAAACGGGTGCTGACCAGCTGCGCGCCGTCCACTGCGCGGGGTAGCGGGTTGTGCGTGTCGAGTGGGCTGCAGCAGGCGGGGTGGTGAGCGTTCATGGGCGCGATTGTGCCGCGCGGCGGACCGTGCAGTCATCTGCCGTTTACATTTCTTTGCAGGCAGGTAACAAAGCTAAACGGACGCTGAGGCTGGCTTTTGTCAGACTGCGCTGGCATTCCCCAGGGAGTGCAGGTGAGGTTGTAGTCAGTGCGAGGGCACTGACGTTTTCTCCGAGTTCGAGAACGGTAGCCCGATTGGGCTGCCGTTTTTTTTGCGCTGCGTTTGGCGGCGCCCCCTGCTGGGCCGGGGCCGTGAAGGCGCACTCGGGTGTGGGAGGCGCTTCAGCGGCGAGCTTTTTGCGGTTGCTGTCGCGGCTGAAGCCCCTCCCACAAAGGTAGTGCTGTTCACACAAGAAATGGTGGAACGCGATTAGCCCCCTCGTCCCTCTGGGGAGAGGAGAGCTAAGCGCGCATCTTTAAATGAACAGTCTTACCTCCTCGTTAGCCAAGGCATTCGCATTTGCCCTGTGGCTTTCATGGGGGGATTTGCAGTCAAATGCCTGTGCGGGCAAAAACCGACTCCCGCGAGGACCATGGACGATGACCCAACAATCGCAGTTCGCCCTGCTCGGCAAGAAGCGCTTTCTGCCGTTTTTCGTGACGCAATTGCTAGGCGCCTTCAACGACAACATCTTCAAGCAGTCGCTGATTCTCGCCATCCTCTTCAAGCTCAACACGGGCGTCGACCGCGATCTGCTGGTCAATCTCTGCGCCTTGCTGTTCATCCTGCCGTTCTTTCTGTTCTCTGCCCTCGGCGGCCAGTTTGGCGAGAAGTTCGCCAAGGACGCGCTGATTCGCAAGATCAAGTTCGCCGAGATCGGCATCATGCTCGCCGGCGCCGCCGGGGTGCTGCTGGATAACCTGCCGCTGATGCTCGCCGTGCTGTTCGCCATGGGCACGCAGTCGGCGCTGTTCGGCCCGGTGAAGTATTCGATCCTGCCGCAGCACCTCAAGGAGCAGGAGCTGGTGGGCGGCAACGCCCTGGTGGAAATGGGCACCTTCCTGGCGATTCTGGCCGGCACCATCGGCGCCGGCATCATGATGGCCAGCAGCAGCTATGCGCCCATCGTCGCCGGCTCTGTGGTCGGTGTGGCGCTGCTCGGCTACCTGGCCAGCCATGGCATTCCCAAGGCTTCGGCTGCCATGCCTGAACTGCCGCTGGACTGGAATATCTTTCGTCAGTCCTGGGTGATCATGAAGCTTGGCCTGGGTCAGCGTCCGGCGGTGTCGCGCTCGCTGGTGGGCAACTCCTGGTTCTGGTTTCTCGGCGCGATCTACCTGACGCAGATTCCGGCCTACGCCAAGGAGTGGCTGTACGGCGACGAGAGCGTGGTGACGCTGATTCTCACTGTGTTCTCGTTGGGCATCGGCCTGGGCTCGATGCTCTGCGAGCGCATGAGTGGGCACAAGGTGGAGATCGGCCTGGTGCCGTTCGGTTCCATCGGCCTGACCCTGTTCGGCATCCTGCTCTGGTGGTTCTCCGGTGGCTTCCCCGAGGGCGCCGCGCCGCATGATTGGCTGGCGCTGCTGGGTTACGGCCAGGCCTGGTGGATTCTCGGTTGCATCCTCGGCATCGGTCTGTTCGGCGGCTTCTACATCGTGCCGCTGTATGCGCTGATCCAGTCGCGCACCGCCGAGCACGAGCGGGCGCGGGTGATCGCCGCCAACAACATCCTCAATGCGCTGTTCATGGTGGCGTCGGCCATCGTCGCGATCCTCTTTCTCAGTGTCGCCGGGCTGTCGATTCCGCAGCTGTTCCTGGTGGTGTCGCTGATGAACATCGCGGTCAACAGCTACATCTTCAAGATCGTCCCCGAGTTCAGCATGCGCTTTCTCATCTGGCTTCTGGGGCACTCGATGTACCGGGTCGAGCACAAGGGGCTCGATGCCATTCCCGACGAGGGTGCGGCGGTGCTGGTGTGCAACCACGTGTCGTTCGTGGATGCGTTGTTGATTGGCGGCGCTATTCGCCGGCCGGTGCGCTTCGTCATGTACTACAAGATCTACGACCTGCCGGTGCTCAATTTCGTCTTCCGCACAGCCGGCACCGTGCCGATTGCCGGGCGCAACGAGGACCTGCTGATCTACGACGCCGCCTTCAAGAAGATCGCCGAGTACCTGCGCAACGGTGAGCTGGTGTGCATCTTCCCCGAGGGCAAGCTGAGCGCCGATGGTGAGATCGACGAGTTCAAGGCGGGTGTCGAGCGCATTCTCGAAGAGAACCCGGTGCCGGTGATTCCCATGGCACTGCAAGGCTTGTGGGGCAGCTTCTTCAGTCGCGACCCGCACAAAGGGCTGTTCAAGCGCCTGTGGTCACGGGTGTGCCTGGTGGCTGGAGCGCCGATTGCGCCGGAGCAGGCCAAGCGCGAGGCGTTGCAGGCGCAGGTGGCGGCCTTGCGTGGGGATTGGCGATAGCGAGGGGGCGTGTGGGAGGGGCTTTAGCCGCGATTCGCCGCTAAAGCGCCTCCCACGAAGTTGAGCTCTGGCTTTCTCAATGGCTCAACTTGAGCCCGATCAACCCGCAGACGATCAACGCCACGCTGGCCAGGCGTAGCAGCGCCATCGACTCGCCGAACAGGATGATGCCGGCGATTACCGTGCCCACGGCGCCGACGCCGGTCCAGATGGCGTAGGCGGTGCCCAGCGGCAATTCCTTCATGGCCAGGCCGAGCAGGCCGAGGCTGATGACGATGGCGGAGACGGTGAGCAGGGTGGGCAGCGGGCGGGTGAAGCCGTCGGTGTATTTCAGGCCGACGGCCCAGCCGACCTCGAACAGGCCGGCGAGAAACAGAATGATCCAGGACATGGTCACCTCCAGTGGCTGAAGGGGCCGTCCCCCGGATGAGCCACCCTGGATTCAGGGTGCGGAGGTCGTCCTCGCGTGCGCCAATATTGTGCATATTGGCGCGTCCGGGGCAAGGTGCACCCGATTGGTGCGAGATGCTGAATCAGTCTTCGCTGTGCTTGGCGTTCTGGCCCATGCGGCGGTACAGGGTCGCCAGCAGCGGGCCGGACAGGTTGTGCCAAACGCTGAACAGGGCGCTGGGCACGGCGGCCAGTGGGCTGAAGTGCGCGCTGGCCAGGGCGGCGCCGAGGCCGGAGTTCTGCATACCGACTTCGATCGACAATGTCTTGCGCTGCGCCAGCGACATGCCGAACAGGCGTCCGGCCAGGTAACCCAGGCCCAGGCCGATGCCGTTGTGCAGGATCACCACGGCCATGATCAGCAGGCCCGATTCGGCAATCTTGCCCTGGCTGGCTGCGACTACCGCGGCGACGATGGCGACGATGCTCACCACGGAAATCAGCGGCAGCACCTCGACGGCGGTCTTCACTCGCTCGCCGAGCAGGCGCTGGGCGATCAGGCCCAGGGCGATGGGCAGCAGCACCATCTTGAGGATGGAGATGAACATGGCGCTGAACGACACCGGCAGCCATTCCGACGCCAGCATCCAGATCAGTGTCGGGGTGACGAGCGGGGCGAGCAGGGTAGTGACGGCGGTGATCGAGACCGACAGCGCCAGGTCGCCACGGGCGAACCAGGTGATCACGTTGGAGGCGGTGCCGCCTGGGCAGCAGCCCACCAGGATCACGCCCACGGCGATTTCCGGCGGCAGGGCGAACGCCTGGCACAGCAGCCAGGCGGTGCAGGGCATGATGATGAACTGAGCCAGTACGCCAAGCAGCACGGCCAGCGGGCGGCGGGCGACTTCCTGGAAGTCCGCGCCCTTGAGCGTCAGGCCCATGCCGAACATGATCAGGCCGAGCAGCGGCACGATCCAGGCGGTCAGCGGCAGGAACCAGCTGGGCTGGAAGAAGGCCATGACGGCGAACAGCAACACCCAGATGGCGAAGGTGTTGCCGATGAAACGGCTGAGGGCAATCAGAGCTTGCATGACGGATTTCCTGGCAGGTTCGGAAAGGCCGGCAAGCCTACCAGAAGCGTCGCTATTTGCCTGGTCGAGCCACGACAGTATTTAGCCTGCAGTGCAGCGGAACGTTAGGCGCCGGCTTGCCGGCGATGCTTTTTCGGAGCGTGCCAATGCGACGGATCGCCAGCAGGCTGGCTCCTGCAGATGCCTTAGAGCGGCTCTTCATCCGCCGGGTAACGGCTGGCGCTGAGGCTTTCCTTGATCTTGCGCAGGTGTGGCTGGAAGTCGACGCCGCGGCGCAGGGTGACGCCGGTGGCGAGTACGTCGAGTACGGTGAGCTGGATGATGCGCGAGGTCATCGGCATGTAGATATCGGTGTCTTCCGGCAGCGGAATGTCCAGGCTCAGGGTGCTGGCCTTGGCCAGCGGCGAGCCGGCGGCGGTGAGGCCGAGCACCGAAGCGCCGTTCTCGCGCGCCAGGCGCGCCACTTCCACCAACTCGCGGGTGCGCCCGGTGTAGGAAATGATCACGAACAGATCGCCGGTGTGCGCCACCGAAGCGATCATGCGCTGCATCAGCACGTCGGAGTGTGCAGAGACCGCGAGGTTGAAGCGAAAGAACTTGTGCTGTGCGTCCAGCGCTACCGAGGCCGAGGCGCCGAGGCCGAAGAAGTGGATCTGCCGCGCCTGGATCAGCAGGTCGACGGCGCGGCTGACGTGCTGCGGGTCGAGGCTCTGGCAGGCGCTGTCCAGCGAGGCGATGGTGCTGCCGAAAATCTTGCGCGTGTAAGCCTCGGGGCCGTCGTCGGCCGATACCGCGCGGCTGACGTAGGCGGCGCCGCTGGCCAGGCTCTGCGCCAGCTGCATCTTCAGTTCCGGATAGCCGTTGGCGCCGAACGAGCGGCAGAAACGGTTGACCGTCGGCTCACTGACGGCGGCGGCCTGTGCCAGCGCAGCGATACTGAAGCGTGTGGCTTGCTGCGGGTCGTGCAGGATCACTTCGGCGACCTTGCGTTCGGCCTTGTTCAGGTCGTCCAGGCGGCTCTGGATCTGTTCCAGCAGGTTGCGCACGCGGTCCATAAGGGCTCCTAACAGGCGGTTGAACGGGCTTGGCGACAGGCGATGGGCGGTAAAACAACCGGCCTATCCTACTGATGCCGCCCCGTGGCCACCACTGACTTATCGGATGTAGTGAATAATGTTGTTGCTATCACAACATTTTTCCTTGATAAAAGCAGTATCACCCGGTATTTCTAGTGCATCTTGATAAAAGAACAAACTCATGCCTGCGATGAAGCTTGAATCCTGCACCTTTGCCTTGTTCGGCGCGCTGGGCGATCTGGCCTTGCGCAAGTTGTTTCCCGCGCTTTACCAGCTCGATCGCGCCGGTTTGCTGCACGATGGCACGCGCATCCTCGCCCTGGCCCGTGAAACGGGCGAGCCGAGTGGTCACCTGCGCGCCATCGAACAGGCGTTGCGCCTGCACGTACCAGCCAAGGAGCTGACGGAAACCGACATGGCGCGGTTTCTGGCGCGCCTGAGCTACCTGAGCATGGACTTCCTCAAGGCCGACGATTATGCGGCGTTGCTCGAGCATGTGAGCCCGCAGGATCAGTTGATCGCCTACTTCGCCACGCCGGCCTCGGTATACGGTGGCATCTGCGCCAACCTGGCTGCCGTGGGGTTGGAAGAGGGCACGCGGGTGGTGCTGGAGAAACCGATCGGCCACGACCTCTCGTCCTCGCGTGCGGTCAACGATGCCGTGGCTCAGGTGTTCCCGGAAAACCGCGTCTATCGCATCGACCATTACCTAGGCAAGGAGACGGTGCAGAACCTGATTGCCCTGCGTTTTGCCAACAGCCTGTTCGAAACCCAGTGGAACCAGAACCACATCTCCCACGTGGAAATCACCGTGGCCGAGAAGGTCGGTATCGAAGGGCGCTGGGGTTACTTCGATCAGGCCGGGCAACTGCGCGACATGATCCAGAACCACTTGCTGCAACTGCTCTGCCTGATCGCCATGGACCCGCCCAGCGACCTGTCGGCCGACAGCATCCGTGATGAGAAGGTCAAGGTGCTCAAGGCGCTGGAGCCGATCAACGTCGAGCAGCTCGGCCAGCGCGTGGTGCGCGGCCAGTACGTGGCCGGCAGCAGCGATGGGCGCGCGGTGCCCGGCTATCTGGAAGAAGAAAACTCCAACACCCAGAGCGATACCGAAACCTTCGTCGCCCTGCGTGCCGACATCCGCAACTGGCGCTGGGCCGGCGTGCCGTTCTACCTGCGTACCGGCAAGCGTATGCCGCAGAAGCTGTCGCAGATCGTCATCCACTTCAAGGCGCCGCCGCACTACATCTTCGCTCCGGAGCAACGCCAGTTGATCGGTAACAAGCTGATCATCCGTCTGCAGCCGGACGAGGGCATCGCCCTGCAGGTGCTGACCAAGGATCAGGGCCTGGACAAGGGCATGCAGCTACGCAGTGGTCCGCTGCAGCTGAGTTTCTCCGACACCTACCGCAGTGCGCGCATCCCCGATGCCTACGAGCGCCTGTTGCTGGAAGTGATGCGCGGCAACCAGAACCTGTTCGTGCGCAAGGACGAAATCGAATACGCCTGGCAGTGGTGCGATCAGTTGATCGACGGCTGGCAGCGCCTCGGCGAAGCGCCGAAACCCTACACCGCCGGCAGCTGGGGCCCCATGGCCTCGGTTGCGTTGATCACCCGGGATGGCAGGAGCTGGTATGGCGATCTCTGAACTGAAACTGCCGCAGGGCGTACAGGCCTGCCCCTACGACAGTGCCGAACAACAGGCCCAGGCGATGGCGGTGCTCGTGGCCGATGCGCTTCGTGAAGCCATTGCCAGTCGCGCTCAAGCCACGCTGGTCGTTTCCGGCGGGCGCAGCCCGGTGCTGTTCTTCGAGGCGCTGGCGCAGCAGGACGTGCCCTGGGCGCAGGTGCTGGTGAGCCTGGCTGACGAGCGCTGGGTGCCGATCAATCACGCGGGCAGCAACGAGGCGCTGGTGCGTCGTCACCTGCTGCGTGGGCCGGCGGCCGAAGCGCGTTTCCTCAGTCTGTACCAGGTTGCCGGCAACCTCGACCAAGCGGCCGAGCTGGCTGATGCGGCGGTCGCCGAACTGGCACCGATAGACGTGCTGGTGTTGGGCATGGGCGATGACGGTCACACCGCCTCGCTTTTCCCGCACAGCCCCAATCTGCACCAGGCGCTTCAGCCAGCTTGCGCGCGCCGTGTGCTGCCGATGCTGGCACCGAGCGAGCCGGCGCAGCGCCTGACCCTGACTATGCCGGTATTGGCCAGCGCACGCCTGCCGCTGCTGGCGATCCAGGGTCAGGCGAAACTGAACATCCTCGGCGCGGCGCTGCGGCCTGGTGAAACCTCCGAGCTGCCCATTCGCGCGTTCCTGCATTCCCCCCTCGAAATCCATTGGTGCCCCTGACATGACCAGCCTCGACCAAGGCCAGCGCGCGCGCATGGCCGACAAAATCGCCGAGATCGACCGCATCTGCGCGCAGGCGCGGATCATGCCGGTGATCACCATCGCCCGCGAGGCGGACATCCTGCCGCTGGCCGACGCCCTGGCCGCTGGTGGCCTGCGCGTACTGGAAGTGACCCTGCGCTCTGAGCACGGTCTGGAAGCGATTCGCCGCCTGCGTGCCGAGCGCCCCGAACTCTGCGTTGGCGCTGGCACCGTGCTGGATGAAGACATGCTCGCCGCGGCGACCTCCGCCGGTGCGCAGTTCATCGTCACGCCGGGCAGCACGCGTGAGCTGTTGCTGGCCGCGCTGGATAACCCGCTGCCGCTGCTGCCGGGTGTGAGCAGTGCATCGGAACTGATGGTTGGCTACGCCCTGGGTTATCGCCGCTTCAAGCTGTTCCCAGCGGAGATCTGCGGTGGCGTCGCGGCGCTCAAGGCGTTGGCTGGGCCTTTCGGCGGGGTGCGTTTCTGCCCCACCGGCGGCATCACCCCGGACAACCTGCAGCGCTACATGGCGCAGCCCAACGTCATGTGCGTAGGCGGCACTTGGATGTTCCAGCGCGAGTGGGTGGAAAGCAGCGACTGGGCACGTATCCAGCAATGCAGTACCGAGGCCTTGCAGCTGTTGAGCTGAGGCGTGCCAGTGGCGGCGCTGCTACCGCATATCGGATTGCTCTAAAATCTGTGTCGCATTGGCCGCTACATACGTCAGCTAATGTCATTGTGCTGGCGTCAATAAAAACAACTCTCCAGCGAAACCCAGAAACACCCGCAGTTGGAGAATTTCATGAATACCTGGTTCGCTAATCTTAGTGTGACCCGCAAACTGGCGCTCGGCTTCGGCCTGGTGCTGGCACTTACCCTGGCGCTGGCCTGGACTGCCTGGACTGGTCTGGGCAGCGTGATCCAGCGCAGTGGTTGGATGAGCGAGATCACCCAGCTCAATAACACGCTGACCAACCTGCGCATCGCTCGCCTGCAGTTCATGCTGGCCAAGGGCGATGCAGTCAGTACCGAGCGCCTGCTGAACAATCTGAACATTTACCTCGAGCAGCAGAAGAAGCTGCTGGGAACCTTCAAGAACCCGGCCAACGTCAAGTTGCTGCAGGAGCAGGACCGCTATAACCAGGACTATCAGCGCTCCCTGGCGGGGATGCGCGCAGCCTACGCGGCAGCGGCTGAGGTGCGCGACCAGGCGAACGTCGAAGACCAGCAACTGAGCGAGCTGCTGGCCAACATGCGGCGCAGTGTTGAGCTTCTGCCGGAAGACGATGCCGATCGCTTCACGCAACTGCAGGCTCTGATGATCACCCATGGTCAGTTGTTGCGCCTGCGTTATCTGCTCGAGCGTTATGACAGCGCACCTGATGCACAAACCGAACAGGCGCTGTCCGAGCGTATCGCCATGGCCCGAGCCAGCCTCGGTGCGCTGCAGCAGGCTTTCGGTAGCGCCCAGCAAGATGCCGTGCGCCGTATCGAGGCGGCCCTGGGGCAGTTCGAACTGACCGTGCAGGCCTTCAAGAATGCCACTGCTGATATTGCCCGGACCCGTCAGGAAATGACCGATCAGCAGACCGAGATCGTCCGCATCAGTGACACCCTGTACAAGTTCCAGATCGAGCGTCTGGCCATCGAGAGCGCCGAGGCGCGCACCTGGCAGATCATCGCCGTGCTGCTGGCGCTGCTGTTCGGCGTGCTGGCTGCCTGGATCATCACCCGGCAGATCACCCGTCCACTGCAAGACACCCTGGGCGCGGTACAGCGCATTGCCGAGGGCGACCTGACGGCCAGCGTGCGGGTCGATCGCCGCGACGAGATGGGCCAACTGCAGCAGGGCATCCAGCACATGGCCACGACCCTGCGCGAGCTGATCGGTGGCATCCGCGACAGCGTCACCCAGATCGCCAGCGCCGCCGAAGAGTTGTCGGCGGTCACCGAGCAGACCAGCGCCGGTGCCAACAGCCAGAAGAGTGAGACCGATCAGGTGGCCACCGCCATGCATGAAATGTCCGCCACCGTACAGGAAGTGGCGCGTAACGCCGAGCAGGCCTCGCAAGCGGCCAACGACGCGGACGGCCAGGCGCGCCTGGGCGACCAGGTAGTGGCCGAGGTGATTTCGCAGATCGAGCGTCTGGCTGCCGAAGTAGGGCGTTCTTCCGAGGCGATGACCGGCCTGCAGCAGGAAAGCGACAAGATCGGCAGCGTGATGGACGTGATCAAGTCGGTGGCCGAGCAGACCAACCTGCTGGCACTCAACGCCGCCATCGAGGCAGCACGTGCCGGCGAAGCAGGTCGCGGTTTTGCCGTGGTCGCCGACGAAGTACGCGGCCTGGCGCAGCGTACGCAGAAATCCACCGAAGAGATCGAGGCGTTGATCGCCGGGCTGCAGAGCGGTACCCAGCAGGTGGCGGCGGTGATGCGCAACAGCCGTAACCTCACCGACAGCAGTGTCGAGCTGACGCGCAAGGCCGGCGACTCGCTGGGCAGCATCACCCTCGCGGTGTCCAGCATCCAGTCGATGAACCAGCAGATCGCCGCGGCTGCGGAGGAACAGAGCGCCGTGGCCGAGGAAATCAGCCGCAGCATCCTCAGCGTACGCGACGTATCCGAGCAGACCGCCACCGCCAGCGAAGAAACCGCTGCCTCCAGCGCCGAACTGGCCCGTCTGGGCGGTCAGTTGCAATCCATGGTCAGCCGCTTCCGCGTCTGACCCAGACCCGCGCACCCTACATCAGTCACGTAGGGTGCGCGGCGCGCATCGCCTGTCCGAACTCAACTGGCCAAGGTCAGCGGTTCTGGCTCTTGCTGCACTTGCACGCCCGCCAGGAACTCCTCGCCCCAGCGGCGAATGTCGTTGTAGCAGACGATATCGAACAGCTCGCGCAGTCGCGCCTGGGCCTCGCTTTTCGGCAGGTTCAGCGCCAGGTAGCAGGTCTGCGCCAGGTCGGCCGGATCATGCGGGTTAGTCAGTAGCGCGCCCTTGAGCTCGGCGGCGGCACCGGCGAACTCCGACAGCACCAGCACGCCACGTCCGCCGAGCAGGCCTTGCGCTGCGACGAACTCCTTGGCTACCAGGTTGAGGCCGTCACGTAGCGGGGTGATCCACATGACATCAGCCATGGCGTACCAGGCGCTGATTTCCTCGAAGGGCAGGCTGCGGAAGAAGAACTGCAGCGGTGTCCAGCCAATGCGTGCGAAGCGGCCGTTGATGCGGCCGACCGCCTGCTCGATCTGACTTTGCAGCTCGTTGTAGACGGTCATCTCCTTGGCTGCGGGTACGCACACGGTGACCAGGGTGACTTTGCCGATCAGCTCGGGGTTATCGGCCAGCAGGCGCTCGTAGGCGTTGAGCTTTTCCAGAATGCCTTTGGTGTAGTCGAGGCGCTCTACCGAGAGGATCAGCTTCACGCCTTTCATTTCCTCACGCAGTTGACCCATCAGTTCCTTGATCTTCGGCGCCTCCAGGGCGCCTCGCACACGGTCTATGTCCAGCCCGACCGGGTGTGCGCCGAGCTTGACCTGACGGGTGCCGGTGTCCAGTTCGGTAGTCATGCGCTCCAGGCCCACGGCGCAGCCGTAAGTGATGAAGCGCGGCGCGCAGTTCTGCCGCTCCAGGGTTTTCAGTGGGAACACGCCACGAGCGACGTCGACGAAGTTCTCCACCTGGCGTGGAATGTGGAAGCCGATGTAGTCGCACTGCAACAGGCTGCCGACGATCTGCCGGCGCCACGGCAACACGTTGAACACGTCGGCTGAGGGGAAGTAGGTGTGGTGGAAGAAGGCGATGCGCAGGTCCGGGCGCAGCTCGCGCAGGTAGGCCGGCACCATCCACAGGTTGTAGTCGTGCAGCCAGACGATGGCGCCTTCGGCTGCCTCCAGCGCGGTACGTTCGGCGAAGGCGCGGTTGACCTTGAGGAATACCTGCCAGTCGTCCTCGTTGAAGGTGGCGCGTTCCCAGAAGGTGTGCAGAGTTGGCCAGAAGGCTTCCTTGGAGAAGCGCTTGTAGAAGATATCGACTTCTTCCTTGCTCAGCTTGACCCGCGCGGCGGTGAGCTTGGGATAGCGCTCGGCGTCCACGGTGGTGTGGCTGTCGAACGGTTCGTCGCCATCCTCGTGCACAGCCCAGGCGACCCAGGAACCGGGGCGGCCGTCGCCGAAGAAGCTGAGTAGGGTGGGGATGATGCCGTTGGGCGAGGTCGGCCGGCGACGCTGCAGCTTGCCGGCGGCGTTGCGGTATTCCTCATAGGGCAAGCGGTGATAGACCATCACCAGCTCGGCCTTGCCGGGTTGCGCGGCCTGGCGGCGTTCGGCAGCGATGCCATGCTCGCCGAGGAATCCGAAATGGGCGAAGGCTTCGAGGATGCCGCCGCAGCCCGGACGCTCGGCGTGCAGGGTGCGTGAATGGTGGTTGGTGGCTTCCAGCAATGCGGTTTCCGACTGACCAACGCACACGCCATGGAAGCTGGAGCTGAGCATGGACAGGTCATTGAGCGTGTCGCCAGCGGCCAGCACCTGATCGTGGCTCAGCTCCAGCCAGTCGGCCAGGGCCTGCAGGCTGCTGCCCTTGTTCACACCCTTGGGCAGGAAATCCAGGTACAGCTCGGCGGAGTACAGCAGGTCGCAACCGAGCTCATCGGCGATCTCGCGTAGTGCCGGGTTGGCCGCCTGTTCGGGCGTGCAGAAATAGGAGCAGCGGCGCGCCTGTGGCACGTCCTGGCGTTCCAGGCCGGACGGCTCGATGGCGCTGGCTACCTGGGTTTCGCCGGGCCAGCGGGCATCGACCACGCTCTGCAACTGCTGGATCGGTTGCAGGCTGTCGCCATGCACCAGGGTCGCGCCGACGTCGGCGATGATGTAGTCCGGCTGCGGCAACGTTGGGTCGGCCAGCAGCGGCAGTACGGCTTCCAGGCTGCGCCCGGTGACGTAGGCGAGCTTGATTTCGGGGTGGGCGGCGATGGTCTGATAGAGGCTCAGGCGATCTTCGGGGTCGCCAGCGAGAAAGGTTCCATCCAGGTCGGTAGCTAATAGCATCGTTGTTTCTCCAGAAGTGGCCGCTGCGGCTCGGCGCGAATGCGCGCGGCCGAGGGGCCGGGTTTCTGGCTGCTTGGGGTAGGCTCAAGGCCTTGCCGAAACAGCCTTTAAGAACCTGTCCCAAGACTGCTTCGCGAGCCTTTGAACAGGTTCTATGACTTCAGGACTGAGTTGTCGTCTCCTCCGTCGAATCATGGGGCGGTGCATCGGGCATCAGCTCCAGCACCGTAGGGCTGGTACGCAGCATGGGCGTGAAGTGCGCGGCGTCGCCGCTGACCAGATCGCTGACATGGCGCAGCCGGTAAAAGGTGTAGGCGGCCAGCAGGCCGAGGGTGCAGGCGAAGTACAGTGGCAGTGCGCTGGCGCCCAGTTGCTCCATCAGCACGCCAGCCAGCAGCGGGCCGCACACCGAGCCGATGCCATTGACCATCAGCAAGCTGGCGGAGCCTGAAAGAATCTCGTCGCTGTGCAACTGGTCGATCAGTTGCGCCACAGCGATGGGGTAGATGGCGAAGGCCAGCCCGCCCCAGATGAAGATGGCGCCGAGCAGCAGCGGACCGGCCGGCAGCAGGCTCATGATCAGCGCCAGGGCGACTGCCAGTATCACCACCCAGAGCAGCACCTGACGCCGGTCGTGACGATCCGAGTAGATGCCGATGGGCCATTGCAGCAGGGCGCCACCGAGAATGGTGGCGGTCATCAGCAGGCCGACGCCGGAGGTATCGAAGCCGGCCAGGCTGGCGTAGACCGGCGCCATGCCCCAGAAACCGCCCATGGCCAGGCCGGAAAGCCCGGCGGCGACTATCGCCAGTGGCGCGATATTCCACAGTTGGCGCAGGTTGGTCGGCGGCGTTTCCGGCAGGCTTGGCTGTGCCTGACGGGTCAGGGTAATGGGCATCAGCGCAGCGCTGATGAGGATGGCAGCTATGGCGAACAGGGTGAACTGCACCGGGTCGGCCAGGTGCAGCAATTGCTGGGCCAGCGCCAGGGCGCCAAGGTTGACCGCCATGTACACGGCGAACACCTGGCCGCGCTTCTCGTTGGGCGCCTGGGCGTTGAGCCAGCTCTCGATGACCATGTACAGCGTCACCAGCCCCAGGCCGTAGAGCACCCGTAGGCCCAGCCAGACCCAGGGATTTATCAGCAGCAGATGGAGCAGGGCGGCGATGGCGGCCAGGGCGGCACAACAGGCGAACGCGCGAATGTGCCCGATACGTTTGACCAGCGGAGTCGCCAGCCAGGTACCGAGGAGGAACCCGACGAAGTACCCGGACATGATCAGTCCGAGCATCGTGGTGGAGTAGCCTTCGGCGACGCCACGCAGGGTCAGGAGGGTGTTGAGCAAACCATTGCCAAGCAGGAGTAACGCGACCCCGCTCAGCAATGAACTGATGGGGGCAATCAGGGACCACATGCAAACTACCCTAGGGAACTGTGCCCCTGATAGCAAGCATGAAGTACGCCATGTTTTTTGCGTTTCGTTTTTATCTGTTTGATTTTTAACGATTATTTTTACTGATGAACGGTCATGCAATTTTTTGGCGGCAAACTTGGCACCATCATGGTGCCTCGTTCGCGATTTGCAGGTGCGCCAGCGGCTGATCCGAGCCCTGCAATGCGCGATTGATGCGAGTGATGAAATCGTTGATTTCCTCGCGATCACGCCGCTCGCGCAAATGGCGCTCGGCAGTGTCGCGTACGCTGCGTGCGTGACGCAGAAGGTCGGCGCGTTGCTGGCTGCTGGCGGGGCGATGCAGCAGGTTCTTGAAGGCCTGCAGCAGGCTGACCAGTACACAGACATCGGCGGCACCATAGGTGCGTATCGGACCCAAAAGCTGCAGCAGCAGCTGGTCCAGCGAAAGCTCCTGGTAGCACAGCCGCGGTGGCTCGTCGGGCAGGCTGGCGAAATCTCGTTCGGACAGCGCCAGGCGTCTGCTCAACAGTACGCTGAGCAGGTCCACGGTCTTGATTGCCGTGCCTGGATCGTTGATGCCGGGGCTCAGCGCCTTCACGGCGATCTCCGACATCTGCCGGCAACCGAAGAAGTAATGGCTGCTGGCGTACTCCTCGATGAAGAAGTCGAAGCAATCGAGCAGTTGCTGGCAGGCTCCCTCGTCCAGCGGACGCTCCAGGCGAAACAGCGGATGCCCCTCGCTGACGAAGAAACCGCGGTGGGCAAGGACTGTCATCCGCACCTGATGGCGCTGCAGCAGCGTGTTGACCTCCTTGACGTTGAGCTCCTTGAAGTAGCCGTTGCGCTGCGCGTGCACAGTGATCCACTCACTGTCATCTGGCCACTGGGGCGCGGCGTCGCGCGAAGCTGGGCTGCCGCCACAGGCATCGAGCTTTTCCAGGCTGGTGCTGTAGAGGTTACCGAGGATGTGCTCGACCTGAATCGACTGCGATATCGAGCGGATGAAGTGTACGAACAGGCCCAGGCAGACGATGCCCAGGGCCAGGGTTATGAGCACGCCGAGACTGGGTATCCGCTCATTGTTGCCCTGCTCGATTGTGGTGATCAGCAGCAGCGCGTAGAGGATGGTACCGAGGTAGAAACCCAGGGTTTTCTGGTGCCCCTTATTGCTGACCAGACCGGGGATCACCCGTGGTGACAGCGATGCGGCTGCGTTGTTGAGCACCACCATGACCATCGAGAAACTGAACACCATCAATGACAGAATGCCCGTGACCAGCGTGCCGAGGATCAGCCTGGCATTGTCTGCATTGCTTACCAGGCCGAGATCGACGTGATCCTTGAACGCCATCATCCATGGTTGGTACTCGGCAGCCATGGTCAGCAGGCACAGCAGGAAAAAGCCGATGGCGATCAGCGTCGGGTAGAACGCCAGGCTGTGGATGATGCGCTGGTAGGCGCGAAAAAGGATGTTGCTGGGTACGGCCATTGGCGAATCCGTCGTGAATGGCGATGACCGCACTATAGCTGTGAAGCTGGCAGGCGGCGGTCTCTAAGACCAGCCGCCTGCTGACTCAGTTCACGCAGACCCGAGCGATGGCGTCGGCTAGCTGATCCAGTCGGCTGGCATCCAGCCCCGCGACGTTGGCGCGGCCGCTGCCGACCATGTACACGCTGAACTCTTCGCGCAGACGTTGCACCTGCAGCGGCGACAGGCCGGTGTAGGAGAACATGCCGCGCTGTTCGGCGATATGCGCGAAACGCTCGTTCAAACCGTGCGGCGCAAGTGCTTCGACCAGGCCGCGGCGCAGGCTGGCCACGCGTAGGCGCATACCTTCCAGCTCGTCCAGCCAGAGGCCTTTCAGCTCGTCGTCGCCGAGTATCTGCGCCACCACCGCAGCGCTATGGGCGGGCGGCGTCGACCACAGGTTGCGGGCGATGGAGGCCAGCTGACTGCGAATGTCGACGAGCTTCTCTGCGTTGTCGGCGCAGACGATCAGGGCACCGGTGCGTTCGCGATAGAGGCCGAAGTTCTTCGAGCAGGAGCTGGTGATCAGCAGCTCCGGCAGCTCGGCGGCGAACAGGCGCACGGCCCAGGCGTCTTCTTCCAGGCCATCACCGAAGCCCTGGTAGGCGAGGTCGATCAGCGGCAGTAGCTCACGTGCCTTGACCACCTCCAGCACGCGTTTCCAGTCGCGCGGAGTGAGGTCGAAACCGGTGGGGTTGTGGCAGCAGGCATGCAGCAGCACCACATCGCCCTTGGGCAGGTGAGCGAGGGCGGCGATCATGGCTTCCACGTCGAGGCGGTTGTCAGCGCCGACGTAGGGGTAGTGGCCGACCTTGAGCCCGGCTTCGGCAAACAGGGTTTCATGAATCGGCCAGGTTGGATCGCTCAGCCAGATACCGCGCCCCGGCAGGCAGTGACGAATGAAATCACCCGCCAGCCGCAGGGCGCCGGTGCCACCTGGTGTTTGCGTTGCGCCGGCGCGCTGCTCGGCGAGCAGTGCCGAGTCCGCACCCAGCACCAGTTGGCTGAGTAGCGTGCCGAACGCCGCGTCGCCATGGCCGCCGATGTAGGTCTTGGTCTGTTCAAGGTCGATCAGGCGTTGCTCGGCCAGTTTCACTGCGCGCGGGATCGGCGTCAGGCCTTGGGCGTCCTTGTAGACGCCGACGCCCAGGTCCAGGCGCGCCGGGTTGCTGTCAAGGCGATAGGCTTCCATCAGGCTGAGAATAGGGTCGCCCGGCACGCGGGCGACCTGGGAGAAATGGCTCACTTGCGGCCCTCGGCGCTGGCGGCTAACACGTCGGTGCGTGCGGCCATGATGAAGTCGTTGCGGTGCAGGCCGCGCATTTCGTGGCTCCACCAGGTGACGGTGACCTTGCCCCATTCGGTGAGCAGCGCCGGATGGTGCCCCACTTCCTCGGCGATGGCGCCGACGGCATTGGTGAAGGCCAGGGCATGGCGGAAGTTCTTGAACAGGTACGCGCGCTCCAGCTCCATATGATCGCCACGCACCTCGATGTTCCAGTCGGGGATCTCGCGGATCAGCTCGGCCAGTTCTTCATCGGTCACTTTCGGCGCATCGGCGCGGCAGGCTTCGCATTGGGCTTGGGCAAGGCTGGTCATTTCAGGCTCCTTGAGGATTAGAGGTCAGAGCATAGAAGGTAAGAGGTATCGAACAGCTCCCTCGCCAATGAATGGGCGAGGGAGCTAAAAAGGCTACGCGGCTTTCGGTGGAAATTTCGGCGCGTGCAGGCCGAGCGCCATGGCCTGATGCACCAGCGCCATGATGTCTTCCTGAGCCAACTCGAACAGGCGCTTGAGCTCAGGCAGGACGAAGTACACCGGCTGCAGGATATCGATGCGATACGGCGTGCGCATCGCTTCCAGCGCATCGAACGCCTGGTGCTCGGGAGCGTCGGACAGGGCGTAGAGGGTTTCCTTCGGCGAGGAGAGGATGCCGCCACCGTAGATGCGCCGGCCCTGTGGGGTGTCGAGCAGGCCGAATTCGATGGTCAGCCAGTACAGCCGCGCCAGATAGACGCGCTGCTCTTTCGTGGCCTGAAGGCCGAGCTTGCCGTAGGTGTGGGTGAATTCGGCGAACCAGGGGTTGGTGAGCATTGGGCAGTGGCCGAATATCTCATGGAAGATGTCCGGTTCCTTAAGGTAGTCCAGCTCTTCGGGCGTGCGGATAAAGGTGGCGACGGGAAACTGCTTGCTGGCCAGCAGCTCGAAGAAGGTCTGGAACGGGATCAGCGCCGGTACCCGCGCCACTCGCCAGCCGGTGCTGGCTTCGAGCACACGGTTGATCTCGCCGAGCTGCGGAATGCGCTCCATGGGCAGGCCGAGTTGCTCGATACCGTCCAGGTATTCCTGGCAGGCGCGATTCTCGATCACCTCCAGCTGGCGGGTGATCAGGGTATTCCACACCTGATGCTCGCTTTCCGGGTAATGGATAAAGCCACTCCCGTCCGGTTCCCGGGCCAGGTACTGCGTACTCTTCATCGCTGCCTCCTTCTGGGGGCTGTTGTTCTTGTCTTGACCCGAGCATGCCGCTGATTGCTCGGGTTGAAAGCAGGCGAGTGAGAGGCGGTGCCTTACGCAGGGTCCAGAAACTGTAAAATTTTGATTACGATTTTGCCGGAATGGCGAATATCCAGCTTGCTGGTTGGTTTTGGTGTCACATATTCTTGACGGAAATTATGCTGCCATCGTCGATCTCTGCGACCCGGCGGCGGCCATAACAACAAGAGCCTGAGCCATGCGTATCAAAGTCCACTGCCAGAACCGAGTCGGCATCCTGCGTGACATCCTCAACCTGCTGGTCGACTACGGCATCAACGTCGCCCGTGGTGAAGTCGGGGGCGAGCAGGGCAACGCCATCTACCTGCACTGTCCGAATCTGATCAATCTGCAGTTCCAGTCGTTGAGGCCGAAGTTCGAGGCCATTGCCGGCGTATTCGGCGTCAAACGCGTGGGGCTGATGCCCAGCGAACGGCGTCACCTGGAGCTCAATGCGCTGCTTGGTGCACTGGATTTCCCCGTGCTGTCCATCGACATGGGTGGCAGTATCGTCGCCGCCAACCGCAGCGCCGCACAGCTGCTTGGCGTGCGCGTGGACGAGGTACCGGGTATGGCGCTGTCACGCTATGCCGAGGATTTCGACTTGCCCGAACTGGTGCGCGCCAACAAGACGCGGATCAACGGCCTGCGGGTGAAGATCAAGGGCGATGTGTTTCTCGCCGATATCGCCCCGCTGCAGAACGAACACGACGACAGCGAGGCGCTGGCCGGTGCGGTGCTGACCCTGCACCGCGCCGACCGCGTCGGTGAGCGTATCTACCACGTGCGCAAACAGGAGCTGCGCGGCTTCGACTCGATCTTCCAGAGCTCCAAAGTGATGGCGGCGGTGGTCAAGGAAGCGCGGCGCATGGCGCCATTGGATGCACCGCTGCTGATCGAGGGCGAAACCGGTACCGGCAAGGAATTGCTGGCGCGCGCTTGTCACCTGGCCAGCCCGCGTGGGCAGTCGCCGTTCATGGCGCTCAACTGCGCCGGCCTGCCCGAATCCATGGCCGAGACCGAGCTGTTCGGCTACGGCCCCGGCGCCTTCGAGGGCGCGCGCCCGGAAGGCAAACTCGGTCTGCTAGAGCTGACTGCTGGCGGCACGCTGTTTCTCGACGGCGTCGGCGAGATGAGCCCGCGTCTGCAGGCCAAGTTGCTGCGCTTTTTGCAGGATGGTTGCTTCCGCCGTGTGGGCAGCGACGAGGAGGTGTACCTGGACGTGCGGGTGATCTGCGCCACGCAGGTCGATCTCTCTGAACTCTGCGCCCATGGCGAGTTTCGTCAGGATCTGTATCACCGCCTCAATGTGCTCAGCCTGCACATCCCACCGCTGCGTGAATGCCTCGACGGTCTGGCGCCGCTGGTCGAGCACTTTCTCGATTCCGCCAGCCGGCAGATCGGTTGTGCGTTGCCGAAGCTGGCGCCGCAGGCCTTCGAGCGCATGGCCCATTACCACTGGCCGGGCAACGTGCGGCAGTTGGAGAACGTGCTGTTCCAGGCGGTTTCGTTGTGCGATGGCGGCACGGTGAAGGCCGAGCATATCCGCCTGCCGGACTACGGTGCGCCGCAGCCGTTGGGCGAGTTTTCGGTGGAAGGCAGCCTCGACGATATTCTTGGTCGCTTCGAGAAGGCGGTGCTGGAGCGGCTGTTCCGTGACCACCCGAGCAGCCGTCAGTTGGGCAAGCGCCTCGGTGTTTCCCATACCACCATCGCCAACAAGCTACGGCAGCACGGGTTGGGCAAGGAGTAGACGCAGGGTGCGCCGCGCGCACCAACGCTCCGCTAGCCCTGGCTGATGTCTGCGGTTTTTGGTGCGCACGGCGCACCCTACGGTTTTCAATGACCGCCGCGCCAGGCCGCGAGCACGCGCTCGCGCATAGCTCGTCGGTCTTGCAGGCGCTCGATCAGTTGCTCGGCCAGGTCGAGCCAGTAGGGATCGACCTTGGCCTGCACCACGCACAAACCGGAAGCGAGATTGGCCCATGCCGGAGGCAGGCGGCCGTGATGCAGGGCGAAGCCGCCGTCGCGGTCGCGTGCCAGATAGCGCATGCGGGTGATGCCAGCTAGCAGGATACGGCCGTAGCACATCAGGCAGGGTTCGAGGCTGACGTAGAGGGTCAGGCCTCGGCGGTCGACTTGCGCATGCTCGCTTTCGAGCTGGTCGAGCACCTGCATCTCGGCGTGGGCGGCGCTGCTGTAAGTCGAGGTGAACACCTGGTTGCGAGCGCTGCACAGCAATTCACCTGCGCCATCCACCAGCAGTGCGCCGACCCCATAGCAGCCTTCTTCTACTGCCAGCAGGGCTTGTTCGCAGCACAGCCTGGCCCAGGTGTCATCGTCGTGGGTGCTGGCTGGTGCCTGCTGCAACAGGGCGAGGTGCTCGGTGTTCATGGCGTCTCCATGGCCGGCGAAATGTTGCCGGAGTATGGCCCGCCATTGGTCACGTGCCCTACGACCTTGGTGCAATAGGCAGGGCAGGCACCGGCGGCGACACTGAGTCCGTCCCGATCATCCTGCGTGATTTGGGTGCAAGCGTTTCCGCATTCCTTTCGAGGAGTGCCTTGAATGGGCGGGCGACCAATTTGGTCGCCCTTTTTTTGCCCGGAATTTCGCCCGGCGCTAGACGCCCTGGTTCAGCCGGTCGATCAGCGCGCGTACGCTGCCCGGCAGCGCATCCAGCTCACGTACCAGCATGCTGCGCTCGCGCACCGCCCAGGCTTCGTCCAGCTGCAGGATGGCCAGCTGCATGGTGCGGCTGTGCCGGCGTGCGGCCGACTCGGGGATGATGCCGATGCCGACGCCACCTTCGATCATCCGGCAGATCGCCTCGAAGCTCGATACCTGGATACGCAGGGCCAGGTTGCCGACGAGTTTCTCCACCTGTTCACGCAAGAAACTCAGCAGGGTGCTGCCTTCGTGCAGGCCGATGTGCTGGTAGGCGAGGGTGTCGGCGAAACTCACCGACTGCCGCTGTGCCAGGGCATGGCCCAGCGGTACGGCCAGCACCAGGCGGTCGGTGCTGAAGTGCAGCACCTGCAAACCTGGCGCCTGCACCGGGCCGGCGATGATGCCGAGATCCGCCGCGCCATCGAGTACGCCACGGACGATATCGCGGCTCAGACGCTCTTGCAGGTCGACGGTAACGCCGGGACGTTCGGCGAGAAAACCGGCCAGCACCTCGGGGAGAAATTCGGTCACTGCCGTGGCGTTGGCGAAGATGCGGATGTGCCCGGCGGCGTCGGTGCCGTATTCGGTGAATTCGCTTTTCAGGTAGTCCACCTGACGCATGATCAGCCGTGCGTGCTGCAACAAGCGCTGGCCGGCCGGGGTCAGCTCGACGCCACGGCTGTCGCGATACAGCAGGCGGCTGCCGAGCTGGCTTTCCAGTGACTTGATCCGCGCGCTGGCGGCGGCCGGCGAGAGAAACGCCTTGCGCGCGCCCTGGGTCAGGCTTGGCGACTCGGCGATGTGGATGAACAGGCGCAGGTCGGGCAGATCGAAATGCATGGTGGCCATTTCCTGAGGTCATTCGTAGGAGCCCGCTTGCGGGCGATCACTGGCGATCTGTAAAGCATCGCCCGCAAGCGGGCTCCTACAGGATTGGCGTTAAGCATATCCGAACGCCGGTTTAAATAAATGCGGATTCTCTGAACGCATGCGGCGTCGCATGCTCCAGCTCACACAAGAACCGAGCTGGAACCTGCCTCATGAGTGATTCTGCTTTTTCCGCCTGGATCGGTCGTAGCGAAGAAGTCCACGACCAACTCAGCCGCAATCTGGTCAAGCGCATAGCCGCCACCTTCGGTGAAGCCACGCCGGCCCATGGCGAGGCGCTGCCGCTACTGTGGCACTGGGCATTCTTCCAGGAGCCGGTCGCCGAGAACGGTCTGGGCGAGGACGGTCATCCGGCGCGCGGAGGTTTTCTGCCGCCGGCTGACAACCGCAACCGCATGTGGGCCGGCGGTCGTGTCGAGTTCATCCAGCCACTGCGCGTGGGCGGCGAAGCCAGTCGGGTCTCGACCATCAAACACATCGAGGAAAAGCACGGCCGCACCGGCGCGCTGCTGTTCGTCACGGTGCAGCACGATTACCTGCAAGACGGCCAGCTGGCCATCCGCGAAGAGCAGGACATCGTCTACCGCGAGCCCAGCCCGCCCAAGGCCAGCAGTGGCGAACCGCTGGTTGCCGGCGACTGGCGCGAGGCGGTCACGCCGTCCAGCACCCTGCTGTTTCGCTACAGCGCCGTGACCTTCAACGGCCACCGCATCCATTACGACTGGCCCTACGTCACTGAAACCGAAGGCTATAGCGGCCTGGTGGTGCACGGCCCGCTGACCGCCACCCTGAACCTGCGCGCCTTCTGCCGCGCCAATCCGCAGGCGCGTCTGCGCCGCTTCGCCTACCGCGGCCTGCGCCCGCTGATCGCGCCGCAGCCGTTCGAGGTGGGCGGGCGCATCAGTGGCGAGGGCCAGGCCGAGCTGTGGGCGGGCAACGAGGCCGGCCTGGCGCAGCGCGCCGACGTGCAGTTCGACTGATTTCTGATTGCAAACACTGACTCGTGGGAGCCCGGCGGGTGCCACGACGCGATTTCCGAGGAACACCGATGAACGCTTACAACAACGAAGAACTCAACGCCATCCGTGAAGGCGTGCGCGCGCTCTGTGCGGAATTCCCGGCCGAATACTGGCGCAAGATCGATGAAGAGAAGGGCTTTCCTGAGGCCTTCGTCACGGCCATGACCGAAGCCGGCTGGCTGTCGGCGATGATCCCGGAAGAATACGGCGGCTCGGGTCTGGGGCTGGCCGAGGCCTCGGTGATCCTCGAGGAGGTCAACCACTGCGGTGGTAACTCCGGCACCATCCACGGGCAGATGTACAACATGTTCACCCTGCTGCGTAACGGCAGCGAGGAACAGAAGCGCTATTACCTGCCCAAGCTGGCCAGCGGCGAGCTGCGCCTGCAGTCCATGGGCGTCACCGAGCCCACCACCGGCACCGACACCACCAAGATCAAGACCACTGCGGTCAAGAAGGGCGACAAGTACGTCATCAACGGACAGAAGGTGTGGATCTCCCGCGTGCAGCATTCCGACCTGATGATCCTGCTGGCGCGTACCACGCCGCTGGCCGAGGTGCAGCGCAAGTCCGAGGGCATGTCGATCTTTCTGGTCGATCTGCGCGAGGCCATCGGCAACGGCCTGACCGTGCAGCCGATCGCCAACATGGTCAACCACGAGACCAACGAGCTGTTCTTCGACAACCTGGAAATCCCCGCCAGCAGCCTGATCGGTGAAGAGGGCAAGGGCTTCCGCTACATCCTCGACGGCCTCAATGCCGAGCGCACGCTGATCGCTGCCGAGTGCATCGGTGACGGTCGCTGGTTTATCGAGAAGTCCGCGCAATACGCCCGTGATCGCGTGGTGTTCGGCCGGCCCATCGGCCAGAACCAGGGCGTTCAGTTCCCTATCGCCGAGGCGCATATCGAGATCGAGGCCGCCGACCTGATGCGCTGGCGCGCCTGCGAAGAATACGACGCCGGGCGCAACGCTGGTGCGGCGGCGAACATGGCCAAATACCTGGCGGCCAAGGCCAGCTGGGAGGCCGCCAACGCCTGCCTGCAGACCCATGGCGGCTTCGGCTTCGCCAACGAATACGACGTCGAGCGCAAGTTCCGCGAAACCCGCCTGTACCAGGTGGCGCCGATCTCCACCAACCTGATCCTGAGCTACGTGGCCGAGCACTTGCTCGAACTGCCCCGTTCCTTCTGAGGCCGTGACCATGAGCAAACATACTCAACAGCTGGCTGCGTTCCTCGCCGAACTTTCCTACGAGCAGATTCCCGAGCACGTACTAGACCGCAGCGAAGACCTGTTCCTCGACTGGCTCGGCTCGGCCCTGGCCAGCGAAGGCGCACGACCGATCCCGCTGTTCGAGGCCTATGCGCAGAAGATGGGGCCGGCCGATGGCCCGGCGCGCATCCTGGTCAATGGTCGTGGCACCTCGGCGTACTTCGCCGCACTGGTCAACGGCGCATCGTCGCACCTGGTAGAGCAGGACGACCTGCACAACAGCTCGGTGCTGCACCCGGCCACCGTGGTGTTTCCGGCGGCCCTGGCAGCGGCGCAGGATCTCGGAAAATCGGGCCGCGAGTTGCTGCTGGCTTCGGTCGCCGGCTACGAGGCGGGCATTCGCATCGGCGAGTTCCTCGGTCGCTCGCACTACCGCATCTTCCACACCACGGCGACGGTCGGCACCCTGGCCGCTGCGGTGGCGGTGGGCAAGCTGCTGGACTTCGATCAGCAGCAGTTCGTCCATTTGCTCGGCAATGCCGGCACCCAGGCCGCTGGCTTGTGGGAATTCCTGCGCGACGCCGCCGACTCCAAACAACTGCATACCGCCAAGGCCGCGGCTGATGGCCTGCTGGCCGCCTACTTTACCGAGCAGGGCCTGACCGGTGCGCAGAACATTCTCGAAGGCGAGCAGGGCATCGCTGCGGGCATGTCCAGTGACGCCAATCCAAGCAAGCTCTCGGACCGTCTCGGTCGGCGCTGGGCGCTGGTGGAAACCTCGTTCAAGTTTCACGCCTCCTGCCGGCACACCCATCCGGCGGCGGATGCACTGCTCGGTCTGATGCAGCGCGAAGGCCTGCGCCACGAGCAGATTGAGCGCGTCATCGCCCGTGTGCATCAAGGCGCCATCGATGTGCTCGGCCGGGTGAAGGTGCCGCAGACCGTGCACCAGGCCAAGTTTTCCATGGGCACCGTGCTTGGCCTGATCGCCGTGCATGGCAGTGCGCAGCTGACCGAGTTCGCCAACCTGGCCCTGCAAGACCCGGCCGTGGCCGCCTTCCGCGACAAGGTGCAGATGCGCCTGGACCCTGAAGTCGATGTGGCCTATCCGCAGCGCTGGCTGGGCCGCGTCGAGGTGATCACCACCGATGGCCGCACCCTGCGTGGTGCCATCGACGAGCCCAAGGGCGACCCCGGTAACACCCTCAGCCGCGTCGAGCTGGAAGACAAGTTCCGCCGCCTGCTGGCCTTTGCCGGCAAGCGCAGCAGCGATGAGGCGGGCGTGCTGATCGAGCGGGTCTGGCGCCTGCGCGAGACCGACGACCTGAGCCAGCTGGCCTGACCGAGGACATGGACATGAACAACGCACAACAACCCCGGCCACTGGATGGCATCACCGTGGTCAGCCTGGAGCACGCTATTGCTGCGCCGTTCTGTACCCGTCAGCTCGCCGACCTCGGCGCGCGGGTGATCAAGGTCGAACGTCCCGGCAGTGGTGATTTCGCCCGTGGCTATGACGAGCGCGTCGACGGCCTGGCCTCGCATTTCGTCTGGACCAACCGCTCCAAGGAAAGCCTCACCCTCGACCTCAAGCAGGACGATGCGATGCAGGTGCTCGGCAGCTTGCTGGCCAAGGCCGACGTGCTGGTGCAGAACCTGGCACCGGGTGCCGCCGCGCGCATGGGCTTGTCGTTCGAAGCGCTGCACGAACGCTTCCCGCAACTGATCGTCTGCGACATCTCCGGCTATGGCGAGGGCGGCCCGTACGAGCAGAAGAAGGCCTACGACCTGCTGATCCAGAGCGAGGGCGGCTTTCTCTCCGTCACCGGCGGCGCGGGCGAGGAGGAGATGGCCAAGGCCGGCTGCTCCATCGCCGATATCGCCGCCGGCATGTACGCCTACACCGGCGTGCTGTCGGCACTGATGCTGCGTGGCAAGACCGGTGTCGGCAGCCGCGTTGATGTGTCGATGCTGGAAAGCCTGGTGGAGTGGATGGGCTACCCGCTGTACTACGCCTACGGCGGCGCTACGCCACCGCCGCGTGCCGGGGCCGCGCACTCGACCATCTATCCCTATGGCCCATTCCCGGCCGGCGATGGCGGCACGGTGATGCTCGGTCTGCAGAACGAGCGTGAATGGCAGGCGTTTTGCGAGAAGGTGCTGGAGCAGCCGGAGCTGGCTGGCGACGAGCGCTTCTCGGCCAACTTCAAGCGCTCGGCCAACCGCAGTGAGCTGCGCGCGCTGATCGTCGAGGCCTTCTCGCACATGAGCACCGCGCAAGTGATCGAGCGCCTGGAGCTGGCGCAGATCGCCAATGCCCAGGTCAACGACATGGCCGGCGTCTGGGCTCACCCGCAACTCGAAGCGCGCCAGCGTTGGCGCCAGGTCGACAGCCCCAGCGGCAGCCTGCCGGCACTGCTACCGCCAGGGCGCAACAACGCCTTCGAACCGCGCATGGACGCCATTCCAGCGTTGGGCCAGCACACCGATACGCTGCTCGCCGAGCTGGGTTATGCCGCTGGCGATATCCAGCGCCTGCATCAGCAGGGGGCCGTATGAGCGATTCCGTGATCCGCAGCGCCCTGTTCGTGCCGGCGAGCCGCCCGGAGCGCATCCCCAAGGCGCTCGCCGTCGGTGCCGACGCGGTCATCGTCGACCTGGAAGACGCCGTGCAGGAGAGCCTCAAGGTCGAGGCGCGGGCTCATCTCGATGCCTTTCTCACGGCCAATCCAGACGCCCGCCTGCTGGTGCGCATCAACGCCCCGGAACATGCCGGGCACGGCGCCGATATCGAACTCTGTGGCCGTCATGCCGGTGTCATCGGCGTGCTGCTGCCCAAGGTGGAAAGTGCTGCGCAGGTGGCGCGTGTGGCGGCCTGCGGCAAGCCGGTGTGGCCGATCATCGAGAGTGCAGCGGGGCTGCTGGCGCTGGCGGAGATCGCCCGCAGCGAAGGCGTCGAGCGCCTGTCCTTCGGCGCCCTCGACCTGGGGCTGGACCTGGGCCTGAGCAGCGGCAGCGCCGCGGCCGAACGCATCCTCGACCAGGCCCGTTATGCCTTGCTGCTGCATTCGCGCACGGCAGGCCTGGCGGCGCCACTGGACAGTGTGTTCCCCGCCATTGAAGACCGCGACGGCCTGGCCCGCACGACGCGCGATGCCCGCGACATGGGCTTCGACGGTTTGCTCTGCATCCACCCGACTCAGGTGGCGATCGTCCACGACGCCTTGCGCCCGACCGACCAGGAATTGGCCTGGGCGCGCCGGGTGATGGCCGCGGCCAGCAGCGGCGAAGGGGTCTTCGTGGTCGACGGCCAGATGGTCGACGCCCCCGTACTCGGTCGCGCTCGTCGTTTGCTGCAACGCGCAGGAGAACCGTAGGAGCCCGCTTGCGGGCGATGCTTCTCAGCAGATCGCCGGCAAGCCGGCTCCTACAAAAAACGGCTGGCTGCCGAGGCAGTCAGCCACCTTGTAACCACGTACCAACCTACAAAAACAATGAGGTAACGTCATGTTCAAATTCACCGCCAAGGCGCTCGCCTGCGCTGCCATCCTCTCTTGTGCCGGCCTGGCCCAGGCTGCGGATGCGCCCATCCTGATCAAGTTCGCCCATGTGGTGGCGGACAACACGCCCAAGGGACAAGGCGCGTTGCTGTTCAAGCAACTGGCCGAAGAGCGCCTGCCAGGCCGGGTGAAGGTAGAGGTCTACCCCAACTCGTCGCTGTTCGGCGATGGCAAGGAGATGGAGGCGCTGCTGCTCGGCGACGTGCAGATGCTGGCGCCCTCGCTGGCCAAGTTCGAGCAGTACGCCAAACCGGTGCAGATCTTCGACCTGCCATTTCTGTTCGACAACATGGAGGCGGTCGACCGCTTCCAGGCCAGCCCCGAGGGGCGTGGATTGCTGACCTCCATGGAGGACAAGAACATCACCGGCCTGGCCTACTGGCACAACGGGCTGAAGGTGATGTCAGCCAACAAGCCGCTGCGCGATCCGGCCGATGCCCGGGGGCTGAAGTTCCGCGTGCAGGCGTCGGCGGTGCTGGAGGAGCAGTTCAAGGCGGTGCGCGCCAACCCGCGCAAGATGAGTTTTGCCGAGGTCTACCAGGGCCCGCAGACCGGCGTGGTCAACGGCACCGAGAACACCTGGTCGAACTACTTCAGCCAGAAGGTGCACGAGGTGCAGAAGTACATGACCGAGTCCGACCATGGCCTGATCGACTACATGGTGATCACCAACACCAAATTCTGGAAGGGTCTGCCGGATGACGTGCGCAGCGAGCTGGAAACCATCATGGCCGAGGTTTCCGTCGAGGTGAACAAACAGGCTGACGAACTCAACCGCACGGCCAAAGAGGATATCGCCAAGGCTGGCACCACCGAGATCATCGAGCTGACCCCGCCGCAGCGCGCCGAGTGGCGTGAGGCGATGCGCCCGGTATGGCAGAAGTTCGAGAAGGAGATCGGTGCCGAGCTGATCCAGGCGGCGGAGAGGTCCAACCAGGGTTGAGTGTTCACCTTGAAATGAAAACGCCGCGATTCCCTTGCCGGATCGCGGCGTTTTCCTTGGCCATGCCTGAGTCGGCTGCGGCGGGCGGACTCGGCCTTTTTGTGGGAGCGGCCTTGGCCGCGATATTTTGCTGTCAACGCTGTTCGCGGACAAGTCCGCTCCCACAATTACAAGCGGAATACCGCCCAGTCGCTCCCACAAGGGCTAACTGACTGGCATTTTCGCCGCCAGGCCTCAGAGCCCGGCTTCCTGCATCCACTTCGGCTTGGGATAGCGGCGGTCCGACTTGCCGGCCTTGAGGATGGCGCCCGGCACCTCGTGGCCGATCAGGCCGGGCAGGCTGGCGGCGGCTGCGAGCAGGGCATCGAGGTCGACGCCGGTGTCCAGGCCCATGCGCTGGAACATGTGCACCAGGTCCTCGCTGCAGATGTTGCCGCTGGCGCCCGGTGCATAAGGGCAGCCGCCAAGACCGCCAAGTGAGGCGTCGAAACGGTCGATGCCCGCGTTCAATGCCGCCAGGGCATTGGCCAGGCCCATGCCACGGGTGTTGTGGAAGTGTGCGGTGAACACCGCCTCGGGCCAGCGCTGCAGCGATTCACGACAGATGCGCTCGACCTGGGCCGGGTCGGCCATACCGGTGGTGTCGCAGAGGGTCACGCCCTGCACGCCGATCTCCAGCAGGCGCTCGATCAGCTCATAGACGCGGGCCTCGGGCACTTCGCCCTCGAACGGGCAACCGAAGGTGGTCGACAGCGACGCGTTGATGAATACGCCGCTGCCACGGCTGACCTCGATGATCTCGGCGAACTGCGCCAGCGACTGCTCCGGCGTCATGCGCAGGTTGGCCAGACCGTGGGTATCGCTGGCCGACATCACCAGATTGATCTCGTCCACTTCGCAGGACAGCGCGCGCTCGCAACCCTTCACGTTGGGCACCAGCACGGTGTACTCCACGCCAGCCACGCGCCGGATGCCGCGCATCACTTCTTCGGCATCGCGCAGGTTGGGGATGGCCTTGGGGGAGGTGAAAGAGGTGACCTCGATCTTCGCCAGGCCGGTATGGGACAGGCGGTCGATCAGGGCGATCTTGTCTTCGGTGGGGATGAAGGAAGCTTCGATCTGGAAGCCGTCACGGGTGGCGACGTCCTGGATGTATAGGCGTTTGCTCATGGCATGATCCTGGTTGTTCGCGGCGTAGGGTGCGCTGTGCGCACCGGCTTGAGCTGCGTTGCTGTCTTGGTGGACAAGCTTCGCGTTGTCCACCCTACGAACTGTTGTAGTGCGCACGGCCTAGGCGGCCCCGCGACACCCTACGGGCTAAGCGGTAGCTGCTGTTAGATGATCCCGCGCTCGCGCAGCCCTGCGACCTGTTCCGCGCTCAGGCCAAGCCCGGCGAGGATGTCGTCATTGTGCTCACCGAGCTGCGGGCCGCCGGTGCCGATACGCCCCGGTGTGCGGCTGAGCTTGGGCAGCACGCCCGGCACCTTGAGCGGGCCGACGCTGGTCTGCACCTGCTCGATCATCTGCCGCGCCAGGTAGTGTGGGTCCTGCACGATGTCGGCGGCGGTGTAGGGGTAGCCGGCCGGCACCCGCGCGCCCTTGAGCGCTTCGATCACCTCGTCGCGGCCACGCTGGGCGGTCCATTCGGCGATGGCGCCGTCGATCAGTTCGGCGTGCTGGCTGCGTCCGTCGTTCTGCGCCAGGCGCGGGTCGTTGCCCAGGTCGTCGCGGCCGATCAGGCTCATCAGGCGCTTGTAGATGCTGTCGCCATTGCCGGCGATCAGCACGTAGCTGCCGTCGTTGCACGGGTAGGAGTTGGACGGCGTGATGCCGGGCAGGGCGCTGCCGGCCGGCTCGCGGACGTAGCCGAAGGCGTCGTATTCGGGGATCAGGCTTTCCATCATGGCGAATACCGACTCGTACAGTGCCACGTCGATTTCCTGGCCTTCGCCGCTGCGCGCCCGTTCCTGCAGGGCCAGCAGCACGCCGATCACGCCGTACAGCGAGGACAGCGAGTCGCCGATGCTGATGCCCACGCGCACCGGCGCCTGGCCGGGGTAGCCGGAGAGGTGGCGCAGGCCGCCCATGGCTTCGCCGATCACGCCGAAACCGGGCAGGTCGCGGTAGGGGCCGGTCTGCCCATAGCCGGAGATGCGCAGCATGATCAGGCGCGGGTTGATCGCCTTCAGTGCCTCATAACCCAGGCCCCAGCCTTCCAGCGTGCCGGGGCGGAAGTTCTCCACCAGCACGTCGGCCTCGGCCACCAGCTTACGCACGATGTCCTGGGCTTCGGCCTGTTTCAGGTCGAGGGTCAGCGAGCGCTTGTTGCGTGACTGCACGTGCCACCAGAGCGAGGTGCCGTCCTTGATCTTGCGCCATTTGCGCAGCGGGTCGCCGACGCCCGGCGGCTCGATCTTGATCACGTCGGCGCCGAATTCGCCGAGCAGCTTGCTGGCGAAGGGACCGGCGATGAGCTGGCCCATCTCGATCACCTTGAGCCCCTGCAGGGCCATGTTGCTGGTGTTGTGTTGAGTCATGGCTGCACCTGATTTGCCTGTGCGTTTCTCGTGGTGCGCAGAATGGCGCAGCGGCGCGGTGCCGACAATTGCTCAATGGCCAAGCTAGGCTTCGCGTATTGCGAAGTGGCATGCTGTAAATCAGCTTTCTGGCGGCTTCGCTTCGCCAGGCACGAAATGGAGACCTTTATGCGCCGCATCGATTTCGTCACCCTCAAGCTGTTCGTCGCCATCGCCGATGAGCGCAGCCTGACCCGCGCTGCCGAGCGCGAGCACTTGGCCCTGGCGGCGGTGAGCAAGCGCGTCAGCGACCTGGAAAACCAGCTCGGCATCGCGCTGCTCTATCGCCAGCCCAAGGGCGTCGAACTGACTCCGGCCGGCCATGCATTGCTGCACCACGCGCGCAACATGATGGACAACCTCGAACAGCTCAACGCCGACCTCAGTGAGTTCAGTGAAGGGGTCAAGGGCCATGTGCGCATTCACGCCAACACCTCGGCGGTGATCGAATTTCTGCCCGAGGACCTGGCCAGCTTCAGTCGCCTGCACCCGCAGGTGAAGATCGACCTAGAAGAGCGGGTCAGCAGCGAGACCATCCGCGCCGTGCGCGAGGGGCTGACCGATATCGGCATCTTCGCCGGGCATGTGCCGGCCGAGGATCTGCAGGTTTTCACCTACCGTCACGATCAGTTGGTGCTGGTCACCCCGCGCGAGCATCCCCTGGCCGAACGCGACGGCCTGTTCCTGCGCGAGGCGGTGGGCTTCGATTTCATCGGCCTGCAGCAGGACGCTTCCCTGCATAGCCTGCTGCAGCACTCGGCGCACAGCCAGGGCGTGGCCTTGCGCCTGCGCATTCAGGTACGCAGCTTCGAGGCCATTTGCCGGATGATCCATACCGGCATGGGTGTTGGCGTGTTGCCGGATCTGGCAGTGCGTACCTACCTGCCGGCGCTCGAAGTGCGGGTGATCCCGCTGCACGATCCCTGGGCTCGGCGTGAGCTCAAGGTGGCGGTACGTAATCAGGACAACCTTTCGCTGACCGCGAAGCAGATGCTTGATCACCTGCGAAACAGTGGCGCGACAGAGGGATATTCAGCGCTGCCTTCGTGAATGCCGAAGGCTCGGTTGTTCAAATGTGAATTTCAGCCTGGGGGACGGCGGAGTAGAGTCCGGGCCAATCGAAGGGGTTTCTCCCTCGACGCTCAGACAAAAACAACAGGAGCCTTCCATGAAGTTTTCTTTCGTCCGTCGTGGCCTGGCCGGTGTACTCGCCGGTTGCGCACTGCTTGGCGCACTCTCGGCACACGCAGCCGAGTCGCAGCCGACCGCCCCGATCTTGATCAAGTTTTCCCATATCACCGCCGACAGCACGCCGAAGGGCCAGGGCGCGCTGCTGTTCAAGAAGCTGGTGGAGGAGCGTCTGGCCGGCAAGGTCAAGGTCGACGTCTATGCCAACTCTTCGCTGTATGGCGATGGCAAGGAAATGGAAGCGCTGCTGTTGAACGAAGTGCAGATGCTGGCGCCTGCGCCGTCCAAGCTGGAGCAGTACACCAAGCAGCTGCAGCTGTTCGACATGATGTTCCTGTTCGATGACGTCGCCGCCGCGCAGCGCTTCCAGTCCTCAAGCAAGGGCAAGGCACTGCTCAAGTCGATGGAGAGCAAGGGCATCACCGGCCTGGCCTACTGGCTCAACGGCATGCGCCAGCTCACCGCCAACAAGCCGCTGGTCGAGCCAAGCGACGCCCGTGGGCAGAAATTCCGCGTGCAGCCGTCCGATCTGCAGGCCGCGCAATACAGCGCCCTGCGTGCGGTACCACGCAAGATGAGCTTCGCCGAGATTTACCAGGGCCTGCAGACCGGCGTGGTCAACGCCCAGGACAACCCCTGGTCGAACATCTACTCGCAGAAGTACTTCGAGGTGCAGAAGTACATGACCGAGTCCAACCATGCCATCGGCAACTACCTGCTGATCACCAATACCCAGTTCTGGAACGGTCTGCCGGCGGACATCCGTAGCGAGCTGGAACAGATCGTCGACGAGGTGACCGTCGAGGTGAACAAGCAGGCCGAAGCGCTGAACGCCGAAGCGCGCCAGGCGATTCTCGATACCGGCAAGAGCGAGATCATCACCCTCACGCCCGAGCAGCGCGCTGCCTGGCGTGACGCCGTGCGCCCGGCCTGGAGGAAGTTCGAGGCCGAGATCGGCACTGATGTGATCGAGGCTGCGCAAGCCGCTAATCAGCAATGAGCACCACGACCGTCCCGGGCCCACGCACCCGGGGCGGTTTTTCATTCGCCGTCGCCTAAGACGGCGTTTGCCAATGACGAATATCGCGCTGGTCCTGGCTCGGTTAGATTCGTCCGACCCCTGACAATCACAAGAACCTCGCGGAGATGCCATGAACGCCTTGCGGTGCGTCTGGGAGCACTTCGAGGAAGGCTTCATCGCTTTCCTCCTGGCGGCCATGACGCTGATCACTTTCGTCTACGTGATCCTCAACAACTTCTACACCCTGTTCTATTGGCTGGGTGACACCTTCGGCGGTAACGAGACCCTGCTCGCTATCGGCGACTCCATTCTCGACATGGCCCAGGCGATGACCTGGAGCAATGCCCTGACCAAAGCGCTGTTCGGCTGGCTGATCTTCTTCGGCCTGGCCTACGGCGTGCGCACCGCCGGCCACATCGGCGTCGACGCACTGGTCAAACTCGCCCCGCGCGGCGTGCAACGCGTGATCGGTGTGATCGCCTGCTCGGCCTGCCTGGGCTACGCCGGCCTGATCGCAGTCGGCAGCTTCGACTGGGTCAGCACCCTGTTCAGGGCTGGCATCGGCGCCGAAGACCTCGGCCACTACGGCATCCAGCAATGGCACATCGGCCTGATCGTGCCGTTCGGCTACGCCATGGTGTTCATCCGCTTCCTGGAAATCCTCGTCCGTATCCTGCGCAACGAGCAGACCGGCCTCGGCCTGGCTGACGAAGCCGCCGATGCGTTGAAAATCAATGAGCACGAGGAGCCCAAGCAATGACCGTTCTGTTCCTCTTCCTGCTGCTGTTCCTGCTGATGTTCATCGGCGTGCCGATCGCTGCGTCGCTCGGCCTGGCCGGTTCGATCACCATCATGCTGTTCAGCCCGGACTCGGTGCGCTCGCTGGCGATCAAGCTGTTCGAGACCTCCGAGCACTACACCCTGCTGGCGATCCCGTTCTTCCTGCTCTCCGGTGCGTTCATGACCACCGGTGGTGTGGCGCGTCGCCTGATCGACTTCGCCAACGCCTGCGTCGGCCACATCCGTGGCGGCCTGGCCATCGGTGCGGTACTGGCGTGCATGCTGTTCGCCGCGCTGTCCGGCTCCTCGCCGGCCACCGTCGCTGCGGTCGGCTCCATCGCCATCGCCGGTATGGTGCGTTCCGGTTACCCGCAGGCCTTCGGCGCCGGCATCGTGTGCAACGCCGGTACCCTGGGCATCCTGATTCCGCCGTCGATCGTGATGGTGGTGTACGCCGCCGCCACCGAGCAGTCGGTGGGCAAGCTGTTCATGGCCGGGGTGATCCCCGGCATCATGCTCGGCCTGGTGCTGATGATTGCGATCTACATCGTCGCGCGCATCAAGAAGCTACCGGCCCTGCCGCGCGCCAGCTTCCGCGAGTGGCTGCGTTCCGCCCGTGAGGCGTTCTGGGGCCTGCTGCTGATGGTGATCATCCTCGGCGGCATCTACACCGGCATGTTCACTCCGACCGAGGCTGCGGCCGTGGCGGCGGTATACGCCGGCTTCGTCGCCCTGTTCGTGTACAAGGACCTGACCATCCGCGAGTGCCCGAAGGTGCTGCTGGAGTCCGGCAAGCTGACCATCATGCTGATGTTCATCATTGCCAACGCCATGCTCTTCGCCCACGTGCTGACCACCGAGCAGATTCCGCAGCAGATCACCGCTTGGGTGGTGGAGCTGGGCCTGCAGCCGTGGCAGTTCCTGCTGGTGGTGAACATCGTGCTGCTGGTGGCCGGTGCCTTCATGGAGCCGTCGGCAATCATCCTGATTCTCGCGCCTATCCTGTTCCCGATCGCCATGCAGCTGGGCATCGACCCGATTCACCTGGGCATCATCATGGTGGTGAACATGGAGATCGGTTTGATCACACCACCGGTGGGGCTGAACCTGTTCGTCACCTCGGCGGTAACGGGGATGCCGCTGACGGCAGTGATCCGCGCGGCGATGCCGTGGCTGATGCTGCTGCTCAGCTTCCTGATGATCATCACCTACATCCCGGCCGTGTCCATGGCCCTGCCGAACTGGCTGGGGATGAGCTGAGCAATTGTGTCTACCTCTGTGCCCGGCCCTGTGCCGGGTTTTTTTGCTTCGTCGCGACATATCCATGACGCTGTCGAATTGGCTCGCCATATGCCAGGCAGGGCTTCAAGACGATGGTCTTAGAGCGGTAAGACCATGGTCGAATGGCCTCACGAAGGGTCGGGAGATACAAAAGGCACCATACAAAAACAACTCCCCGTCGAGGTGATTCCATGAGTGCTGCGTCTCTTTACCCTGTGCGTCCCGAAGTGGCCGCGCGGACCCTCACTGACGAGGCCACGTACAAGGCCATGTACCAACAGTCCGTGGTCAACCCCGAGGGTTTCTGGCGCGAGCAGGGCAAGCGGATCGACTGGATCAAGCCCTACACCAAGGTCAAGCAAACCACCTTCGATGACCACCACGTCGATATCAAGTGGTACGCCGATGGCACCCTGAACGTCTCCTACAACTGCCTCGACCGTCATCTGGAAGAGCGTGGTGACCAGGTCGCGATCATCTGGGAAGGCGACGATCCTTCCGAACACCGCGAGATCACCTATCGCCAACTGCACGAAGAGGTGAGCAAGTTCGCCAACGCCCTGCGTGGCCAGGACGTGCACCGTGGTGACGTCGTCACCATCTACATGCCGATGATTCCCGAAGCCGTGGTGGCGATGCTCGCCTGCGCGCGCATCGGCGCCATCCATTCCGTGGTCTTTGGCGGCTTCTCCCCGGAAGCGCTGGCTGGTCGCATCATCGACTGCGAGTCCAAGGTGGTGATCACCGCCGACGAGGGCCTGCGTGGTGGCCGCAAGGTGCCGCTGAAAGCCAACGTCGACGATGCGCTGACCAACCCGGAAACCGCCAGCGTGCAGAAGATCATCGTGGTCAAGCGCACTGGCTCCGACATCAAGTGGAACCAGCATCGCGACATCTGGTACGAAGACCTGATGAAGGTCGCTGGCAGCGTCTGCGCGCCGAAGGAAATGGGTGCTGAAGAAGCCCTGTTCATCCTCTACACCTCCGGCTCCACCGGTAAGCCCAAGGGCGTGCTGCACACCACCGGCGGTTACCTGACCTACGCTTCGCTGACCCATGAACGCGTGTTCGACTACCGTCCGGGCGAGGTCTTCTGGTGCACCGCCGACATCGGCTGGGTCACCGGCCACACCTACCTCGTCTACGGGCCGCTGTCCAACGGCGCCACTACCCTGATGTTCGAGGGCGTGCCGAACTATCCGGACGTGCGTCGCGTGGCGCAGATCGTCGACAAGCACAAAGTCAACATCCTCTATACCGCGCCGACCGCGATCCGCGCCATGATGGCTGAGGGCAAGGCCGCAGTCGAAGGTGCCGATGGTTCCAGCCTGCGTCTGTTGGGGTCTGTGGGTGAGCCGATCAACCCGGAAGCCTGGCAGTGGTACTACGAGAACGTTGGCCAGAGCCGCTGCCCGATCGTCGATACCTGGTGGCAGACCGAAACCGGTGCCTGCCTGATGACCCCGCTACCAGGTGCTCACGGCCTGAAGCCGGGCTCCGCCGCACGACCGTTCTTCGGCGTGCAGCCGGCGCTGGTGGACAACCTGGGTAACATCATCGAAGGCCCTGCCGAGGGCAACCTGGTGATTATCGATTCCTGGCCGGGTCAGGCACGTACCCTGTACGGCGACCACGACCGCTTCGTCGACACCTACTTCAAGACCTTCCGCGGCATGTACTTCACCGGTGACGGTGCGCGCCGCGACGAAGATGGCTACTGGTGGATCACCGGTCGCGTCGATGACGTGCTCAACGTCTCCGGCCACCGCATGGGCACCGCCGAAGTGGAAAGCGCCATGGTCGCCCACCCGAAAGTGGCCGAGGCCGCGGTGGTTGGCGTACCGCACGACATCAAGGGTCAGGGCATCTACGTCTACGTCACCCTGAACGCTGGCGAGGAGTCTTCCGAGCAGTTGCGTCAGGAGCTGAAGAACTGGGTGCGTAAGGAGATTGGTCCGATTGCCACGCCGGACGTCATTCAGTGGGCGCCTGGCCTGCCGAAGACTCGCTCGGGCAAGATCATGCGCCGCATCCTGCGCAAGATCGCTACCGCCGAATACGACTCCCTCGGCGACATCTCCACGCTGGCCGATCCTGGCGTGGTGCAGCACCTCATCGACACGCATCGGCAGATGCAAGCCGCCTGCGCCTGATCGGTAACGGCAACCGAAAGCCCCGCCCGGCCACAAGCCCGGCGGGGCTTTCGTTTTGGGTTATGCCCTCCTTCGCCGTCGGCTTCTGCCGGAGCCGGCGGCGCCTCGCAAGGGCGCAGCGGCGCCGAACAACTGGTCGGCGCCGCGCAGAACATCTCCAGCGCCGCCAGCTGTCGGTGTCCACTCAGGAGCAGTCCCACGCAGCCGCCAGCGTGGTCGGTGTGCTGGATCAGATCTCCCTGGCGCTGCGTGAGCAGACGGTCGCCAATCAGGACGTGGCGCGCAATGTCGAGCGCATCGCACAGATGTCGATGGAGAACAGTGAGGCGGTGGCCGATACATCGCGTACCGCACAAGGCTTGCAGCAACTGGCGTTGTCGCTGGAAAAACAGGTGGCTTCCTTTCGTTTTTGACTAGGATGACAATGACGGAGTCTCCACGTCTTGTTCTATAAGGAAGCGCCTATGGGTATTGTCAGCCAGAGCATCTTTCCTCAGCCATTTCGGGCTGTGGGCTGCGCCGAGTGTCGCAACCCCGAGGCACTGGGGTTCGACTTCACCATGGCCTTTCAGCTGATTCTGGATGTCGAGGAGCAGCGACCCTTCGCCTACGAGGCGCTGGTGCGTGGTGTCAACGGCGAGTCGGCGGGGGAGATTCTCGGAAGGGTCAACGATGGCAACCGCTACCGTTTCGATCAGGCCTGCCGGGTCAAGGCCATTGAGCAGGCTGCGAAGCTCGGGCTGCTCGACATTCCGGATTGTCTGCTCAGCATCAACTTCCTGCCCAATGCGGTGTATCGCGCCGAGACCTGCATTCGCGCCACGCTGGAGGCGGCGCAGCGCTTTGACTTCCCGCGCGAGCGGCTGATGTTCGAGGTGACCGAAGGCGAGCAGATCCATGATGCGGAGCACCTCAAGCGGATCTTCGCCGAGTACGGCAAGCAGGGCTTCACCACCGCCATCGACGATTTTGGCGCGGGCTACTCCGGGCTCAATCTGCTGGCCGAATTCCAACCGCACCTGCTCAAGCTGGACATGGCCCTGACCCGCGGCATCGATCAGGACCCGGTGCGCCAGGCCATCGTCGCCGGTATCGTGCTGGCCGCGCAGCGCCTGGGCATTCGCATCATCGCCGAGGGCATCGAAAGTGTTGGTGAGCGTGATGCGCTGATCGAGCTTGGTATCCGCTACATGCAGGGCTTTTTCTTCGCCAGGCCCGCGTTGGACAAGCTTTGTCTGCCCTAACCGCAAACGCACCGCTGGTGGGGACAGTTAAGCGCTGACGTAGCGAACGTGAGCGGCACCCTGCCGCGAATCAGGGCGGCGTGCTATGGCCAAAAACGGATAACCCGCAGGTCAAATCACCCCGTAGGAGCCGCGCCTCGCGGCGAATCGAAAGATCACCGCAAAGCCAAAGGCTTCGCCCCGGGGCGGGACTCCTACTCAGGCTGCGTCAAGGGCTCTTCTCAGAGCGCGCCGAACACCTTCTTCGCCAGGCTGGTAGCGGCACCGGCCGGGTTCTTGCGGATGCTGGCTTCCTGCTTGGCAATCATCTCGAACAGGCCATCGAGCGCCTGTTCGGTCACGTAGCTTTCTACCGTGCTGTTCTTGGCATCGCCCACGCCGAAGCTGGCGGCTTGGCCGGCGAAGGCGTTGTATTGCTGGGCCAGGCCGACCTGGTCGGTGGCCTGCTTGACGATGGGCAGGAACTTGGTGCGGATCTGCTCGCGGCTGCTCTTGTTCAGGTACTGGGTGGCCGAGTCCTGCGGGCCGCTGAGAATCGACTTGGCGTCGGCTACGGTCATCTTCTTCACCGCGTCGACCAACAGAGCCTGAGCCTGCGGCACGGCGGCTTCGGCAGCCTTGTTCATGCTCGCTTCGAGCTGATCGACCTGGGCACCCATGCCCATCATCTTCATGGTCTTGGCGGCTTTGCCGAGTTTGCCGGGCAGTTCGATGCGCACGTCCGGGTTGTTGCTGAAGCCGCCGGGCGTGCCCAACTGCTTGACGGCCACCTGAGCGCCCTGGATCAGCGCGTCTTTCAGGCCGCCGCTGGCGTCCTGCTGGCTCAGATCGGAGAGGGACAGCGCGAAGACGTTGGCCGAGAGCAGCAGGCCAGCGGCAAGAGTAGTGAGGCGCAGCATGATGGTGATCCTTGCATCGGGGGAAATGCTGTGAGCTTAACGGAGTCTGCGTTACTGGCAAGTCGGCCGATAGCTGTGGATGGGCAGCGCGTTTCGCTATGGCTATGATCAGGGCCATGAATTCGCCGCTGCTGCTCCGAAATCCTTGCCCGCCAGGCGCTTGCGACTGCCAGCGTGATGAGCTGCTGGACAGGCCGGGTGCCGATACCCGCGTGCTGCTGTTGACCCGGCAGGAGGAGCAGCGCCTGCTCGAACGCCTGGAAAACCTGCAGAGCTTGGAAGACCTTGAGCGCATGCAACAGCGCATGTTCGACAACCTGGGTATTCGCCTGCACATCGAGCCGGCCCATGGCGAGGTGCGCAGCATGCGCGGTATTCACATGCGTTTCGAGGCGCACCCGGGGTTGTGCCGCAAGACCCGGCAGAACATTCCGGCGGCAATTCGACGAGCCATGGAGAAAAAGCCGGAAATCGCCTGGCGGCTGCTGGATTCTTTCGACCTGTTCGGTGGCTTGTAGGGGGGGGGCTACCAGGGCAGTGGTTGGCCGTCGTAGGCGTGGAAGCTGCCACTGTGTTCCGGCCCCAGGCTATCGATCACCCGCAGCATTTCCGCTGCTGCCTGTTCGGCCGGTCGTGCCGCTGTGGCGCCGCGAAAGGGCTGTGACAGCGGCGAAATCACTGTGCCGGGATGCAGGCTGAGCAGCCGTGCCTTCGGCTTGCTGCGTGCCAATTCGATGGCGGCGGTCTTGATCAGCATGTTCAGCGCCGCCTTGGATGCACGGTAGGCGTACCAACCACCGAGGCGGTTGTCGCCGATGCTGCCGACCTTGGCCGAGAGCATGGCCATGGCACCCTGATTGTCCAGCAGAGGCAGAAAGTGGCGCAGCACCAGCGCCGGTCCCAGTGCGTTGACCTGAAATACCGCCTGCAGCGCATCGGCCTCGATGGCAGCCAGGCTTTTCTCTGGTGCGATACCGTCGCGGTGCAGCAGACCGGCCGTGTGCAGGATCAACTGATACGGTGCTTCGCCGGCCAGTGCGGCTGCAGCTTCGGCGATGCTGGTGGGAGTTTCGAGATCGAGCGCAGGTGAGCTGCTGCGGCTCAGCTCACGCACGCTGGCGCAGTTTGGGTCGGCGCGCAGTAACCGGCAGAAGGCCTGGCCAATGCTGCCGCTGGCGCCAATCACCAGCGCCTTGTAGCCGTTGCCCAGGCTGTGCAGGGTCATGGTGTGGCAGCGCCCCGGCGGAAGAACAGCGTGACCTGGCCCAGCTCGATGCCGAACTTGCTCATGGCTGAGCGGTTGATCAGGGTGTCGTCATCCATCAGGTACATCCAGTCGTCGAAGTAAACGACATAGGTTGTATCGTCCACCGGCAGGTTGAGGTGATAACGCCAGCGCAGGGCGTTGCCGGCCACTTCACCGATGGCTTCGCCGATCACATCGTCAGCGGTGCCGATCCAGCGTCCTTCGCCGTCCGGGGTCAGGGTCCAGACCCGGCGCTGACGGGTGCCGTCGCTGTACAGAAAGCGCTCGTCGAGGATCAGCTTGTCGCCCTCGCGGCGGCTCTGGATATCGACGTGGAAGCGCTTGATCACCTCACCGGAGCGATCCTGGAACATGCCCCAGGCCTGCACCGGCCCGGAGAAGTAGGTGGGCAGATCCAGCACGGGTTTCTCGTTGGCGTAACGCTCGACCGGGACCTGGCCGCAGCTGATCAGCAGCAGGCTGCTCAGCACGATCAATAGGGCTTTCATGCGATACCTCACGGATTAAGGCCGAGCAACGCCGCACGCAGCTTCGGGCTGCGAGTCTGCGGATCGAGCCAGATGGAGAAGAAGGCACGGGCGAACTCTTGATCATCGATGACGTGCTGCAGCTTGCCATCGACATAGAAACGGCAGCCCTCGCCGGGCAGGAATACGCCGGTGATGCGCCTACCATCCTTCACGTCGACGAACGCCTGGCTCATCTGCTGCGTCCACTCGGCCTGCTGTTCGCGGTCGAGTGGCTCGCCGTTGATCCGGCGAATTTCGTCGAGGCTGGTATCGACCAGGGTTTCCCGGCTGATGCTGCGCCGGTAGGTTAGCTCCAGAGCGAAGGGCTGGGAGAAATCCACGCGCTGCACTGGGCTCCACAGCTTGGCGTTGTAGACCGAGAAGCCGAACCAGCTGAAGTCGCCGCTACCCACCAGACTGGCCTGCGGTAGTTGTTCACGCCAGCCGCTCTGGTTGTTGGCCTGCACCGAGGCACTGGCAAGTGCCAGCGTCAACAGCAGGGTCGAACAGAGGCGTGATGTCAGGGCTGCCATGAGTCATCCCTCAGCAGTTGAAGTTGACCGCGGCCATCGAGTGGCCGCGGGTAGCCAATAAAAAAATCCGACAACCAAAAAGGGGAGAGGTGGGTTGTCGGATTGCGCAGCTTGTCAGCGCCGCCAGCGATCAGGCAGCGAACTCCTCATCAGTGATGGCCATCAGTGTCGCCTTGCCTGCCTTGATCTCGCTGAGCAGGGCGTCGGTTTCTGGCAGGATGCGGGCCATGAAGAAATCGGCGGACTTGATCTTGGCCGCATAGAAATGAGTTTCCGAACTGCCGGCATCGAGTTGGCGCTGGGCCAGCTGGGATTGTTGCGACCACAACCAGGCTAGGCTGGTCAGACCGAACAGACGCAGATAGGGCGTTGCCGCTGCAGCCGCCTGCTCCGGGTCCTTGCTGCCCTCGCTGGCCAGCCAGAGGGTGGCTTGTTGCAGTTGCTTGAAAGCCCGGGTGACGGCCGCTGCATGCGGCGCCGCCGGGTTGTCCTTGAGCCAGTCTTCGACCAGGGCGAAATAGGCGCGCACGGCGCGACCACCGCCCATCGCCAGCTTGCGCCCCACCAGGTCCAGCGCCTGTATGCCATTGGTGCCTTCGTAGATGCGCGTGATGCGGCTGTCGCGTACCAGTTGCTCGATGCCCCAGTCCTCGGTGAAGCCCGAGCCGCCCAGTACCTGTAGACCTTCGTTGGCGCAGGTGAAGCCTTCATCGGTGAGGAAGGCCTTGACCACCGGTGTCAGCAGTTGCACCAGATCGTCGGCGCGGCTGCGGGTTTCAGCATCCTCGGCGCCGTGAGCGATGTCCTGTTGCAGGCCGGCGTAGTAGGCCAGGGCGCGGCAGCCTTCGATCATCACCTTCTGCCGCAGCAGCATGCGGCGTACGTCCGGGTGCACCATGATCGGATCAGCCGGCTTGTCGGCCGCCTTCGGGCCTGAGATGGAGCGACTCTGCAGGCGCTCGCGAGCGAAGCCCAGGGCGATCTGGTAGGCGCTTTCGGCCACACCCAGGCCTTGCATGCCGACCATCAGGCGTGCCGAGTTCATCATGGTGAACATGCAGCTCAACCCCTTGTTCGGTTCACCGATCAGCCAGCCCTTGGCGCCCTCGAAGTTCATCACGCAGGTGGCCGAACCCTTGATGCCCATCTTGTGCTCCAGGCCACCGCAGAAGGCCGGGTTACGGCTGCCATCTTCCAGCACCTTGGGTACCAGGAACAGGGAGATGCCTTTGACGCTATCCGGTGCGTCCGGCAGCTTGGCCAGCACCAGATGGACGATATTGTCGACCAGATCGTGCTCGCCACCGGTGATCCAGATCTTGGTGCCGGTGATGGCGTAACTGCCATCGGCCTGCGGCACGGCGCGGGTGCGGATCAGGCCGAGGTCGGTGCCGCACTGCGGTTCGGTCAGGCACATGGTCCCGGTCCACTCACCGCTGATCAGACGCGGCAAATATTGCGCCTGCTGCTCGGGGGTGCCATGGCTGGTCAGGGCGTTGATGGCGCCATGGGTCAGGCCGGGGTACATGCCCAGTGACAGATTGGCCGAGCAGGTCATTTCCTCGACCAGCATGTTCAGTACGTGTGGCAGGCCTTGGCCGCCAAACTCGGGTGTGCATGCCAGGGCCGTCCAGCCCCCTTCGGCGAACTGCTGATACGCGGCCTTGAAGCCGTCCGGGGTACGCACGCTGCGGCTCTGTGGGTCGTACTGGCAGCCTTGCTTGTCGCCAGGGCCATTGAGCGGGGCCAGTACGTTCTCGGCCAGCTTGGCGGCCTCTCCGAGGATCGCACCACTGAGGTCGGCACTAAACTCGCGGTGTTCGGGCAAATTTTGCAGCAGGGTGTAGGCGTCGAGCAGTTCTTCGAACACGAAGCGCATGTCACGCAGCGGAGCACGGTAGGACGGCATAGTGATTTACCTAAAGCTGTACAAGGATTTGTCGTGTACAGTTTTTGTATAGCTGTTTTGCCCGCTTTGCAAGCCCTTTCGAGCACGTTCGTGCAATGACTGCTGCGTCACGCCTGAGCTTGTGCAAGCTGTACAGGTTTTGCTGGTTCACAAGCAAAAGCGCCCGATTGCGCCCCTTGTGCTAGCAGTGGGTGTCGGTGTCATAGGCCAAGCCATGGTTCTGAAGGTTCAGGCGGCCAAGCCAGGGGGGCGGCGATTGATTTATTGTCGGGCTATTTGCAGGCACAGCGTGCAGGCAGCATTAAAAGCTGCGCCGGAAACTTGCATTCGGCCAGGCAGCTTCAAGAATGAAGTGATCGGATCAGGACTTCATCATGCCATCACTCTCCAGCTTCGGCAGGCGCGTTCGCAAACTCTGGCATGGTGCAGACTTGGCTCTGGTCGGCCAGCGCCGTGAGCGTCGGATGCGCATGCTGTCGAGCGTGGTGATGATCGTGATGGGCCTGCTCTGGGGGCTGTTCTTTTCCTCTCGCGGCTACTGGGCCATCGTCATCATGGATGTGGCTATCGTCTGCAGTGGTGTGGCGGTTTTCGCGCTGACCCTGCGCGACAGGGCACGCAGTGCCAACCTGATCCTGTTCAGCGCGCTGATTGTCGTTGTCGTCGCCTCGACCCTGCTGCTCGATCCGTCGACGCGCATGGCGCCGCGTGCCACGCATCTGTATCTGCTGCCGATGGCTGTCGGTGCCCTGATGGCCTTTCGTGACGATCCACTGTGGCTGCGTTATGGCGTCTCGCTGTTCTGTTTGCTGCTGTTCGTCGCCCTGGCGGCGTCGAACTGGCGACCCACCGATCTCTACGCACTGCCCGACGATGTGCGGCGTGTCGGCTCCTGGCTGCAGGCCGGCGTGGCCATGGTGCTGTTCTTCCTGCTCCTGCACATTCTGCAGACCGATACCGCCGAGCGCTCCGAACTGGATCGCGACCTGCGCGCGGCCATCCGCGAGGGGCAGTTCGTGCTGCACTACCAGCCGCAACTCAACGATGCAGGGCGGGTGGCGGGAGCCGAGGTACTGATTCGCTGGCAGCACCCGCAGCGCGGGCTGCTGGCGCCAGGCGAGTTCATCGACCACGCCGAGAACACCGGGTTGATCATCCCCATTGGCCAGTGGGTGCTGGAGCAGACGGCCGCGCGCTTGCGGCAATGGAAGGGTGACCCGCTCTTTGGCGATGTCGGGCTGGCGGTGAACATCAGTCAGAAGCAATTCTCGCAGAGCAGTTTCGTCGCCGAAATCCTCGGCCTGATCGAGCGTCACGGTATCGATGCCCAGCGCCTGGAGCTGGAGCTGACCGAGACGCTGATCGTCCGCGACATGGAGGACCTGATGCGCAAGATGGTGGCGCTGGTCGAGCATGGCGTGCGCTTCTCGCTGGATGACTTTGGTACCGGTTTTTCTTCCCTCAGCCACCTCAAGCGTTTGCCGCTGAGCAAACTGAAAATAGACCGGTCGTTCATCTGCGACGTGCTCACCGATGCCAACAGCGAAACCATCGTGCGTACGGTGATTGCCCTGGGGCGGAGCATGGGCATGACGGTGATCGCCGAGGGCGTGGAAACCGAGGCGCAGCGGCGGTTTCTGGCTGATAACGGCTGCAGCCAGTTCCAGGGCTACCTGCTTAGCCGGCCGATGCCGTTGGCGGACTTCTGCTCCTTCGTACAGCGCCACAACGGCTGAACCCACGCTCCGTCCATCTACCATCTCTGCTGCGAGTGAACTCTAAGCAAGTGGCCAATGTCTGTCTGCTGTCGGCCCGTACCGGCAGGAGTTGATGGCTATTGGCCGTTAGTGTGGCGTCTACGTCGCGGATTCTGCCTGGATCGTGCTTGAGCATGTGCTCGTGCGTGTGGCCGGCATCGTTCATCCCGTTCGCCGGGTTCGTCTGACTGCCATGTGAAGATCGCCCCATGTTTTTATCTCGTCATGCTCCACTCCAACCCCGCATTCTCGGTGCCTGCCTGCTGCTCGGTGGCCTGCTTGGCGGCGTGCAGCCGTCACTGGCAGAAGAGGCCGCCAGTAACCAGCGCTGGGTCAGCGACAGCCTCAATACCTACGTGCGCAGCGGCCCTACCGATGGCTACCGGATTGTCGGCACTCTGGTGTCTGGGGAAAAAGTCGAGCTGTTGCGTACTCAGGGCGACTACAGCCAGGTACGCAGCGCCAGCGGCAGTACGGTATGGATTCCCAGTCGCGACCTGCAATCGGTACCCGGTCAGGCTGAGCGACTGCCGCAACTGGAGCAGAAAGTCGCCGACCTCACGGCTGAACTCAAAGGCATCGACGATGCCTGGAAGGCGCGTGTGCAAGGCATGCAGGAAACCCTCGACACCCGCAAGAAGCTTATCGATGAACTGCAGGCCGCCCGCGGCGCGCTGGACGCCGAGCTGACCACCACCCGTTCGCAGCTGCGTGATGCTCAGGCGCAACTGGGTGAGGAGCAGCAGCAGGTACTGATGCGCTACATGGCCTATGGCGGCAGCATCGCTGGCGCCGGGCTGCTGCTCGGGCTGATTCTGCCGACCATGCTGCGGGTCAAGCGCAAGCGTAATGATCAGTGGGTGTGAGTCATCAGGCGCGAGCAGTCAAGTGCCGGGCGATGCCCTTCTTCAGCGGCAGCAGGCCCTGAGCCACGCGCAGACCTGCGCCGCGTAGCAGGCGCGCGGGCAGGCGATCGTTGGTGTACAGCTCCACCAGCAGGTTGGTGGCCTGGTACAACGGCCAGGTGGCCAGTCGCAGCTGGCGTTCGTAGCGGGCCAGCGCTGATGTTGAACCGATGTCCTGGTGTTTGCCATGGGCGGCCAGCAGGGCGTCGCTGAGCAGTTGCACGCCAATCAGGCCGAAGTTGAAGCCATGCGCGGTGACCGGGTGCATGCCCACGGCGGCATCGCCGAGCAGGGCGCAGCGGTTGCCGACCATGCGTCGTGCGTAGGCGCCCACCAACGGGTAGACGTGGCGGCTGCTGACCAGTTGCATGGCGCCCAGGCGGCGGTCGAAGCGCTTTTCCATCTCGCGGGTGAAGATCGCCTCGTCCAGTTTCTGCAGGCGTTCTATTTCGCGCGGTGGCAGGGTGAGGACCATCGACGACTGCCGGCCATTAAGCGGTAGCAGGGCCAGGGTCTGGCCATAGCCGAACCACTCCCAGGCGATTTGCTGGTGATCCTGCTCGTGCTGCATGCGGCATACCAGCATGCTCTTGCCGAAGTCCTTGAGTTGCGCGCCGATGCCGAGCTGGCGGCGCGTTTCCGAGAAGCGGCTGTCGGCGGCGACCAGCAGGCGTGGCTGCAGCACCTGACCATCCTGCAGCACCAGTTTCACCTCGTTCTGGCGTTGCTCTATGGCGCGCACGCTGGTTTCGCACAGCAATTGCACATCGGCGCATTCGCTCACGGCCTGATAGGCGGCGCGGCGAATGGCCTGGTTGGCCACCAGATGGCCGAGTCGTTCGGCGCCGGCCTGTTCGGCGCGGATCTTCAATGCGAACAGCGAGGGGCCGTTGAACACCTGAGCGTCGCGTAGTACGGCAATGTCTTCGCTGGGCAGGCGCGCCCATAGGCCCAGGCGCTCGAGCAGTGCCTGCGAACCATGGGTAAGGGCGATCTCGCGGCCATCGAAGGCCGGTTCAGCCAGTGCCTGCTCGGTCTGGCGCTCCAGCAGGACGATGGACAGACCCTGTCCGGACAGGGCACGGGCCAGGCAAAGGCCGGCCGGGCCGGCGCCGACGATGACGATATCGGGTGACATGCTGCAGCTCTCCAAGCGGATGGCCAGTAGGGCGGGTGCAACCCGCCATGCGCCGATGCAAAATGCCAGTCTAGGTCGCAGCAAAGACGCAGATATTGTCCGGGGTCATGCTTGGAGCTGGATGCGAGGGGCTGGATGATGGCTGCAGTGGGGCACAAAATATTGTTGTTATTACAAGTTTATCCGGCTTGATAGGCGTAATTTTCGGGTTTACTGTGATGCGCGTTGTTTGAACTATAAAAATAATTCGGGTTTGGAGTCGATGCCATGCATCCTCATCGTTCTGCAGTGGCCGCTCAGCAAGCGTCGGCGGCGTGGTGCCGCGTTTTGCCGAACGCTTTCTCGCCAGCGGTTTTGCCAAGAGCTTCAGCGACAAGGGCTGCATGAGCGATTATCTTCACGGCATTCCATTGTGGCTGGTGACGGCTGAGTATCCAGGCCTTACCGGCGCTGGCGTGGCCTTGCAACAGGCATCGGAGCGTAGCCTGGATGCAATCCGGGATAAGCATTGATAGCCCCCCGGATTTGATCCGGGCTACACAGTCATAACAAGAAAGGTGGCGGGCCATGAGCCAGCCCGGCAAATCGATTCTGCTGGTCGATGACGACCAGGAAATTCGCGAACTGCTCGATACCTACCTGAGCCGCGTCGGCTTTCAGGTGCGCGCCGTGGCCGATGGCGCCGCCTCAGAACTGGCTGTCCATCGGTGGCCGCACCAGCTACGCCTTCACCGAGCAGTTCAAGCTGGTCGGCGAGATCGGTCGCGATCAGGTCGAGGCGCCCGGCGGTACGCGCAAGCTGACCAAGTTCACCATCGCGCCGACCTGGTCGCCATCCGGCCCCGGTTTCTGGGAACGTCCGGAAATCCGCCTGTACTACACCTACGCCAGCTGGAACCGCGCCGCGCAACAGGCTGCCAACCTGTTGGCCGACGGCTCGGCCTTATCCGAGAACGGCGCCTTCGGCAGCGCACGTAACGGCTCCAACTTCGGCGTGCAGGTGGAGTACTGGTGGAAGTAGAGCGCTCCCAGGATGTGCGCGCTTTAAATCAGTCGGTGCGCATGGCGCACCCTACGTAGGTGGCGCAGGTCATCCGTAGGGTGCGCTGTGCGCACCAGGAGTCAGAGCAACCCCGCCACCAGGCGCCCGAGTACTTCCATGGCCTGTTCGCTGCGTGGGCTCCATGGGTGGCCGTAGTTCAACCGCGCGCAGTGGCGAAAGCCCTGGCTGGCGGAGAAGATCGGCCCCGGCGCCAGGCTGATGCCCTGGGCGAGCGCCAGGCGCAGCAGTTGCAGCGAGTCCAGGCGCTCGGGGAATTCGAACCAGAGGAAGTAGCCACCCGAAGGCCTCGTCACCCGCGTGCTGGCGGGAAAGTGTCGGGCGGCGGAGGCGAGCATCGCGCTCTGTTGCATTTCCAGGGCGTGGCGCAGCTTGCGCAGGTGACGGTCGTAGCCGCCGTGCTGCAGGTAGTCGGCCAGCGCCGCCTGTGCCGGCACTGACGGCGAGATAGTGGTCATCAGCTTGAGCCGGGCGATCTGCTCGGCATAGCGCCCGCCGGCCACCCAGCCAATGCGATAACCCGGCGCCAGACTCTTGGAGAAGGAGCTGCAATGCATCACCAGCCCTTCGCGGTCAAAGCTCTTCACCGGTTTGGGCGGGTGACTGCCGAAGTACAGCTCGGCGTACACGTCGTCCTCGATCAGCGGTACCTGATGCTCGACCAGCAGCTCATACAGCGCCTGCTTCTTGGTCTCGCTCATGCTGGCGCCGAGCGGGTTCTGCAGGCTGCTCATGAACCAGCAGGCCTTGATCGGCAGGTGCTTGAGGCTATCGGACAGGGCACCCAGGTCGATGCCTTCGCGCGGGTGCACGGGGATTTCCACCGCCTTGAGCTGCAGCCGCTCCAGCACCTGCAGGCAGGCGTAGAAGGTGGGGGATTCGATAGCCACCAGGTCGCCGGGCTGGGTCACGCACTGCAGGCAGAGGTTGAGCGCCTCCATGGCGCCGTTGCTGATCACCAGCTCCTCCATCGGCAGCATCACGCCGCTGACCATGTAGCGCAGGGCGATCTGCCGGCGCAGGTCGGCGTTGCCGGCGGTCATGTCGGCGATGATCTCGTGCGGCGAGAGCATGCGCAGCGCGTGCGCCATGCTTTTGGCCAGACGCGGCAGCGGAAACAGGTCGGGGCTGGGGAAGGCCGAGCCGAAGGGTACGGTATGCGGGTCCTTCAGCGAGGCGAGCACGGAGAACACCAGTTCGCTGACATCGACTTCGGTGGTTTGCGCCGCGTGGGCGGTCAGTTCCGGTTCGTGCAGCGGGCGTTTGGCGTGTTCGCGGACGAAATAGCCGGAACGCGCGCGGGCCTGGATCAGGCCGCGATCCTCCAGCAGGTAGTAGGCCTGGAACACGGTGGACGGGCTGACGCCGTAGGTGCGGCTGGCATGGCGTACCGAGGGCACTTTCTCACCGGGACCGAGCACGCCGGTACGGATCAGCTCGGCGATCTCGTCGGCAAATTTTTCGTAGCGTTTCATCCTGTCCTGGTTCACCGCCGCAAAGGGTACGGGCGAATACTTTACGGGGTGAGCGGCAGACATGGCAGTGCCTCGTGAAGGGGGACGTATCTCGAATCGCCCAGGATTGCATCCGGGCTACAACGCTTGCTCCCCTCTCCCATTCATGGGAGAGGGGCCGGGGGAGAGGGTTAGATACACCTCCGTGTAACCGTTACCCCCTCTCCCTAGCCCTCTCCCCGTGGGGGAGAGGGGATTGATCGTGTCCACCTTTCGTTAGGTGAACAGCACGGTTTACTGCGACTCAACGCAGCGGCGCCAGGAAGGTGCTCTTGGTGCTCACATGGCTCTGCGAATCGGCCTTGTCGCGCACTTCGAAACGCAGGGTCTGCGGCCCGGCAGCGTTGTGCGAGGCCGTCAGCGCGACGCTTACCGGCAGGTCGCGAATCTCCCCCGGCGCCAGGTTCAGTGTGCTCGGGCCATGCAGCTCGAAGTCGCCGGGCTCGACCAGGCTGATGGCATAGCTGCGCGGCTGCTGGGTCTTGTTGATGATCTTCAGGCTGTAGATGTTCTCGATCTGGCCCAGTGCGTTCTCGCGGAACAGGCCACGGTCGCGGGTCACGTCCAGCGAGATCAGCGGGCGTTCGGCCAGGGCCCAGACGAAGGCGCCGATCATCACCGCCAGCATCGCCGCGTAGCCGATCAGGCGAGGACGCAACCAGTGGGTCTTGCCGCCGGCCAGCTCATTCTCCGAGCTGTAGCGCACCAGGCCTTGGGCATAGCCGAGCTTGTCCATGATGCTGTCACAGGCATCGACGCAGGCGCCGCAGCCGATGCACTCCAGTTGCAGGCCGTCGCGGATGTCGATGCCGGTGGGGCAGACCTGCACGCACATCGTGCAGTCGATGCAATCGCCCAGGCCTTCGGCCTTGTAGTCGGCGTCCTTGCGGCGCGGGCCACGGTTTTCGCCACGGGCGGCGTCGTAGGAGATGACCAGCGTATCGCTGTCGAACATCACGCTCTGGAAGCGCGAGTAGGGGCACATGTCGCGGCACACCTTTTCGCGCAGCCAGCCGGCGTTGATGTAGGTGGCAGCGGTGAAGAACAGTACCCAGAACGCCGTGGTGGCACCGACTTCGAAGGTCGCCAGGTCCACTGTCAGTTGGCGCACCGGAGTGAAGTAGCCGACGAAGGCCAGGGCCGTGACCAGGCTGACCGCGAGCCACAGGCCGTGCTTGGCGCTGCGCCGGGCCAGTTTTTGCAGCGACCAGGGCGCGGCGTCGAGCTTGATGCGCTGGCCGCGGTCGCCCTCGGTGATCTGCTCCACGCGCATGAACACCCAGGTCCATACGCTCTGCGGGCAGGCGTAGCCACACCAGACGCGGCCAGCCAACACGGTGATGAAGAACAGGCCGAAGGCGGCGATGATCAGGATCGCCGAGAGCAGGATGAAATCCTGTGGCCAGAAGGTCGCGCCGAAGATATGGAACTGACGGTTATCCAGATCCCAGAGCACGGCCTGGCGGCCGTTCCAATCGATCCAGGCGGTGCCGAAGAACAGCAGGAACAGCAAGCCGGCGCCGAGCAGACGGAGGTTGCGAAAACGCCCGGTGAAGCTGCGCGTGTGGATCGGGCCGCCGGCCTGGGCCGGTGTCAGGCGGATGGGTTTGCTCGGGTCGATGGTCTCGACGCTGCGCACGGGGATCAGATCGGTCATTTAGTTGCCCTCATCAGGCGTTTATTCAGGCTGGCGCCATGATCCGAGGGCAACTGATCGCAATACAGACTCAGGTTTTCGATAAAAAAGCGGATCAGATGATCACGTTGGACGTAGGGGAAAATGCCAGAAAGCTCGCCAGGCCCTGCCATTTCTGGCGTCTGGAGCTTTGCTGTCTGGCTGTGTGACGGATGCCCTGCGACATCGCGCCACGCCAATCAGTGACCTGCGCCAGCCACTGTCATACCCATCTGATCCGCTTTTTTAAGGCTTTTCTGGCGCTGTTTTCAGTGCACGCCTGGCAGGCATAGTCGACGCCCCGTGATCAGGAGGCCTGCCTGCATGTACCAATATGACGATTATGACCGCGCGCTGGTGCGCGAACGCGTCGCCCAGTTCCGCGACCAGGTACAGCGGCGCCTGGCCGATGAACTGAGCGAGGAGGAGTTTCTGCCGTTGCGCCTGCAGAACGGCCTGTACCTGCAAAAGCATGCCTACATGCTGCGCGTAGCCATTCCCTACGGCACGCTGTCGGCCAAGCAGATGCGCGCATTGGCGCACATCGCCCGCGAGTACGACCGCGGCTACGGCCACTTCACCACTCGGCAGAACATCCAGTTCAACTGGATCGAGCTGGAACGTGTGCCGGACATCCTCGACTGGCTGGCCGATCACGACATGCATGCCATCCAGACTTCCGGCAACTGCGTGCGCAACGTCACTACCGAGGCTTTCGCCGGCGTCGCTGCCGACGAGTACCTCGACCCACGCCCACTGGCCGAGATCCTCCGTCAGTGGTCGACGGTCAATCCGGAATTCCTGTTCTTGCCGCGCAAGTTCAAGATCGCCCTGTGTGCAGCTGAGCAGGACCGCGCAGCCGTTCAGGTGCATGACATCGGCCTGCAGCTGTATCGCGACCAGGCCAACGAGCTGCGTCTGCGTGTGCTGGTCGGCGGCGGCCTTGGGCGTACGCCGATCATCGCCCAGACCCTGCGCGAGGGTCTGCACTGGCAGGACTGTCTGTCCTACGTCGAGGCCATCCTGCGCGTGTACAACCGCCATGGCCGGCGCGACAACAAGTACAAGGCGCGGATCAAGATTCTGGTCAAGGCGCTGGGCATCGAGGCCTTCGCTAATGAGGTGGAGCGCGAGTGGCAGCCGATCAAGGACGGCCCGGCGCAACTGACCGAGGAAGAGTACCAGCGCGTCGCGGCCTCCTTCCACAAACCGGCCTACGTGCCGCAGGACACCCTCGACCTCGACTTCGGTACCCACCTGGCGCGCGACGAGGCCTTCGCCCGTTGGGTTTCGCGCAATGTCATGGCACACCAGGTGCCCGGTTACCTCAGCGTGGTGCTGTCGACCAAGCCCGGCATCAGCGCTCCGCCCGGCGACGTCACGGCCGAGCAGATGGAGGCCGTGGCCGACTGGAGCGAGCGCTACGGTTTCGGCGAGATTCGCGTCGCCCACGAACAGAATCTGGTGCTGCCCGATGTACGCAAGGCCGACCTCTACGCGCTATGGCGGGAGGCCGAAGCGGCCGGGCTGGGCACGGCCAACGCCGGGTTGCTCACCGACATCATCGCCTGCCCCGGTGGTGATTTCTGCTCGCTGGCCAACGCCAAGTCGATCCCCATTGCCCAGGCCATCCAGCAGCGTTTCGACGATCTCGACTACCTGCATGATCTGGGCGAGCTGAGCCTGAACATCTCCGGCTGTATGAACGCCTGCGGCCATCACCATATCGGCAACATCGGCATCCTCGGCGTAGACAAGAACGGCAGCGAGTGGTACCAGCTCACCCTCGGTGGTAGCCAGGGCCAGCAGGCGGCGCTGGGCAAGGTGATAGGTCCGTCGTTCGCTGCCGAGCAGGTGCCCGAAGTGATCGAGCGCATCGTGCGCACCTACGTCGATCAGCGGCAGGTCAACGAAGGCTTTCTCGACACCTTCCAGCGCATCGGCCTGGAGCCATTCAAGGCGAACGTCTACAGCCGCGAGGAGGTGGCATGAACAACCTGATTCGCCTGGTCGAGGGCCAGGCCTGCATCGTCGACGACGATCCCTGGCAGCTCGATGTGGAGGCTGACGCGCCGTTGATCCTGCCGCTGGCGGCCTGGCGTGAGCGGCAGTCTGTGGAGGTGCTGGAGGGTAGGGCGATGAGCGCCGATGGCCTGCTGCTGCAGGTGGATGACGATCCAGAGGCGCTGCAGCCTTTTCTCACCAGTCTGCCGTTGATCGCCATCGACTTCCCCAGTTTTCGCGATGGCCGTGGCTACAGCCAGGCCTACCTGCTACGTACCCGACTGGGCTGGCGCGGCGAGTTGCGCGCGGTGGGCGATGTGCTGCGCGACCAACTGGCGCACATGCGCCAGTGCGGCTTCGATGCCTTCGCCGTGCGCGCCGACAAATCACTGGAAGATGCACTCAAGGGCCTGCAAGGGCTCAGTGTGTTGTATGGTCGCTCGGTTATCGAGCCGCGTCCGCTGTTTCGTCGGGGGCGCCATAAGGAGGAGTCGAGTTCATGATGGTGCGTGGCCTGTTCTGGCTGGTATTGCTGCAATTGTTCGGCGTGGCGCTCAATCACTGGCTGTTGCCGATGCTGCCAGCCTCGATCATCGGCCTGCTGCTGCTCTCGGTCTGGCTGATGTGGCGCGGCGCCGTGCCTGAGCCGCTGCAGCAGGCCGCCGGTGGTTTACTGCCGTATCTGCCGCTGCTGCTGGCCGTACCGGCCTCTGGGATCATGACCAGCAGCGATCTGCTGCTCGGTGAGCTGCCGGTGATTGTCACCGCGCTGGTGCTGTCGCTGCTGGTGACCGTGCCGTTCTGTGGCTGGTTGCTGCAGACGCTGATCCGCCGTCAGGAGCGCAAGGGATGACATTGCTGACTCATCACCCGCTGTTCGCCATCGCCCTGACGCTGGCCGCCTTTCTGATCGCCGCCTGGCTCTATCGCCGCAGTGGCTGGCTGCTGCTGCAGCCGGTTCTGGTGTCGGTCACACTGATTGTCACCACTTTGCTGCTGTGCGGGGTGGACTACGCCACCTACCGCGCTGGCGCCGAGCCCGTTGCCTGGCTGCTGGGGCCGGCCACCGTGGCCCTGGCGGTGCCGCTGCAACATAACATCAAGCGCATCCGCCAGTTGTTCTGGCCGGTGCTGATAACCCTTACGGCCGGCGGCGTGCTGTCGGTGGCGTTGACCCTGGCCATCGGCTGGGCGCTGGGCGCCGACTGGAGCGTGGTGATGAGCCTGGCGCCGAAATTCGCGACCATGCCGATTGCTATGCCGGTGGCCGAGCAGATTGGCGGCGTGGCGTCGCTGGCGGCGGTGATGGTCATGCTCACCGGTGTGATTGGTACGGCCATGGGGCCGCTGCTGCTGCGCTGGGCGGGCGTCGACCACCCGGCGGCGCGTGGTCTGAGCTATGGCATCAACGCCCATGCCATTGGTACCGCCCATGCCTTGCAGGAAGGGGAGGAGTGCGGCGCCTTCGCCGCCCTGGCGATGAGCCTGCTGGGCATCGGCACTGCCTTGCTGCTGCCGCTACTGCTGACCTGAATCGGGCGGGATTCCGCCATTTCCAGGGGGCTCCTCCCGTGGATCTGGCGAGTTCCCGCCAGCCCCGTGCCGGCTGTGTGGCAGAAAGCCGCACAGGGACTGCTGAATCCTTTCAGCGGCACGCATATTGCTCCAGCACGCGGCGCGATCGGAATACGCCCGCCAAGAGGCCTGGAACCCCCTTCCTTTCGCCCTGTCGCAGATCTGCGGCTATTGCTCATGTGCGGCTCAAACGGCCGCTGCCCGAAACCTTGCCTGCACGGCCCTTGCCGTCGTGCGACGAATAGGACTGTCCCATGAAAAAAATCCTGCTGACGCTGCTTTGTCTCAGCGTGATCGGTTGCTCCAAGCCCCGCGAGCCCGAGAAAACCGTCGACGTGCTGCTGATTGGCGCTGGCGTGATGAGCGCCACCCTCGGCACTTACCTGCACGAGCTGCAGCCGGACTGGAGCATCGAAATCTACGAGCGCCTCGACCAGGTGGCCGCCGAAAGCTCCAATGGCTGGAACAATGCCGGCACCGGCCACTCGGCCTTCTGCGAGCTGAACTACACGCCGGAAACCGCCGACGGTGGCATCGATATCAGCAAGGCCATCGCCATTAACGAATCGTTCGAGATCTCCAAGCAGTTCTGGGCCACCCAGGTCGAGCGCGAGGTGCTGAGCAAGCCCAGGAGCTTCATCAACATCACCCCGCACATGAGCTTCGTCTGGGGTGACGACAACGTCGAATACCTGCGCAAGCGCCACGCCGCCCTGCAGCACAGCAACCTGTTCCGTGGCATGGAGTTCACCGAGGACCACGCACAGATCGCCCAGTGGGTGCCGCTGATCATGCAAGGTCGCGATCCGCAGCAGAAGGTCGCCGCCACCCGTATGGCCATCGGCACCGACGTCAACTTCGGTGAGATCACCCGTCAGCTGATCGACTCGCTGATCGGCAAGGAGCAGGCCAGCCTGCACCTGGAGCACGAAGTCCGCGACCTCAAGCGCAACGATGACGGCACCTGGCGCGTGACCGTCGCCGACCTGGCCAAGGGCGGCGCCGAGCAGAGCATCAATGCACGCTTCGTGTTCATCGGTGCCGGTGGTGGCGCGCTCAAGCTGCTGCAGAAATCCGGCATCGAAGAAGCCGAGGGCTACGCTGGCTTCCCGGTTGGTGGCCAGTTCCTGATGACGCGTAACCAGGACGTGGTTGCCCAGCACCTGGCCAAGGTCTACGGCAAGGCTTCGGTCGGCTCGCCGCCCATGTCAGTGCCGCACCTGGATACCCGCGTGATCGACGGCGAGAACGTGCTGCTGTTCGGCCCGTTCGCCACCTTCTCCACCAAGTTCCTCAAGAACGGCTCGCTGCTCGACATGTTCAGCAGCATGACCACCGACAACTTCATGCCGATGGTCAATGCCGGCATGGACAACTGGTCGCTGAGCACCTACCTGATGGGCCAGCTGATGCTCAGCCAGGAAGACCGCATGGCGTCGCTGCGCGAGTACTTCCCGGAGGCGCAGGACGCCGACTGGGAGCTGCTCACCGCCGGCCAGCGCGTGCAGATCATCAAGAAGGATGCCGAGAAGGGCGGCGTACTGCAGTTCGGTACCGAAGTGGTGACCGCTGCCGACGGCAGCATCAGTGCACTGCTGGGCGCCTCGCCGGGTGCCTCCACTGCCGCACCGATCATGCTGCACCTGATCGAGAAGGCCTTCGCTGACAAGGTCGCCACTCCTGAGTGGCAAGCGCGCCTGAAGGAGATCATCCCGTCGTACGGGCAGAAGCTGAACGACGACCTGGCGCTGACCAACCGTATTCGTCAGTGGAGCAGTGAGCGTCTCGAGCTGCAACACATCGAAGTGGCGCCGGACGTGGAAATGGCTGTCGAGCCCGAGCCGACGCCCGTGACGCTGTAAGGCTTTAACCGCTGTAAAAGAACCCGCCCTGCGTGATGCGCAGGGCGGGTTTTTCTTGGGTCGCTGATATTCGTGAGCTGAATCTTTCGCGGCTGAAGCCCCTCCCACAGATCCCGCCGTGGCTTTGGGAGGGGTTTTAGCAGGGTGATTGCTCGGTTTACGTCCGGGCGATGGGCAGGCTGATCACTCCGTCAGCGTCATCAGAATATCGGCATACCAGGTGCAGTTCAGACCCAGCGCCTCGTCCTGATCCTCGTCGCGATTGCCGAGCAGGCGGGTCGAGTGGATGCCGAGTAGATGCCAGGGCAGGTCGCCATCGACGCTGGCGCGCTTGACTACGGGCGCGCCGCTGATACCGCGATGGGTGCGGCCGTCGGTGAGAAAGTAGCCCAACCCCTGGAATCGCAGGCCGAAAGAAGAGGCTAACCCGGCGTGACGCGCCACCGGCATGCGGTGCAGGGTGTCCTGAAATCCCAGCGGGAAGCCGACCACCAGCAGCGTCGAGCCAATTTCTACATGTTCGTCGGCTTGTAGCAGGTGCTGCGGGGTGAAGGCCTGGTAGGCGCCGCCGTTGGGAAGAGCGGCCTGATCCAGCTCGATCACCGCCACATCGATCTCGCCCGCGCCATCCATGCCTTGTCGCCACAGCTGCTGCTCGCCGTCATACAGTGGGATGGCGAAGCTGACGGTGCTGGTCAGGTTGTCGGCATCGGTGTGCAGTTCGATCTGCAGACTGTCCGGCTGATGGCCACTGGGCTCGTCGAGGACGACATGGCGGCTGGTGACGAGAAACAGCCGTTGCTCCCGGCGGAAGAAGAAACCACTGGCGTTGGTCAGTATCTGCCCAGCGGCCAGGGTGGTGATGCGTGCAGCGCTCAACATCAGGGAGTCGATCATGGCCAGGGCCTCCTGCCAGTATGTGGTCTATCACTGACTGCCAAACCCGTGACAGGTTCGTCTGGTGATCTCGAGCCGGCGCCATGGTGGATGTAACACGCGACATCCATCCGAGGCAGTAGCGGGGCGGTAGGGTGCGCTGTGCGCACCGGTGACTAAGGTGATTCGAAGGTGCGCACAGCGCACCCTGCACACATCACGGCGCGGCCGGTTCATCTTCGTTGCGGTCCAGTGCCACCTGGCGGATCGACAGGCGAATCTCGGCCGGCAGCACGCGTTTGGCAGCGCCTTCGGCCAGTTCGCTGAGCAGTGGGTGATGGCTGAGCTTGCCGGCTTCGTCCTGGCGCAGCACGCCCTGGTCCAGCAGGCTCTGGATGAAGTGGCGGAACAGGCTCTTGTCGAAGAACTCCGGTGCGTTCAGGCCATGCAGGATCGACAGGCGCTGGGCCATGACCGTGCACAGATCCTCCAGCTCCTCGGCGCTGATCGCGTTCTGCCCGGCGTTGAGCAGCAGGGCGATGGCCATATAGAAGCGCTGCAGGGTCTGCGCCACCGAGCGCGAAAGCAGCGTCAGCAGCACGAACTGGCGTGAGCTCGGCGCCGGGCGCACGTACACGTCGCCCTCGATCTTGAGCAGGCCCTGTTCGACGAACGCCGCCAGCCACTGGTCGATCACGCCTTCCAGTTCGCTCTGTTCCCAGCGGATGAACAGCTCGGATTGCAGATACGGATACAGCGCGCCGGCATAGCGCAGGATCTGCTCGCGGCTGATCCGCGCGCTGCTCTGGAAGAAGCTGGCCAGCAGCGCCGGCAAGGCGAAGATGTGCAGCACGTTGTTGCGGTAGTAGGTCATCAGGACGGCGTTCTGCTCGTCCAGATAGAGAATCTTGCCCAGCGCATCCTTCTGTTCGGCCAGCAGGTCCATGCCCTTGACGTGCTTGATCAGCGCCGCGCCGTCGCCTTCCGGCAGAGTGGTATGCGGCGAGTAGGGCACCGCGCGCAGCAGGGCCAGGTACAGGTCGAGCACACGGGCCAGGGCGCGGTCATCCAGGGCCAGCTTGCTGGTGGACAACAGTGCCAGAGCTACCAGGTTGACCGGGTTGATCGACGCCGCTTCGTTGAGGTGGCGCGCCACGCGCTCACCGAGGCGATTGGTGGTGTCGTTGAGCCAGGCCGGGCGGTACTGCGGGCCCAGCTCCTGTTCACGCCAACCGGGCTGCTGCTGGTCGAGGAATTCGGCCAGCTTGATCGGCTCGCCGAAGTTCACCGAGACCTGGCCGAAGCGCTGCTTGAGCGCGCCGAGCACCTTGAACAGGTCGAAGATCGACTCCTTCTTCTTGCTCGCGCCGCGCAGCTCGCCCAGGTAGGTGCGGCCTTCCAGCACGCGCTCGTAGCCGATGTACACCGGCACGAAAACGATGGGCAGGCGGTTGCTGCGCAGGAAGCTGCGCAAGGTGATGGCCAGCATGCCGGTCTTCGGCCGCAGCATGCGCCCGGTGCGCGAACGGCCGCCCTCGACGAAGTATTCGACCGGGAAGCCCTTGCTGAACAGGGTGTGCAGATATTCGTTGAACACCGCCGTGTACAGCGGGTTGCCCTTGAAGGTGCGACGCATGAAGAAGGCGCCGCCACGGCGCAGCAGGCCGCCGATCACCGGCATGTTGAGGTTGATGCCGGCAGCGATATGCGGCGGCGTCAGGCCATTGCGGAACAGCAGGTAGGACAGCAGCAGGTAGTCGATGTGGCTGCGGTGGCAGGGCACGTAGATCACCTCGTGGCCCTGGGCGATGTCGCGCACGCCTTCGACGTTGTGCACCTTGATACCGTCGTAGATCTTGTTCCAGAACCAGCTCAGCACCAGTTCGAGGAAGCGGATCACCGTGTAGGTGTAGTCCGAGGCGATCTCGTTGCCGTAGCGCAGCGCCTGGGCTTCGGCCTTCTCCAGGCTGATCTTCTCGCGCTCGGCTTCCTCGGCAATCGCCTGGCGCACCATCGGGTCGTGCACCAGCCCCTTGACCAGATTGCGTCGGTGCGACACGTCCGGGCCGATCACCGCTGCCTTCTGGTTGCGGAAGTGCACACGCAGGATGCGGTGCACCATGCGCAGGGTGCGCTCCTTGCCCTTGTCCTGCTCGACCAGTTCGCGCAGGTGAATCGGCGTGGAGAACTGCACGCGTGTCTTGCGCCCGAGAATCAGGATGCTGACCAGCCGGCGCAGGCGCCCGGTCACCGCCCAGCTGTCGGCGAACAGCAGTTTCCAAGGGCTGGTTTCGCGATCCGGCGACTGCCCCCAGAACACGCTGACCGGGACGATCTGCGCGTCATCCACGGCATGCTGGCTGAGGGCGGTGACCACGCGATCGAGGGTTGGCGAGATGCCGCGCTTGTCCTGGCGGCCGAACCAGTCCGGCTCCGGCGTCAGGTAGAAGAAGGCGGCGGGCTCGATATGTTCCCCGACCGCTACCGGCAACACCGGGCGCGGCAGGCCGGCCTTGGTGCACTCGCGGTCGACCACTGCCAGGTCGCTAACCGAGGGCTGCTGCAGCACGTAGAACACCGGCTTGCTGCGGTCGAGCTTGAGGGTGAAGGCGGACTGGTTGATGGTTTCCGAGCGTACCCAGAGGTACAGCAGGCGGCGCAACGATCCGAAGACGAGGCGGCGGAAGGGGGAACGGGTCATACGGACTCTGCTTGTATGGCAAAACGAGCGGTGGCTCGGGAAGGGCGCTAGTGTGCCGCAAGCCGCGTCTGGCGGGCAAAAAACTCGTGCGTCCAGACGGTCAGCCCGACCAGCATGCAGGCGGTGTATGACGAGAAAACGGTCAACGACTCAGCACCCGTTGATCAACAGAACTGCAAAGCGGGTCTCGGGTTCCCGATCAGAATGCTGAGTCAGGCCGCCCCGGCGGTGCGAAGCGCCTCCTGACCTGCTGGTTGCGTTGGGGGACCGGGTAGGAGCGAGCTCTGCTCGCGAAGCTTTTGTGCTTGAGGTTCGCGAGCAGAGCTCGCTCCTACAGATGTCCTTGCAGGGCGGGCCGGGCAGCGATCCGCTTCAGCCCAACATCATTTATAAGGCGAATCCCTCACGCCAACTTCATCACTACCACGCCAGCCGCGATCACCGCGCACGCCACCAGGCGAATCGGTCGCAACCTCTCCTTGAGCAACACCACCCCCAGCAGCACGGCGAATACCACGCTGGTCTCGCGCAAGGCCGAAACCAATGCCACCGGCGCCTGGGTCATGGCCCAGATCACGATGGTGTAGGCTGCCATCGACATCGCCCCGCCAGCCAGCCCGCCACGCCAGTGCGGGCCCAGCTGCAGGAAGGCGCGCGGCCCACGGCTGATGGCCAATACCGCAGCCATCACCACACCGTTGACGGTGAACAGCCACAGCGAATAACCCAGCGCATCGCCATTGTTGCGCGCGCCCATGGCATCGCTGAGGGTGTAGCCGGCGATGAACACTGCCGTCATCAACGCACAGCCCAGCATCGCCCCCTGTGGCGCCTTGTGATGGCCGCCGCGCAGCACCATCAGCCAGATGCCCAGCACCAGAACTAGCAAACCCAGCAACTGCAGGGCGCCCAGCCCGTCATGCAACAGCAGCAGTGAGAGCAGGGCGACCATCAGCGGCGAGCTGCCCCGCGCAATCGGGTAGACCTGGCCCAGGTCGCCGTACTAGTAGGCGCGGGCGAGAAAAAAGTTGTAGCCGATATGCAGCAACGCCGACAGCGCGATCCACGGCCAGGCCGAGGCTTGTGGCAGGGCCACCAGCGGCAGCGCGCAGAGCGCCACCAGGCCGGCACCGATCTGGATCAGCGTGGCGGTGAGAAAGCGATCCAGCCCAATCTTGAGCAGGGCGTTCCAGCCTGCGTGCAGGGCTGCGGCAGCGATGACGGCGAGAAAGACCGTGGTTTCCAAGGCGGGCCTCTGAGGTAGGCGGTGTTGAGGACATCTAACTGGAACAGTGGGGTAGTGGCCCGACGCGATATGGCCGGGGCGCCCTGGCAGCCTGCCGCAAGCCCGATTTCCGGGCAAAGCCCATTACAGCCGGCAGCGCGGTGATGCGATATTCAATGCAGTTGATGAAGGCCTCGCTCGGACAGCCGCATGGATGGGCATGAGGTTTTGCGGGGCTAGCGGTCAGCGACAGGCCGATGTGAGTTTCCATATGGGGCTGCCACTAGCAACTGCTTGCGCCATCTCCACTCCAGCAGGCCCATATACCGCTAACGCCCGAATTAGGTCGGCCCGCGAAGCGGGTTCGGAAGAGTGATTTGTCAGGGCGCACTCCCGCATAGAGAGTCATCAAGCTCGCTTCTTTGCATGCTAGAGACAACTCCAGAATCCACCTCCAACCGCAATACAGTGCGATGCACCTCCTGTCCATCTGGAGTAGTGCACATAGGCGAAAATCTCGCGAAGAAAACTCCGCTGAGCCAATCTGCATGAACGCGGTTGCCAAACTCGGGATACACCTGCTTCAAGGGCATATCACCACTGCATCGACTTAAGCCGACTAACCAGATTTTCTGGTCAACCAGTTCGAACCGGCCCACAGGCCCGCCTATAGCAGAGCAGGCTTCAGCCCGCTTTGCGGCAAACAGGCGTTCTGTTCTGGGTAAATCAAGCCAGCAGCATTTCTCTGGATGGATCGGTCCGAGTTCATTTCCAACAAGCAGCGTGTCAGCCAATGGCTGGGTTGCCGAAATCGGAGGAACGACGGCCATCAGCAGACCGAAGAGTACAAAGCGGAGATTGCAATTATTCATGTGTACTTAACGTTTGGTTAAGGGGCGGGCTTTAGCCCGTCCCAGCGAGCGGAGCGAGCGATTTGAACCAGTTGTTATATTTCAAACCTCTGGATCATCCCAGTTCAATTGGTCAATGTAGTTTGTTTTTATTATGCGATATTCATTTATGACTTGATTATTCAGCCAGCCATGGTCTTTGATGATTTTTGGATTTATCCACCCTTGGTGGCTTAAAGCATATATCTTGTTGAGCCAGCCGCGCTTGTAAGAATCTATTGCTATTTCTTTTGACCGACAAATTCCATTAAGTGCATCTTTTTGGCCAAGTTTGTACCACTCGTCGCCATAAGCCTTCTCAAAGTTAAAATCACAGCTTTTTCTCTTCCAATAGCTAATAGCGGCTTCATTTGTGAAGCGCTGCGAATCAAATTCACCTCCAAAGGCAACGGCCGACTCTATTTGTTTTCTTGCGAGTCTGGCAGCCATGTGGCGAACAATTCTCTGCATGATTGGCTGTGTCACAATTTGGCCTTTGAAATATAACGTTTGGTTAAGGGGCCGGCTTTAGCCGGTCCCGAGTGAGCGAAGCGAGCGGCTTGAATGCTGTAATGGACTCTCCCCACACCACAGTTCTATACCAAGGTGTCGAGGATTTTTGAGCGGGAGAGTCGTTATGAAACGTATCGCTGTTGATCTGGCCAAGTCCATTTACCAAGTTGCCGAGAGTGTCCGTTCCGGCCAGGTGGTGCAGCGCAAGCGGCTGAACCGAGAGGCGTTCCGGCGATATATACAGGAGCAGGCCGAGCCGGTCGAGTGGGTGATGGAGGCCTGTGGCACCGCGCACTATTGGGGGCGGCTGGCGCAATCGCTCGGTCATCAGGTGAAGCTGCTGCACCCGCGCTACGTGCGGCCCTATCGCCGTCGCAACAAAACCGACCGCAATGATTGCGATGCCATGCTGGAAGCGGCGCGCTGCACCGACATTCATCCGGTACCGGTGAAGAGCCACGATCAGCAACAGCTCCAGCAATTGCACGGGCTGCGTGAAACCTGGAAGAAGAGTCGCACCCAGCGCATCAACCTGCTGCGCGGCATGCTGCGTGAAGCGGGGATCGAAGCCCCGACCTCGACCGCCGCCTTTATCAGGGCTGCCAGTGAGCTGATTGAGCAACCTGAACTCGCCTCCTTGAGCCGTCTGCTGCATATCGTGCTGGCCGAGATCAACCTGTACGAACAGTGCATGGCCGAATGCGAACAGCAACTCAAGCGCTGGCACGCTGACGATGAAATCGTGCGCAAACTGGATGAGGTCAGTGGTATTGGGCTGCTGACTGCCAGCGCCCTGACGACCGCCGTCGGTAAGCCCGAGCGATTTGCCAATGGTCGCCAGCTCAGCGCTTGGCTGGGTATGACGCCGCGTGAGTTCAGCAGTGGCAATAGCCGCAAGCTCGGCCATATCAGCCGGCAGGGCAATGTCTATGTGCGCACGTTACTGATCCACGGCTCACGTGCAGCCTTGCTCGCCGCACAACGCTGCCAGGCCCGCACACCGGAAAAACTGACGCAGTTGCAGCGCTGGGCCGTGACAACGGCAGCACGGATCGGCCACAACAAGGCAGCGGTGGCCCTGGCCAACAAACTGGTGCGGATCTGCTGGGCGGTGTGGTGCCATGAACGGCGGTTCAGTGGCAATTGGCAGAGCGTCAAGCCCGCCTGACGGCGGGGGTAATCAATTAGGGAGTGATGGTTTTCTTGTGGTTGTGGTGAACAGCAGCACTGTCGGAACAGGCGAGTCCTGCAGCAGAAGAAGGCCGATAACAATGATGATCCCCGTGATCGATTGAACGCTTGGCCCCCGCTGCGCGAACTACAGAATGGCCAGGCCGTGAACGCCCACAACAGGCCGGATATACGAATGCAACCGCGCTGACGACAGGTGCAAAGGCAAAGCTTTACTCACTACTTGTGGGGAGAGTCCATATACCATTTGTTAGACGCTGCTTGCACGATAGTTTCGAGTTCATCACTGCGCTAGGACATTGAAGCTGGATATTTGGTTTTCTATTAGTTTGTAGTTTGGTTCGCCGCTGAGTACGGTGTGCTCTAAGCTAATTATCAGGGTTGCGGATGTGCGGTACACAATGTACTGCGCCCGCGAAACTTTAAAGCCCTTAGAGTTGTAAGATATGCTTTCAGTCCGAACTGCAGGAGTGCCTTTGAATGTGCCTGTGCCGGACTGCGATGAAATTAGCCTGATTCCAGAAGCTCTCATGATTTCATTTTGTCTTTTGGAGAGCTCATCTCCTAGAGTGTTAATGTCTGAAACTGTCAGGCCATCAAATTCTTCTTTTGTTAGCTCTGGAGGCCCGACCATAACTCTTGTTAGGAATGCTTCATTGCTCTTTTCTTTGTAGATCATGAAAGGGGTGGCGATATCCTTTAGATCTACATCGAGCTCTACTTTGGCCGTGTTAGCGATTTTGCTCGCTTGCCTCATTAGCTCGGTCGCATGAGAGCTAGATACAACGCGCCAATCTCCTGGGGCGGATATTTCATAAAGCCCGTCGAATCTATAATTTTCAGCGTGTGTGATGGCTGGGTATGAGATCAATATGGCTATTGCTATGAGTAATTTTCTCAATTTTTTATCTCTTGATGATCTTAAAGTTCGCTCAGTGCGATTTCTTTGCAGTGTCTAACAGTGATTAGACGGAAGGCGGTACTAACGCGATAGTAGAGCCTTCCATCTAACTCCGCACCACTATCATGGTTGCCCTGGGAAATTCTTTTTAAAATCATGGCATTACCAGTCAGCTCCTGATCCTTGGGCGTATTCGCTTGACTTCCTCTTTTGCCTCATTGCTTACAGTTGCTCAAAAACAGTCAGAACACCCTGTTTGTGTTCCGCGCGCTAAGCCTTGAACGCCCAGGCCATGTATCCATCGGCAAATGGCGCTTCGCCATGGGGTGTTGAGCTTTGGCATGAAGCTGTCCAATCGCCGAAGCTATATTCCTTTTACTGCTTGTTGCAACCTGCTGACTGAACTTTTCAGTTTTGCTACGGTCTTGCCCTCGTCCGGGCGTGTGCTTTTCCACGTCCGGCGTTCTTGCGGCCTGCGCTTTAGCGATGGTTTCGCTGAGCGCAGGCCATTCGCGACGGTGAGAGGCCATGATCGATATAAGAAACCTGACCAAGCGTTTTGCGCAGCACACGGCAGTCGATGACCTGTCGTTCCAGGTCCAGCCAGGGGAGGTGCTGGGCTTTCTCGGTCCCAACGGGGCCGGCAAATCCACCACCATGAAGATGCTCACCGGCTTTCTCGCGCCGACCTCCGGTACGGCGAGCATCCTCGGTTGCGATATCCAGACCCAGACTCTCAAGGCCCAGCGGCATATCGGTTATCTGCCGGAAGGCGCGCCGTGCTATGGCGACATGACGGTGCGTGGCTTTCTTGGGTTTATCGCCGAGGTGCGCGGTTTTCGCGGCGCCGAGAAGACGCTTCGCGTGCAGCGCGCTGTGGAGCAGGTGGAGCTGGAAAAGGTGCTGGAGCAGAGCATCGAGACGCTCTCCAAGGGCTTCAAGCGCCGCGTTGGCCTGGCCCAGGCGATTCTGCATGATCCGCGCGTGCTGATCCTCGACGAGCCCACCGACGGCCTCGACCCCAACCAGAAGCATCAGGTGCGCCAGCTTATTCAGGGGCTGGCCCGCGACAAGATCGTGATCATTTCCACTCATATTCTCGAAGAGGTAACGGCGCTGTGTACCCGCGCGGTGGTGATCGCCCAGGGCCGCTTGCTGGCCGATGGTACGCCGCTGGAGCTGGAAAGCCGCTCGCGCTATCACCAGGCGGTGACGCTGGTGGCCGATGAGGTGCTGGACCAGGCAGCCCTGGCGGCGCTGCCGGGCGTCGCCGGTGTCGAGGAGAACGCCCGCGAGCACAGCCTGAGCGTGCTGGCGCAGCCGGGCGAAGTGATCTTCCCGCAGGTCAATGCGCTGATTGCCGAGCGCGGCTGGAAGGTCAAGGAACTCAACGTGGAACGCGGCCGCCTGGATGAGGTGTTCCGCACACTGACCCGGGGAGAGCAGCCATGACCCAGTTGCCCGTGATCTTCAAACGCGAGCTGGCGAGCTATTTCGCCACGCCGCTGGCCTATGTGTTCATCGTCATCTTCCTGGTGCTGTCCGGGGTGTTCACCTTCTACCTGGGCGGCTTCTTCGAGGGCGGGCAGGCCAATCTGTCGGCCTTCTTCAATTTCCACCCCTGGCTCTATCTGTTCCTGGTGCCGGCGATTGCCATGCGCCTGTGGGCGGAGGAGCGCAAGTCCGGCTCCATCGAGCTGCTGATGACCCTGCCGATCACCCGCTTCGAGGCGGTCACCGGCAAGTTCCTGGCGGCCTGGGTGTTTGCCGGCATCGCGCTGCTGCTGACCTTTCCGATGATCATCACGGTCAACTATCTGGGCGAGCCGGACAGCGGCGCCATCGTCACCGGCTATATCGGCAGCTGGCTGCTGGCCGGGGCTTATCTGGCCATCGGCTCGTGCATGTCGGCGCTGAGCAAGAACCAGGTGATCGCCTTCATCCTCGCGGTCAGCGCCTGCTTCCTGTTTATCGTCAGCGGCTTTCCCATGGTGCTCGACGCCTTCGCCTGGGCGCCGCAGTGGCTGGTGGACGCCATCGCCTCGCTGAGCTTCCTGGTGCGCTTCGACGCCATCAGCAAGGGTGTGATCGATCTGCGTGACCTGCTGTATTTCCTCTCGCTGATCGCTGCCTGGCTGACCGCCACTGCCGTGGTCATCGACCTGAAGAAAGCCGACTGAGGAGCGCCCATGAAAAAGCTGATCTATTCCGGCGCCGGGCTGCTGCTGATCGCGGTGGCCTTTGTCGCCTTCAACCTGCTGGCTGGCCTGGGTCTGGGCGGTGCACGCCTGGACCTGACCGAGCAGAAGCTCTACACCATCTCCGATGGCACCCAGCAGATCCTTGGAGAGCTGGACGAGCCGATCAATCTGTACTTCTTCTATTCGGACAAGGTGGCCAAGAACCTGCCAGCGCTGCGCACCTACGCCCAGCGCGTGGAGGAGATGCTCAAGGCCTACCAGGCGCAGGCCGGCGGCAAGATTCGCCTGCACATCATCGACCCCGAGCCGTTCTCCGAGGACGAGGACAAGGCTGCCGAATTCGGCCTGCAAGGCATCCCGCTGCAGCAGGGCGGCGACTCGATCTACTTCGGCCTGGCCGGCACCAACGGCCTGGACGATACCCAGGTGATTCCGTTCTTCGCCCTGGATCAGGAGGAACATCTCGAATATGAGCTGAGCCGCCTGGTGCAGACCCTGGCCAAGCCGGAACTGCCGGTGGTTGGCGTGCTCTCCGGGCTGCCGATGACCGGCGGTTTCGACATGATGGCGCGGCAGCCGACGCCGCCGTGGATGGTGCTGGAGCAGGTGCGTCAGTTGTTCCAGATCGAGAACCTCAGGACCGATGTCGACCAGATTCCCGAGAAGGTCTCGGTGCTGTGGCTGGTGCATCCGAAGAATCTGCCCGAGCAGACCCTGTATGCCATCGATCAGTTCGTGCTGCGCGGCGGCAAGCTGATGGTGTTCGTTGATCCATACGCGGAAGCGGACAGTGGTGACATGCCGGGCGAGGTGGCGGTGGACAAGGCCTCTAACATCGAGGTGCTGTTCAAGGCCTGGGGTCTGCGCATGGTGCCGGACAAGGTGCTCGGCGATGGCTCCTACGCCATGTCGGTGAACATGGGGCAGGGGCAGCGCCCGGTGCGTCATGCTGCCTGGCTGAGCCTGCCGCGCAAGGCGCTGGATCAGGCCGATATCGCCACGGCTGGGCTGGAGAGCGTCACAGTGGCCACTGCCGGCATTCTCGAGCCGTTGGAAGGGGCGAAGACGCGTTTCACGCCGCTGATGCAAAGCTCCGAATACGCCATGCCGTTCGACGCCCAGCGCTTCGCCATGCTCAGGAACCCCGAGGAGCTCATCCGCGAACTGGAGCCGACCGGCGAGCGCTACACCATCGCCGCACGCATCGATGGTCCGGCGCAGAGCGCTTACCCGGAAGGCATCGAAGGGCGCAAGGACGGGCTCAAGCAGGCGGACACCATCAACGTGATCGCGGTGGCCGATACCGATATCCTCAGCGACCGCATGTGGGTGCAGGTGCAGGACTTCTTCGGCCAGCGCATGCCGCAGCCATGGGCGGATAACGGCAGCTTCACCATCAATGCGCTGGACAATCTGACCGGTTCCGAAGCACTCATCAGCGTGCGTTCGCGTGGTCGCTTCAGTCGTCCGTTCGTGGTGGTCGAAGAGCTGCAGCGCGCTGCCGAACAGCGCTTCCGCGACAAGGAGCAGGCCTTGCAGGCGCGTTTGGCCGAGACCGAGCAGCAACTGGCGGCGCTGCAACGCAATGATGATCCTGGCCAGGCGCTGGAGTTGACGCCGGAGCAGCAGGGCGCCTTGCAGCGCTTCATCCAGCAGAAGCTGGAGATTCGCAAGGAGCTGCGTGAGGTGCGCTACCAGCTCAATGCCGATATCGAGGCGCTGGGCCGCACGCTGAAAATCATCAACATCGCCCTGGTGCCGGCGCTGCTGACCCTGGGTGTGTTGGCGTTGTGGCTGTGGCGGCGCCGTCGTCGCGCGTGAGGGTTATCGCTTGTAGGAGGGGCTTCAGCGGCGACAGTCGCGGCTAAAGCCCTCCCACGAACCGAGCGTAGGGTGGAGGTCGCTTTTTACATCCACCGCAACGGTGGATCGGTGAAGCGTGATCCGCCCTTGTCGCTTTCGAGTCATCAACAGTGAGATGGGTATGGGACGCAAAGGTCTGATGGCATTGATCGTCATCGTGCTGCTTTGTGTGCTGGGTTACCTGGCCGTGCAGCACAGCCAGCAGCAGAACGTGGCGCAAATCGAGCAGGCGCCTTGGCTGGCGGCCGAACAGGGTTACCTGAACACCTTGCAGGCGCTGGAGGTCGAGCTGCCGGGGCAGCCGTCGGTGCGCATCGAACGCCGCGACGAGCAATGGGTGGTGCCGGCCAAGGCTGACTATCCGGCTGCACCGCAAGCGCTGGCGGAACTGCTGCGAGCGCTGCGTGAGGCACGCAGCATCGAGGCCAAGACCGCCAACCCGCAGTGGCATGGCCGTCTGGGATTGGCCGAGGAAGGCAAGGCTGAGGAGCAGGCCTTACGTCTGAAGCTGCAATTCGAGGGGCATCCCGATCTTGGCCTGCGCCTGGGCAACCCCTCGCGTCAGGGCAGCGGACAACTGGTACGACGTGCCGGCGAGGATCAGGTCTGGTTGATCGACCAGCAGTTGCAGGTGCCGACTCGCGAGCTGGACTGGCTGGACCGACGCATCAGCGACATTCCCTTTACCGCTATCGCGCGCGTGGAGTTGCGCTATGCCGACGGTGAAAAGCTCACGCTGAAGCGTGCCGATGCCCAGCAATACAACTTCGCCGTGGAGGAGCTGCGCAAGGAGCAGAAGCTCAGCTTCGAGGGTGCGGCCAATAGCGTCGCCCTGGTCTTCTCCAACCTGCAGTTCGCCGACGCCGCACCATTGGCGCAGATAGGTTTCAAGCAGGCGCCGATGCTGCAGTTCAGTCTCAGCGGTTTTGCCGAGGAAAAGCTCGAAGGCGCGTTGTACAAGCAGGGTGAACAGTATTGGTTGGTGCTTGGCGAGCGTGAAGGTTTCAACGCTGCGGAGGTGAGTGCGCACAGTGACTGGGCATATCGACTGGAGCCTGATCAGGTGCAGCGGCTGGCGAAGAAGTTGCGCGATCTGTTAGTCAAAAGCTCGTAAAACAAGCTGTAACCTGCATATCTTCTGGGTTCTTGGCGGTTTTTAACAAAGCGCTTTTCAGTCACAATTCATGCTTTATACTCGGCCCTCGGCTGCAGCAAGAACGCGAATCGCTTGACCTGCTCCATGCTCGATTGCCGGGGGTGGCGAACGCTGAGAAGACCGTTTTTACCGAGCCGTCAAAGCGCCTTCGGGATAATAAAAACATAGCGAGTTTGGAGAAGTTGGTAATGGCAGATCGTGAGACGGGAACCGTCAAATGGTTCAATGATTCCAAGGGTTACGGGTTCATTCAGCGCGAAAGCGGCCCGGACGTATTCGTTCACTACCGCGCTATTCGTGGCGACGGCCACCGCACCCTGGTCGAAGGCCAGAAGGTCGAGTTCGGTGTGACCCAGGGCCAGAAAGGCCTGCAGGCGGAAGACGTCTCCGCGGTCTGAGCTCCCGCTCGACATACAACAAGGCCCGTCGATGACGGGCCTTGTTGTTTCTGCACGCTGTACTTCGTTTCGCGGGTAGCTCCCCTCTCCCATTAATTGGGGGCACGCCTAGTGGAGAGGGGCCGGGGCAGAGGGCTAAAAATACCGCAAAACTGCCAGTTTTCCCCTCGCCGAACGCGGCCGCGAAGGTGAAGAACACTGTAGCCAGATGTAATCCGGGAAATGCGCTGATCCCCGGATTTCATCCGGGCTACGGGCGGAATTCATGATCCCAAACAGCCTTGCGTAGGAGTCCCGCCCCGGTGCGAAGCTTTGTCACCCTGATTCGCTGTCGATTCAAAAATCTCGTAGCGTGAGACCCCTGACCCTCTCCCGCCCTTCGGGCACCCTCTCCCGCAAGCGGGAGAGGGTCATCAGATGGCCGCCAAGCGGCCGCTTTTATTCAGTACGCCAGACAATCTCGGTTTCGCCATCGGCGTCGACCTTGATCCAGCGATCAGCTTCCTCATCGCTTTCATCTTCTACCCAGGTGCCCGGTGCGCAACGCACTTGCACGCCAAGCGCGGCATGGGCGGCGCGGGCGCAGGCCAGGTCGTCGGCCCAGGGCGTGGTGTCGCTTTCCAGATACAGGCTGTGCCATTTGCCCACGGCTTTCGGCAGCCAGGTCACCGGCACGTCCCCGGCCTTGCATTTGAAGGTCTGGCCCTTTTGCTGCCAGTCGCTGCACGGGCCCAGGGCTTCGCCCAGCCACTGAGCCACGGCGTCGCGTTCGGCGTCTTTCAGGTAGATCTCGATGTCGGGTTGGCGCATGGCTTTCAGTCCTGAGAGCGTGGGCTCTGGGTTTTGGTGATCCAATCGTAGCGGATTGAAACGGTGACATCGAAGGGCTCGGCGATCACCGCCTCTCGGCGTTCGGCACTGGCGCGCCAGCCGTGCGGGGTCATGGCCAGCAGGTCGGCGCGAGCCTGTGCGTCGGCCAGATGCAGCGGGAATTCGAGGGTTTCGCTGTGGGCCATTTGCATGCCGGGCGGGATCAGCGCCAGATGCTTCTCGTCGTCGTAGTCACGGACTTCGTCGTACAGCTTTTGCCGCAGCTCCATCAGGTGGCCACGGGTCGGGCCCATGCGCAGCAGGCCGCCGCCAGGGGCGAGCAGGCGTTTTGCCTCGTTCCAGTCGAGTGGGCTGAAGACGCTGGCAAGCAGGCTGCAACTGGCATTGGCCAAGGGCACGCGGGCCATGCTCGCCACCAGCCAGTTCAACTGCGGAGCACGTTTGCACGCGCGTTTGACCGCCTCACGAGAGATGTCCATGGCATAACCGTCGGCGGCGGGCAGGCCACGGGCGATCTGTTCCGTGTAGTAACCCTCGCCACAACCGATATCCAGCCAGCGCACCGGCTTGTAGTCGGCAGCCAGTGCGGCCAGACGAGCAGCCAGCGGCGCGTAGTGGCCTGCGTCGAGAAAACGTCGGCGGGCCTCGACCATGGCGGCGTTGTCGCCGGGGTCGCGACTGTTCTTGTGTTGCACCGGCAGCAGGTTGTAGTACCCCTGGCGAGCGCGGTCGAAGCTGTGCCGGTTGCTGCAGATCAGACCGCTGTCACTTGGCTCCAGCGATGTCTGGCAGATGGGGCAGATCAGGCTCATGCCAGCAACTTCACCATGGTCTGGTAGTAAACCTCGGTGAGCAGGTCGAGATCGCTGGCCAGTACACGCTCGTTGATCTGGTGGATGGTGGCGTTGACCGGGCCGAGTTCGACCACCTGGGTGCCCAGAGTGGCGATGAAGCGCCCGTCGGAGGTGCCGCCAGAGGTCGATGGGGTGGTGTCGCGGCCGGTGACGGCCTTGATGCTGGCGGCCACGGCGTCCAGCAGATCGCCCGGCTGGGTAAGGAAGGGCAGGCCGGACAGCGCCCACTCCAGGTGGTAGTCCAGGCCATGCTTGTCGAGGATGGCGGTGACGCGTTGCTGCAGACCTTCGACGGTAGATTCGGTGGAGAAGCGGAAGTTGAACACCGCTTTCAGCTCACCGGGGATGACGTTGGTCGCGCCAGTGCCGGAATTGAGGTTGGACACCTGGAAGCTGGTCGGCGGGAAGTAGTCGTTGCCGTGATCCCAGTGCTCGGCGGCCAGTTCGGCCAGAGCGGGGGCGGCGAGGTGAATCGGGTTCTTCGCCAGGTGCGGGTAGGCCACATGGCCTTGCTTGCCGTACACGGTCAGGGTGCAACCGAGCGAGCCGCGACGGCCGTTCTTGACCACGTCACCGAGCAGGGTGGTACTCGACGGTTCGCCGACGATGCACCAGTCCAGGCGCTCGCTGCGCTCGCGCAGGCGCTCGACCACGGCTTTGGTACCGTGTTGGGCCGGGCCTTCTTCATCACTGGTGATGAGAAAGCTGATGGCGCCCTTGTGCTTCGGGTAGTCGGCGACGAAACGCTCCACGGCGATGATCATGCTCGCCAGGCTGCCTTTCATGTCCGCTGCGCCACGGCCGCAGAGCATGCCGTCTTCATCCACGCGCACATCGAACGGCTGGTACTGCCAGGCGTCCAGCGGGCCGGTGGGCACCACATCGGTGTGGCCGGCGAAGCACAGTACCGGGCCGTCACCACCGCGCTTGGCCCAGAAATTCTCAACCTCTTCGATACGCATGTGCTCGACCTCGAAGCCGCAGGCGGCCAGGCGGCGCATCATCAGCTCCTGGCAACCTTCGTCGACCGGGGTCACGGACGGGCGGCGGATCAGGTCGAAGGCGAGGTCCAGGGTCGGGGTGAGGGGGGCGGTCATGATGGCTCCGGTACGACAGCTAGCGTGAAGGCTGGCCATATTACCGTGAAAGTCGCGCAGCGACGCCATCCTTGATGCCCTTCTCCCTCTGGGAGAAGGTGGCGCGAAGCGCCGGATGAGGGACGGCCGCACGGCGCATTCGCGGTAAATGCAGCTTGTACGACTGCCGACGGCTGACCTGTTCGACAGGCTTGGGTGGGCAGGGTGCTATCTCTATAATGCGCGCCTTCCTGTAGGGGGTGTGATGGGTACTGACGATCAGCGATTCGGCGGCATAGCCCGGCTTTACGGCCAGGAGGGCTATCAACGACTGGCAGCGGCGCACGTGGCGGTAGTCGGCATCGGCGGCGTCGGTTCCTGGGCGGCCGAGGCGCTGGCGCGCTCGGGTGTCGGCGAGATTTCCCTGTTCGACCTGGACGACGTCTGCATCACCAACACCAATCGCCAGGTGCACGCCATCGAAGGCGCGGTGGGCAAGGCCAAGGTCGACGAGATGGCCGCGCGCATCCGCGCCATCAACCCGGCCTGCGTGGTGCATGCGGTGGCGGATTTCGTCACCCGCGAAACCATGGCCGAGTACATCACCGAGCAGCTCGATGGGGTGATCGACTGCATCGACAGCGTGCCGGCCAAGGCGGCGCTGATCGCCTGGTGCAAGCGGCGCAAGATTCAGATCGTTACTACCGGTGGGGCAGGCGGGCAGGTCGACCCAACGCAGATTCAGGTCACCGATCTGAACAAGACCTTCAACGATCCGCTGGCGGCCAAGGTGCGCAGCCTGCTGCGTCGCGATTACGGTTTCTCTCGTACACCGGGACGCACCTACAGCGTGCCCTGCGTGTTTTCCACCGAGCAGCTGCGCTATCCCAAGCCGGACGGCACGGTCTGCCAGGCCAAGGGCTTCGTCGGAGAAGGCGTACGCCTTGACTGCGCCGGTGGCTTCGGTGCGGTGATGATGGTCACCGCCAGTTTCGGTATGGCTGCAGCGGCCAAGCTGGTAGACAAACTGGTGGCTGGCGCACGCCGCCCGGCGGAGCGTCTGCCCAAGGCTTGAAAAATCCCCGGCCATGCTTCGTTTGACTATGCTGGGGCGAGATGGGAGAGGTTGCCGTAACTGACAGGGAGACGTCGTAGATGATTCGTATCAGAGGTGATTTGTGTCGTACCTGTTTTGTAGCGTCTCTCTTAAAAGACGCTGGGCACGGATGTTCGCCTCCCTGGCGTTGCCTTTGTTGTGGGTGGCGATGGGACCGGTTCAGGCTGAACCTAAGAAGTTGTTTATCGGTACCGGCGACTGGGCGCCTTACGTCGATCAGGAGCGTAGTGACGGTGGTGCTCTGGCGCGTCTGATCAGCGCTGTCTTTGCTGAGGCGGGCTATCAGGTCGAGTACGTCTTTCGTCCCTGGGACCGCAATGTGCTGATGCTGCAGCAGGGGCAGTTGCACGCGATCATGCCCTACAGTTGTACGCCCAGCCGGCTCAACTATGGGATTTGTAGCGACACGCTGGTGCGCGGAGAGATCGTCCTGTTCCATCGTCGCAAGCAGGCGTTCGACTGGACCACGGTCGAGGATTTACTGAGCTACCGCATTGGCACGACTCTGGGTTACTCCTACGGCCCGGCGTTCGATGCAGCGTTGCAGGCCGGTCGGCTCAACGTCGAGCAAAATGGCAAGGAAGACACCAGCTTCCGTCTGCTTGAACTGGGGCGCATCGACTTGCACCCGCAGGATCGTGCGGTGGGTTACGCCATGTTGCGCCGGCTGTTTCCAAAAGACGGCGGTAACATCATTCACCATCCGCGTCAGCTCAATACAGAGCCTTTGCGCCTGTTGTTTCGCAAGGATGACCCGGAAAGTGTCATGCTGTTGCGCAAGTTCAATGCCGGGCTGCGTGAGTTCGCCAACCGTGGTGATCTGCAGCGACTGCAGCAGGCACTCAACTCCGGCGATGCCGATGACTGGAAACCCAGCCAGTCAACTCCGCTGGCGCGAGATTGAACGGCACTCGCCGAATTCCGTTCTCAAGAGTCTTTTGCATGCTCAATAACGATGTACTGCGCAGCCTGCGCTATCTGTTAGACGTCAGCGACGCCAAGCTGGAAGAACTCTGCCGGCTGGCGGATTATCCCGTCGAGCCGGGTTTGATCTCGGCCTGTCTGTTGCACGAGGACGAGCCAGGCTATCGCTCGTGCAACGATGTGCTGCTGGCGCACGTGCTCGAAGGGCTGGTGTTCCACAAGCGTGGCAAGGACGACAGCCGGCCGCGCTTGCCGGTGGAAAAGCGCCTGACCAACAACCTGATCCTGAAGAAGCTGCGCGTTGCCTTCGAGCTGCGTGACGATGATATTCAGTCCATTCTGCAAGCGGCTGACCTGCCGATGACCAAGACCGAGCTAGGCGCATTGTTCCGTGCGCCGGGGCACAAGCATTTTCGCGAGTGCGGCGACCAGATTCTGCGCAATTTCCTGCGGGGTTTGACCTTACGTGAGCGGGGCAAAGGCGCCTAACCGCTTCGCTCGCGAAGCGTGGGGCTTAGGCTGGTCGACCTGCCAGCTCACGCATACGCTGCAGCACGGCATTGAGACCATTGCTGCGTGATGGCGACAGTTGTCTTTGCAGCCCTAATTGGTTGAACCAGTCGACCAGATCGACACTGGCCAGCTCCGCGCGAGGCAGACCATCGACCCGCGCCAGCAATACGGCAAGCAGGCCGCGTAGCAGGCGGGCGTCGCTACTGGCGCGAAAGTGCAGATGTTCACCGCTGCGCTCGGCGATCAGCCAGACCAGGCTCTCGCAGCCATGCACACGGTGCTCGTCGACCCGCTCGGTGTCGCTCAATGGCGCCAGGCGTTCACCCCATTGCATCAGCAGGCGCGCGCGCTGCTCCCAGCCGGGGCAGGCGGCAAAGGCTGCCAGTGCTTCCTGAGCAGCGACTGGCAGGCTCATGGCGAGAGACTCCCGTAGCATTTAGGAGCGGCTGGGCGGCATTCCGTTTCAGCCGCGATGGTCCGGCTGCCGATATTCGCGGCTGAGGCCGCTCTTGCGACGAAGCATTGGCCGCGCTTCACCGCAGCAGCTCCAGGGCGTTATCCAGGGCGCTGAAGAAGCGCTGCAGGTCCTCGCCGTCGTTGTACAGGCCGAGCGAGACGCGAATCGCACCACTCAGGCCGAGGCCTTTCATCAGCGGCATGGCGCAGTGATGCCCGGCGCGCACGGCGATACCCTGTTCGCTGAGCAGGTGCGCCAGGTCGGCGTTATGTACGCCGTCGACACAAAAGCTGGCCAGGGCCAATTGGGGTTGGCCCAACAGGCGAACACCGTCACGTGCTTGCAGGCCAGTCAGCAGTTCGGCATGCAGGGCTGCTTCATGGCAGGCGACGGCTTCGTGATCCAGGCCGTTCAGCCAGTCCAGTGCAGCGCCCAGTGCGATGACCGCAGAAACCGCTGGTGTGCCAGCCTCGAAACCCAGTGGAGCTGGGCGAAAGCGCGCCACATGGTAGTCGGCGTCGAGCACCATCTCGCCGCCGAATTGCCAGTGCTGCAATTGGCCCAACGCTTCGCGGCGGCCATATAGCAGGCCGACGCCATCCGGGCCGTAGAGCTTATGTGACGAACAGACGTAGAAGTCGCAGCCCAGCGCTTGCAGGTCATGACGACCATGCACCGCGCCCTGAGCGCCGTCGACCACAGTGAGGGCGCCTTGCGTGCGCGCCAGTGCCAGCAGCTCGTCCAGCGGCTGCCAGCGACCCAGTACGTTGGACAGTTGCGAGACTGCCAGCAGGCGGGTGCGTGGGCTGATCAGTCGGGCCGCTTGATGCAGGTCGATGCTGCCGGCGTCATCGAGCGGAAGGACCACCAGTTCCAGGCTGCGACGCTTGGCCAGTTGCTGCCAGGGCAGCAGGTTGGCGTGGTGTTCCAGTACGCTGATGACGATCTGCTCGCCCGGCTGCAGCAAGTGCTCCAGGCCGTAGGCCAGCAGGTTCAATGATTCGGTGGTACCGCGGGTAAAGATGATCTCCTCGGCGCTGGCCGCATTCAGCCACTGCGCTGCCTGGCTGCGTGTCGCCTCGAAGGCACGGGTGGCGCGTTCGCCTGGCAGATGCTGGGCGCGATGCACGTTGGCCACGCCGCTGGCCAGGTAGCCGAGCAGGGCGTCCAGCACCGTCTGCGGTTTTTGCGCAGTAGCAGCGCTGTCCAGATAGGTTTGGCCTTCGGCTTCGAGGGCGAGAATGCCGGGGAAGTCGGCGCGCCAGGGGGAAATCAGTGACATGGTTTGTCAGATCCGCGTGGTTTTGCCCTCACCCCCGGCCCCTCTCCCGGAGGGAGAGGGGAGGTATGACGATCAGTTGTGGGCGTGCAGGGCTTCGTTCAGCTCGATAGCCGACTTGTGGGTCTTGCACTCCACGGCGCCGGTCAGCGAGTTGCGACGGAACAGCAGATCCGGCTGGCCAGCCAGGTCGCGTGCCTTGACCACCTTGACCAGGGCGTTGCCCTCGTCGAGCAGGTTCACCTTGGTGCCGGCAGTGATGTACAGGCCGGCTTCCACGGTGTTGCGGTCACCCAGCGGGATGCCGATACCGGCGTTGGCACCGATCAGGCAGCCTTCGCCGACGCTGATGATGATGTTGCCGCCACCGGACAGGGTGCCCATGGTCGAGCAGCCGCCGCCCAGGTCCGAACCCTTGCCGACGAATACGCCAGCGGAAACGCGGCCTTCGATCATGCCCGGGCCTTCGGTGCCGCCGTTGAAGTTGACGAAGCCTTCGTGCATCACGGTGGTGCCTTCGCCGATATAGGCGCCCAGACGCACACGGGCGCTGTCAGCGATACGCACGCCGGTCGGTACCACGTAGTCGGTCATTTTCGGGAACTTGTCCACCGAGAATACTTCCAGCAGCTCGCCCTTCAGGCGCGCTTCCAGTTGGCGTTCGGCTAGTTCGCCGAGGTCGACGGCGCCCTGGCTGGTCCAGGCGACGTTGGGCAGCAGCGGGAAGATGCCGGCCAGGCTCAGGCCGTGCGGCTTGACCAGGCGATGCGACAGCAGGTGCAGCTTGAGGTAGGCCTCCGGGGTGCTGGTCAGGGCGGCATCTTCAGCCAGGAAGGTGGCGACCAGCGGATTGTGGCTTTCGGCCAGGCGGGTCAGCAGCGCCGCTTGAGCAGCGTCCACGCCTTTCAGGGCTTCGGCCAGATCGGCGGCTTGCGCAGTGGTAAAGGTGATGGCCTGGTTGCCGCCTTGATAGCCGAGCTTTTCGGCGGCCTTGGCCACCAGATCGCTGGCCGGGTTGAGCAGCGGCAGGGCGTAGAAGACTTCCAGCCAGTTGCCCTGGCGGTTCTGGGTGCCAACACCAAAGGCGATGCTGTAAAGGGAGGTGCTCATTAAGATGGGTTCCTTGCAACGAAATCGGGTGAGAGTGATCAGGCCAGCGCGGCTTGGTAGTTATCCGGCTTGAAGCCGACCAGGGTCTTGGCGCCCAGGTCGAGTACCGGGCGCTTGATCATCGAGGGCTGGGCCAGCATCAGTTCGATGGCCTTGGCCTGGTCGAGATCGGCTTTCTGCGCGTCGTCCAGCTTGCGGAAGGTGGTGCCGGCACGGTTCAGGATGGTCTGCCAGCCATGCTCGTTGCACCACTTTTCCAGGTTTGCACGGTCGATTCCGACGCTCTTGTAGTCGTGAAAGGCATAGTCGACCTGGTGTTCATCGAGCCAGGTTCTGGCCTTTTTCATCGTGTCGCAGGCCTTGATGCCATACAGGACGTAACTCATTGATCTTCCTCTGATGAGTGGCGTGCCGGAAGGTCCGGTAAATACGGCGGGCCATTATGCCACGTCGTGTCCTTGCATGGCGGTGGCTGTCGCTGCGATGTGTTACGGCGCTAGAATCATGGCCTCCCGCTCGTTCCCGCCGGTTCCACGCCATGCAATTGCTCTACACCATTCTGACCATGTTGCTGGTGGTCAGTGGCACCCGCATTACCGCCCAGTTCATTCCCCTGCCATTGCCGCTGCTGCAGATTCTGATCGGCGCGCTGCTGGCGATTCCCGTGCTGGGGCTGCATGTGCGCCTCGAGCCTGAGCTGTTTTTGCTGCTGTTCATCCCGCCGCTGCTGTTCGTCGATGGTTGGCGCATGCCCAAGGGGCAGTTCCGCCAGTTGCGCACGCCGATCCTGTTGCTGGCCTTCGCCCTGGTGTTTTTCACCATCCTTGGCGCCGGACACTTCATGCACTGGCTGTTGCCTCAGGTGCCACTCGCTGCCTGCTTCGCGCTGGCCGCCGTGTTGTCGCCGACCGACGCCGTGGCGGTGTCGGCGATCACCCATGGGCGCCTGCCGAGCACTTTGAACAATTTGCTGCAGGGCGAGGCGCTGATGAACGACGCCTCGGGCCTGGTGGCGTTCAAGTTCGCCGTGGCAGCGACCCTGACCGGTGTGTTCTCGATTACCGACGCGAGCGTGCAATTCCTGCTGGTGGCCTTCGGTGGCCTGGCCGTTGGTGTGGCCCTGAGCTACCTGCTGGGGCGTTTGCGCGCCTGGATGATCGCCCGTGGCTGGGAAGACCCAGCGCCGCACGTACTGTTGCTGTTGTTGTTGCCATTCGCCGCCTATGTCGCCGCCGAGCATCTGGGGCTGTCCGGTATTCTTTCCGCAGTAGCAGCGGGGATGATGCAGAGCCGCCTCGATCTGCTGCCCAGGCAGACCTCCACGCGCCTGCTCAATCGCAGCGTCTGGACCTTGCTGGAGTTCACGTTCAACGGCCTGATCTTCCTGCTGCTCGGCTTGCAGTTGCCTGACATTCTCGATGCTGCGCTGGGCACGCATGAGGCGCCCTGGCTGTTCGGCCTCGAGGCGCTAGGCATGGTGGTGGCGATCTACGCGATTTTGATGCTGCTGCGTTTCGTCTGGGTCTACGGCTACTGGCGGGTTTCCGGGGCGGTGCGCCGCCTACGTGGCGAGCCGACGCGTTTCGCCGGGCAGTCCCGTATCGCGCTGAGTGCAGTGCTGACCTTGGGCGGCGTGCGTGGGGCGGTAACCCTGGCTGGGGTGATGTCGCTGCCGTTGCTGCTCAACAGTGGCCAGGCGTTTCCCCAGCGTGATCTGCTGATTCTGCTCGCCGCCGGGGTGATCCTGCTCTCGCTGCTGGTGGCCAGTGTGGCTTTACCGCGAATATTGCCGCGCCTGCCTCAGGACAATGCGGCTCTGCGTGAGCGTGAACTCAATCGTCATCGTGCAGTGATACTGGAGTCGGCAATTCGCTACCTGGAATCCGAGGACGAGCGCGCGGCCAATGCCGAGGGCGCGATTTCCTCGGCGGAGGTCAAGGCCCGGCTGATGAGCGAATACCGCGACCTGCTCGAGCGTGCCCGCGACGGCGAGGAGTCGCGGGAGCAGCAGCGTGAAGTGGATCGTCTGGAATACCGCCTGCGCCTGCAGGCACTGCGCACTCAGCGGCTGGAGCTGTACCGCATGCGTAAGGACAACGAACTGGATGACGACATGCTGACCGAGATTCTGCGCGATCTGGATATCGCCGAGGCGCGTCTACACAATAGCTGAGGCGCCTGCGTTCATTCGTAGGGCGGATTCAGGTACGAAGCGAACAATCCGCCGGGCCCTGCCTCGGCAGCGGGCAGGGGGCGGGTTGCACCCGCCCTGCGGGCTCAGGCCCCACCCGTAGTCAGGTTGCTGTGGGAGGGGCGTTAGCCGCGACTATAGAGCGCTTCAGGCGCCGCGAATGAAGCGAGCGATGCGCTCGGCGGCTTCGATGCATTCTGCCAGGGGCGCGACCAGCGCCATACGCACGCGTCCGGCGCCCGGATTGACGCCATCGACCTCACGCGACAGGTACGAGCCCGGCACCACGGTCACGTGTTCGCTGGCGAACAGGTCGCGGGTGAACAGGGTGTCGTCACCCGGCGTGCGCGCCCACAGGTAGAAACCGCCGTCCGGGCGCTGAACGTCCATCACCGGGGCCAGAATTTTCAGCACTGCATCGAACTTCTCACGATACAGATCACGGTTGGCGCGCACATGCGCCTCGTCGTTCCAGGCCGCTACGCTGGCTAGCTGGGTCTGCACCGGCATGGCGCAGCCATGGTAGGTGCGGTACAGCAGGAAATCCTTGAGGATCCCGGCGTCGCCAGCGACGAAGCCCGAGCGCAGGCCCGGCAGGTTGGAGCGCTTGGACAGGCTATGGAATACCACGCAGCGTTTGAAATCGCTGCGGCCCAGCTCGGCGCAGGCACTGAGCAGGCCCGGAGGCGGAGTATCTTCGTCGAAGTACAGTTCGCTGTAGCACTCGTCAGCGGCGATGACGAAGTCGTGCTCATCAGCCAGGGCGATCAGTTTCTTCAGTGTCTCGACCGGGATCAGCGCGCCGGTGGGGTTGCCGGGTGAGCAGAGGAACAGGATCTGGCAGCGTTGCCAGACCTCTGTCGGCACTGCCTCGAAATCCGGGTTGAAGCCGTGAGCTTCCAGGCACGGCAGATAGTGCGGCTCGGCACCGGCAAGGAACGCGGCACCTTCGTAGATCTGATAGAACGGATTGGGGCTGACTACCAGGCCCTTGGCATCGCGGTCGACCACCGTCTGGGTGAAGGCGAACAGCGCCTCGCGCGTACCGTTGACCGGCAGCACGTGGCGCGCGGCATCCAGCCAGCCTGCCGGCACGCCGAAACGGCGTTCGCACCAGTTGGCAATGCTCTGGCGCAGTTCGGGCAGGCCCAGGGTGGTCGGATACACAGCCAGCTTGTCGAGGTTGGCGGTCAGGGCCTGGCCGACGAATTCCGGTGAGCGGTGCTTGGGCTCGCCGATCGACAGGGCGATGGGCGAGCGGTCGGCGGCAGGTTGCACGCCGGCAAGCAGGGCGCGGAGCTTCTCGAACGGGTAGGGCTGCAACTGGGCGAGGGCGTGGTTCATGATGATCCGACGGGTCCTTTGTGAGGCGGCGACAAAGCTGGCGACACTAGCACGGCAGGCTCTTTGGGGAAATTCCCTTTGTCCGTCCGTTTTCCATCCGTTTAGGTCGCCAAACCGATGCCGGTGCAGCTCAAGACGGCACACGCTCAGCCGATAATCCTCATGTCACCCGTTCATCCCTTCTTCTGGTGAGTTCTCTCCATGCGCACCCTCAAATTCAGTCACAAGATCATGCTGGCTGCTTCCCTGGTGGTCATCACGGCTTTCGCGTCATTTGCCTTGTATAACGATTACCTGCAACGCAATGCGATCCGCGACAATCTGTCCCACTATCTGAACGACGTCGGAATCGTCTCCACTGGCAACATCCAGCACTGGCTCGATGGGCGCATGCAGTTGCTGGATAACCTCGCCGAATCCGTCCAGGACGACAGCTCGCCCGAACCACTGCGCCGCAACCTGCAGCATCGCAGCATCGCTTCGGCCTTCCTTTATGCCTACTTCGGCCAGGCTGACGGTACCTATACCCAGTTCCCGGCCAGCGAGTTGCCTGTTGGTTACGATCCGCGTCAGCGTCCCTGGTACAAGAGTGCGGTGGGCAGCAGCGGGCCAGGCCTTACCGAGCCTTACTTGGCGGCCGATCCGCGTGACGGTCTGCTGATCACCATCACCCGACCGGTCAGCGTTGGCGGTGCCCTGCAGGGTGTGGTCGGCGGCGATCTGAAATTGCAGACGGTCGATGACATACTCAATTCCTTCGATCTCGGCGGCATGGGCTACGCCTTCCTGGTCGACGAGAAGGGCACGGTGCTGGTGCATCCGGACAAGAGCCTGGTGCTCAAGACCCTGGCGGACCTATTCCCCAGCGGTGCACCACGTCTGCAACCTGGCCTGCAGGATGCTTCGTCCATCGAGGGTAGCGCCCGCCTGGTCACTTTCCTGCCGGTGAAGGGGCTGTCGGGCGTGCGCTGGTACGTCGGTTTGTCCGTCGATGAGGGCAAGGCGTTCGCCGCGCTCAGCGAGTTTCGCGTGTCTGCGCTGATGGTCACTATCATCGGCGTGGTTGCCATCCTGATCCTGCTCGGTGGGCTGATCCGTATCCTGCTGCGTCCGCTGCACGTGATGAGCCACGCCATGGGCGGCATCGCCGACGGTGAGGGGGATCTGACCCAGCGTCTGACGATCGCCTCCGGTGACGAGTTCGGTGAGTTGGCGGGGGCCTTCAATCGCTTCGTCGAGCGTATTCACGAATCCATCCGCGAAGTGGCCTCCGCGACCCGCGAGGTGCATGCACGGGTCAGCACCGTGGTGCAGGCGTCCAATGCCTCCATGGGTAACTCCAGCGAACAGGCTGCGCGCACCGACAGCGTCGCCGCCGCGATCAACGAGCTCGGTGCAGCCGCCCAGGAGATTGCGCGCAATGCTGCCGATGCTTCCGTGCAGGCCAGTGATGCGCGCCGTGACGCCGAGGAAGGCCAGGGCATGGTGGAACGTACCCTGAGTTCGATGGGGGAGCTGTCGGAGAAGATCCAGGCTTCCGGTCGGCATATCGAACTGCTCAGCGAGAAGAGCAACGATATCGGCCAGATTCTCGATGTGATCAAGGGTATTTCCGAGCAGACCAACCTGCTGGCGCTCAACGCCGCCATCGAGGCGGCGCGTGCCGGTGAGGCCGGGCGAGGTTTTGCCGTGGTCGCCGATGAGGTGCGCAACCTGGCGCAGCGCACGCAGAGCTCGGCGCTGGAGATCCAGCAGATGATCGAGCAACTGCAGGCTGGAGCCCGTGACGCCGTGGCGACCATGGCCGAGAGTCGTCGCTTCAGTGACGACAGTGTGCGCATCGGTGGGCAGGCCGGCGAGAACCTGCGCGGCGTGACCCGACGCATCGGTGAGATCGACGGCATGAACCAGTCAGTGGCGACCGCTACCGAGGAGCAGACCTCGGTGATCGAGAGCCTGAACATGGACATCACCGAAATCAACACGCTGAACCAGGATGGTGTAAGCAACCTGCAGTCCAGCCTCAGTGCCTGTACCGAACTGGATCAGCAGGTCCGTCGCCTCAAGCAACTGGTGGACAGTTTCAGGATCTGAACCTGGCCCTGGATGCGGCGCCCGCCGCATCCGGGTGCTCAGAAGGTGATCTGTGTCGTGCTCGGGGCACTTGGTTCGGCGAGCTTGGCGATGATCGCTTCCTGCAGGCGGGCGCAGAACTCGGGATCGGACAGCGGCTGGCCCTTGTCGTCGGTAATGAAGAATACGTCTTCGACGCGCTCGCCTAGGGTGGCGATCTTGGCGTTCTGCAGCGACAGGTCGTATTCGAGGAAGATGCGTCCGATCCGTGCCAGCAGTCCGGGGCGGTCCGGGGCGGTAAGCTCGAGGATGGTCACCGGCCGCTGCGCGTCATTATGAATGGTCACCTGCGGGGCGAAGGCGAAGTGCTTGAGCTGGCGCGGTACCCGACGCTGGATGATGGTCGGGTAGTCATCGGGGTTCTTCAGTGCTTCGATCAGGCCTTCGCGAATCTGCTGGATGCGTGCCGGATTGTTGCCGATCGAACTGCCGTCGGCCTCTAGCACCACATAGGTATCCAGGGTGAACTGGCTGGTGGAGGTGATGATCCGTGCATCGTGGATGTTCAGGTTGAGCTGGCTCATCGCGGCCACGGTCACTGCGAAGAAGTCGTGCTGATCCTGGGCGTAGATGAAAATCTGCGTGCCGCCTTCGAACTCCTGCTGAGAAGTTTCCTTGATCAGGACCAGCGTGCCGCCGTCGTCGGGGTGCTGGAGAATGGCGTCCGTGTGCCAGGCGACGTCGCCAGGTGTGTGGCGCAGGAAATAGTCGTCGCCGAGCTGGCTCCACAGCTGTTCGGCATCGTCCGGGTCGGTGCCGCCGCGTACCAGAATGTCCAGGGCCGTGCTCTGCGTTCTGCGAATCTGCTCTTCCCTGTCCAGCGGATTTTCCAGGCCCCGGCCCAGTGCGCGCTGGGTTCCGGTATAGAGCTGGCGCAGCAGGCTGGCACGCCAGGAGTTCCAGAGGTTGGGGTTGGTGGCGTTGATATCGGCCACGGTCAGCACGTAGAGGTAATCCAGGTGCGTCTGGTCGCCGACGAACTGGGCAAAATCGTGGATCACCTGCGGGTTGGAGAGGTCCTTGCGCTGCGCGGTGGTGGACATCACCAGGTGGTGCTGCACCAGCCAGACGATCAGCGCGCTGTCCCAGGCCGGCAGATGATGGCGACGGGCGAAGGCTTCGGCGTCCACCGCGCCAAGCTCGGAGTGATCGCCGCCACGGCCCTTGCCGATATCGTGGTAAAGCCCGGCGAGGTAGATCAGCTCGGGCTTGGGCAGTTTCTCGATCAGCTTGCTGGCCAGCGGGAATTTCTCTGCCAGCTCCGGCCAGCGGAACTTGCGCAGGTGCTTGATCAGGTTGAGGGTGTGCGCATCGACCGTATAAATGTGGAACAGGTCGTGCTGCATCTGCCCGACGATATGGCCGAACTCCGGCAGATAGCGGCCGAGAATGCCGTAGCGGTTCATCCGGCGCAGGTTGCGGTGGATGCCTTCCTTGCACTTGAACAGCTCGATGAACAGGCTGGTGTTGCGGATGTCCTTGCGGAAATCGTCATCGATCAGGTGGCGGCTGTCGCGTAGCAGGCGGATGCTGTCGGCACGCACGCCTTTGATCTCCGGGTGTTGCGCCATCAGCACGAAGATTTCGATGATGGCGAACGGCGTGCGCTTGAAGACGTTCGGGTGGGTCACCTCGATATAGCCGTCGCGCACCTGGAAGCGGCTGTTCAGTGGCGTGGCCGGGCCGCTTTCGCCGGCGCGCAGGATGACTTCCTCGAAATGCTGGTTGATCAGGTCCGACAGCTCGGAAATGCCCATGACCACGCGGTAGTACTTCTGCATAAAGTGCTCGATGCTGCGCTTGCCGTCGCCGTCCTGATAGCCGAACAGCGCGGCGATTCTGGCCTGGTAATCGAACAGCAGGCGGTCTTCGGCGCGCCCGGCGAGCATGTGCAGGGCATAACGCACCTTCCACAGGAACTCCTGGCTGGAGGAGAGCAGGGCGTATTCGCTCTCCAGCAGAAAGCCCTGGCCGACCAGAGCTTGCAGATTGAGGGTGTCGAACTGGCGGCGAGCGACCCAGAGCACGGTCTGGATGTCGCGCAGGCCGCCGGGCGAGCCTTTGACGTTGGGCTCGAGGTTGTATTCGGTGTCGTTGTACTTGGCGTGGCGCGCTCTGCGCTCGTCACGTTTGGCCTGATAGAAGTGCTTGCTCGGCCACATCTGGTCTGTGCTGGTGACCTGCTGCATGCGTTGGCGTAGGCGCTCCGGGCCGGCGATGGTGCGGCTTTCCATCAGGTTGGTGATCACTGTCAGGTCGGCACGTGCCTCCTCGGCGCATTCGTCGACCGAGCGCACGCTCTGGCCGACCTCCAGGCCGATGTCCCAGAGCAGGGTGAGAAAGCCCTCGATGGGCTCGCGGAAGATTTCGTGGTCGCTGCTGTCGAGCAGGATCAGCAGGTCGATATCCGAATAGGGGTGCAGTTCGCCACGGCCGTAGCCGCCGACTGCCAGCAGGGCGATGTCGGCGTCCTCGCTCCAGGCGAAGCGCTTCCAAGCTTCCTGCAGGATCTGGTCGACGAACCAGGCGCGATCCTCGACCAGGCGGCGAATGTCGCGGCCGTCGCGAAAGCGCGCATCGAGTACCTCATGCGCGCCGCGGATGGCCTTCTTGAATGCGGCGATGGGGCTGGATTTTAACGCCAGCTCGGCCTGGAACTGACCGCGGTCAAACAGTTCGGGGTCCATCTGCGGCATGCAGGTGCCTTCCTTATATAAGGGGTCGCAGGGTGCGCCGTGCGCACCGTTTCGGTTCATGGTGCGCATGGCGCACCCTACGAGTCAGTGGCCAGCTGAGGTGCGTGCGATGGTGTCATCGCTGCGCAGGGTGAAAATCTCGTAGCCATCGGCGGTGACCAGCACGGTGTGCTCCCATTGCGCCGAGAGCTTGCGGTCCTTGGTGATGGCGGTCCAGCCGTCGCCGAGCAGGCGGGTTTCCGGGCGACCCTGGTTGATCATCGGCTCGATGGTGAAGGTCATGCCTTCCTTGAGCTCCATGCCGGTGCCGGCCTTGCCGTAATGCAGCACCTGCGGCTCCTCGTGGAACACGGCGCCAATGCCATGGCCGCAGTATTCGCGGACCACGGAGAAACCGTTCTTTTCCGCGTGCTTCTGGATCACTTCGCCGATATCGCCCAGGCGGGTGCCCGGCTTGACCAGCTCGATGCCTTTATACATGCACTCCTGGGTGACCTTGGTCAGGCGCTCAGCCCATTCGGCGACCTTTCCGACCATGAACATCTTGCTGGTATCGCCGTGGTAGCCGTCCTTGATCACGGTCACGTCGATGTTCAGCACGTCACCGTCTTTCAGCGGCTTGTCGTTAGGGATGCCGTGGCACACCACGTGGTTGATCGAGGTGCAGATCGACTTGGGAAAGCCCTTGTAGTTGAGCGGGGCGGGAATCGCCTGCTGCACGTTGACGATATAGTCATGGCAGATGCGATCCAGTTCTTCGGTGGTGACGCCCGGCTTGACGTGCTCGCCGATCATCTCCAGCACTTCGGCGGCCAGGCGACCAGCGACGCGCATTTTCTCGATTTCTTCGGCGGATTTGATGGTGACGGTCATATGAAGCTCTCGGGCACGAACGGAAAGGGCGATATAGTAGCAGCTTCGCCGTGCCAGCCCCAAAGGGCGGCGCAACCGCTGCAGGGCGTTACTGCGTTATTTGCCGGCTTTTGTAGCCTGAGCCTGCTTTGTGTGGTATAAAACGCGCCGCTTTACGGGCACAAAGCCCGAAAGCTTAAACCCACACACGTATCGACACGGTTTCCTGGGTGCCTTTCGACAAGTTCGAGGGTTGGAGGCTGGGATACGTGGAGGCCTAACCCGACTTACTCAAGGAACTATCATGTCCCAAGTCAACATGCGCGATATGCTGAAGGCCGGTGTGCACTTCGGCCACCAGACCCGTTACTGGAACCCGAAAATGGGCAAGTACATTTTCGGCGCGCGCAACAAGATTCACATCATCAACCTCGAAAAAACCCTGCCGATGTTCAACGACGCCCTGTCGTTCGTTGAAAAGCTGGCTGCTGGCAAGAACAAGATCCTGTTCGTCGGCACCAAGCGTTCCGCTGGCAAGATCGTTCGCGAAGAAGCTGCTCGTTGCAACTCGCCGTTCGTCGATCACCGCTGGTTGGGCGGCATGTTGACCAACTACAAAACCATCCGCGCCTCGATCAAGCGTCTGCGTGAGCTGGAAGTTCAGTCCCAGGACGGTACTTTCGCCAAACTGACCAAGAAAGAAGCCCTGATGCGTTCGCGTGATCTGGAAAAACTGGATCGCAGCCTGGGCGGTATCAAGGACATGGGCGGCCTGCCGGACGCTCTGTTCGTGATCGACGTTGATCACGAGCGCATCGCTATCACCGAAGCCAACAAACTGGGTATCCCGGTCATCGGCATCGTCGATACCAACAGCAGCCCGGAAGGCGTTGACTACATCATCCCGGGTAACGACGACGCCATCCGCGCCATCCAGCTGTACATGGGTGCGATGGCTGACGCCGTGATCCGTGGTCGCAGCAACGCTGGCGGCGCGACTGAAGAGTTCGTCGAAGAAGCCGCGGCCGAGAGCGCCGAAGGCTGAGCGGTAACGCCAAGCATTTAGCGTTATGCGCTGTGCAAGAAGGGGGCTAGGCCCCCTTTTTGCCACTCAAAGATTTGATTTGGTTGAAGACCTACCGAGAGGATTTTCAAGATGGCAGAAATTACTGCAGCCCTGGTTAAAGAACTGCGCGAGCGTACCGGCCAAGGCATGATGGAATGCAAGAAGGCTCTGGTTGCCGCTGGTGGCGACATCGAGAAAGCCATTGATGACATGCGCGCTTCCGGTGCCATCAAGGCTGCAAAAAAGGCTGGCAACATCGCCGCTGAAGGCTCCATCGCAGTTCGCGTCGAGGGTGGCCGTGGCGTGATCATCGAAGTCAACTCGCAGACCGACTTCCTTGCTCTGCAGGACGACTTCAAGGCCTTCGTCAAGGAAAGCATCGACGAAGCCTTCGAAAAGAACCTGACCGACGCTGCTCCGCTGATCGCTTCCCGCGAGTCGGCTCGTGAGGCGCTGGTTGCCAAGTGCGGCGAGAATGTCAACATCCGTCGTCTGACCGCTGTTTCCGGTGAAACCGTTGGTGCCTACCTGCACGGCCACCGCATCGGTGTTCTGGTTGTCCTGAAAGGCGGCAACGACGAGCTGGCCAAGCACGTTGCCATGCACGTTGCCGCTTCCAACCCGGCTGTTGTTTCCCCGGACCAGGTTTCCGAGGAGCTGGTTGCCAAGGAAAAAGAAATCTTCCTGCAGCTGAACGCCGAGAAGATCGCCGGCAAGCCGGAAAACATCGTCGAGAACATGGTCAAAGGCCGTATCGCCAAGTTCCTGGCCGAAGCCAGCCTGGTTGAGCAAGCCTTCATCATGGATCCGGAAGTCAAGGTCGGTGATCTGGTCAAGAAAGCCGGTGCAGAAGTCGTTTCCTTCGTTCGTTACGAAGTGGGCGAGGGCATCGAGAAGGCCGAGACCGACTTCGCTGCCGAAGTTGCCGCTCAGGTTGCTGCCAGCAAGCAGTAATCGGCGGTTAGGCCAGTTGTCCCAGAGAGGCTGCCCGCTTGCGCGTGCAGCCTCTTTGCCGAATAAGGGGCGACAAATGTACAAACGGCCGTGCAACCTACGGTCGCCGGCAGGTTCGAAGTGCCGGATAATTGCAGCGCCTAGATGCGTTGCCCAAGAATTTCATATCGCCGCAGGAGAGACTTGCAATGGCTCAGCAGACAACTGGTCGCCAACCTCGCTACAAACGCATTCTGCTCAAACTTAGCGGCGAAGCCCTGATGGGCTCGGAAGATTTCGGTATCGACCCTAAGGTGCTCGACCGCATGGCGCTTGAAGTCGGCCAACTGGTCGGTATCGGCGTGCAGGTCGGCCTGGTGATCGGTGGCGGTAACCTGTTCCGCGGTGCGGCGCTTTCCGCTGCCGGCATGGATCGCGTTACCGGTGACCACATGGGCATGCTGGCGACCGTGATGAACGCGCTGGCCATGCGTGATGCGCTGGAGCGCTCGAACATCCCGGCCATCGTCATGTCGGCGATTTCCATGGTCGGCGTGACCGATCATTACGATCGCCGCAAGGCCATGCGTCACCTGAAGACGGGTGAAGTGGTGATCTTCGCCGCGGGCACCGGCAACCCCTTCTTTACCACCGATTCGGCTGCCTGCCTGCGCGCCATCGAGATCGATGCCGACGTGGTTCTGAAGGCGACCAAGGTCGATGGCGTGTACACTGCCGACCCGTTCAAGGACCCGCATGCCGAGAAGTTCGAGCGCCTGACCTATGACGAAGTGCTCGATCGCAAGCTGGGCGTGATGGATCTGACCGCCATCTGCCTGTGCCGCGATCACAACATGCCGCTGCGGGTCTTCAACATGAACAAGCCCGGCGCCCTGCTGAACGTTGTAGTGGGTGGCGCCGAAGGAACTCTGATCGAGGAGGATGCACAATGATCAACGACATCAAGAAAGACGCTCAGGAGCGCATGAGCAAGTCCCTGGAGGCTCTGGGCCGTAACCTGGCTTCCATTCGTACCGGTCGTGCCCATCCGAGCATTCTCGACAGCATCAAGGTCCCGGCATGGGGCAGCGACATGCCGCTCAATCAGGTAGCCGCGATCACCGTCGAAGATGCGCGCACCCTGAAGATCGTCGCTCACGACAAGAACCTTAGTGCCGCCATCGAGAAGGCCATCCTGACTTCCGACCTGGGCCTGAACCCGAGCAGCGCCGGCACTACCATTCGCGTGCCGATGCCAGCCCTGACCGAGGAAACCCGCAAGGGCTACACCAAGCAAGCGCGTGGGGTTGCTGAGGATGCCAAGGTCGCGGTGCGCAATGTGCGTCGTGATGCCCTGGCCGAGCTGAAGAAACTGTCCAAGGCCAAGGAAATCAGCGAAGACGAAGAGCGTCGTGCCGCTGACGAGCTGCAGAAAATCACCGACAAGTTCATCGGTGATGTAGATAAGGCGCTCGAGGTTAAAGAAGCGGACCTGATGGCCGTTTGACGGTTGGGCGCCCATACATGGACAAGAACAAGCAGGGGGCGGTGCCGCGGCATGTCGCCATCATTATGGATGGCAACAACCGCTGGGCGAAGAAGCGCCTGTTGCCTGGTGTGGCAGGGCACAAGGCCGGGGTCGATGCGGTTCGCGCGGTAATCGAAGTCTGTGCCGAGTCGGGTGTCGAGGTGCTAACCCTGTTCGCCTTTTCCAGTGAAAACTGGCAGCGCCCGGCCGAAGAGGTCGGCGCGCTGATGGAGTTGTTCCTCGGTGCGCTGCGTCGTGAGGCTAAGCGCCTATTGGATAACGAGATCAGTCTGCGCATTATCGGGGACCGCTCGCGGTTTCATCCCGAGTTGCAGGCGGCCATGCGCGACGCCGAGCTGCTGACAGCCGGAAACCGTCGTTTCACCTTGCAGATCGCTGCCAACTACGGCGGTCAGTGGGATATCGCTCAGGCCGCTCAGCGTTTGGCCCGTGAAGTGCAGGCAGGCCATCTGCAGCCTGAAGACATCACGCCGCAATTGCTTCAGGGCTGCCTGGCCACCGGTGACCTGCCGTTACCCGACCTGTGCATTCGCACTGGCGGCGAGCACCGCATCAGCAACTTCCTTCTCTGGCAGTTCGCTTACAGCGAACTGTACTTTTCCGACCTCTATTGGCCGGACTTCAAGCATGAGGCCATGCGCAAGGCGCTGGCCGATTTCGCTACCCGCCAGCGTCGCTTCGGCAAGACCAGCGAGCAGGTGGAAGCTGAGGCGCGCTCTTAATGCTCAAACAACGAATCATCACGGCTTTGGTGCTGTTGCCCATTGCCCTGGGCGGTTTTTTTCTGCTCGATGGCGGTGCCTTTGCCCTGTTCATCGGTGCAGTGGTCACGCTGGGTGCCTGGGAATGGGCGCGGCTGGCAGGGTTCGAGGCGCAGTCGTTGCGTGTGGCCTATGCGGCTGCAGTGGCTGTATTGCTCGGCCTGCTGTACTTGGTCCCGACCGTTGCTCCAGTAGTGTTGGCGGTGGCCGTGCTGTGGTGGTTACTCGCCACCTTTCTGGTAATGACTTACCCCGATAGCAGTCGTTTCTGGGGCGGGGTGCCGGGGCGTTTGCTGATTGGTTTGCTGATTCTGCTGCCGGCTTGGCAGGGGCTGGTTCTGCTCAAGCAGTGGCCGCAAGCCAATGCGCTGATCATCGCCGTGATGGTGTTGGTCTGGGGCGCGGACATTGGTGCTTACTTTTCCGGAAAAACCTTTGGCAAGCGCAAACTGGCGCCCAAAGTCAGCCCAGGCAAGAGTTGGGAAGGGCTCTATGGTGGTCTCGTAGCCAGTCTGTTGATCACTCTGTTGGTCGGGCTGCAACAGGGCTGGTCCGCTGTTGGGTTGCTGCTGGCTCTTGCCGGTGCTGCCGTGGTGGTGCTGATTTCCGTGGTTGGCGACTTGACTGAAAGCATGTTCAAGCGTCAGTCCGGGATCAAGGACAGCAGCAATCTGCTGCCGGGTCACGGCGGTGTACTGGATCGCATCGACAGCCTGACGGCAGCCATTCCGTTGTTCGCCACACTGCTCTGGTTGGCGGGTTGGGGTTCGCTGTGAGCGCAGTGCAGCAGGTCACCGTGCTGGGGGCAACTGGCTCCATCGGCCTCAGCACCCTGGATGTGATCGCGCGCCATCCTGAGCGCTACAGCGTCTTCGCGCTGACGGGCTTCTCGCGTCTGGCAGAGCTGCAGGTGCTGTGCGTGCAGTATCGCCCGCGCTACGCGGTGGTGCCTGATGCCGATTCAGCGCTCGAGCTGCAGAACAATCTGCGCGCTGCCGGGCTGACGACCGAAGTGCTGGTTGGTGAAGCAGGGCTGTGCGCCGTCTCTGCCGACGCCGCTGTCGATTGCGTAATGGCGGCCATTGTCGGTGCGGCAGGCCTCCGGCCGACGCTGGCGGCGGTGCAGGCTGGCAAGAAGGTGCTGCTGGCCAACAAGGAAGCGTTGGTGATGTCCGGCGCCTTGTTCATGCAGGCGGTCAAGCAGAGCGGGGCGGTGCTGCTGCCCATCGATAGCGAGCACAACGCGATTTTCCAATGCTTGCCGGGCGACTATTCGCGCGGTCTGCAGGCGGTCGGTGTGCGTCGCGTACTGCTGACGGCTTCCGGTGGACCTTTTCGCGAAACGCCGCTGGCCGACCTGGAACGTGTCACGCCGGAGCAGGCGTGCGCGCATCCGAACTGGTCGATGGGGCGCAAGATCTCGGTCGATTCGGCCAGCATGATGAACAAGGGGCTCGAGTCGATCGAAGCTTGCTGGCTATTCGATGCCCGTCCCGAGCAGATCGAGGTGGTCATCCACCGGCAGAGCGTGATTCATTCGCTGGTCGATTACATCGACGGTTCGGTACTGGCCCAGCTGGGTAATCCGGACATGCGCACGCCCATCGCGCATGCTTTGGCCTGGCCGGAGCGTATTGACTCGGGCGTATCGCCTCTGGATCTGTTTACCGTCGGTCGACTGGATTTCGAACGTCCCGACGAGCAGCGGTTCCCCTGTTTGCGCCTGGCGCGTGAGGCGGCGCAGGTCGGCGGCAGTGCGCCGGCGATGCTCAACGCGGTCAATGAGGTGGCAGTCGAGGCTTTCCTGCAGCGGCGCATCCGTTTCACTGATATCGCGCGTATGATTGAGTCCGTGTTGAACGCCCAGCCTGTGCAGGCTGTCGAAGCGCTCGACGCAGTATTCGAGGCCGATGCCCGTGCGCGTGAACTGGCTGGGCAGTGGCTCGTTGGTCGTTGATCACGCCGGCGTTGGTCTTGTACTAGAGCGGCTCGTAGGGCTGGAGAAGTGAAATGAGTGGGTTGTACATGCTGGTTGGCACCCTGATCGCACTGGGTGTCCTGGTCACCTTTCACGAGTACGGACACTTCTGGGTGGCTCGCCGCTGCGGCGTCAAGGTGCTGCGCTTTTCCGTCGGCTTCGGTACGCCATTGTTGCGCTGGCACGACCGCCAGGGCACTGAGTTTGTCGTAGCAGCCATTCCTCTGGGCGGCTACGTCAAGATGCTCGATGAGCGCGAGGGCGATGTACCGCCCGAACTGGTCGAGCAGTCCTTCAATCGCAAGAGTGTACGCCAGCGCATCGCCATTGTTGCCGCTGGCCCGCTGGCCAATTTCCTGCTGGCGCTGCTGTTCTTCTGGTTCGTCGCCATGCTCGGCAGTCAGCAGGTTAGGCCGGTGATCGGTGGCGTGCAGCCGGACAGCCTGGCGGAAGTGGCCGGGCTGCGTGCTGGGCAGGAGATCGTTGCAGTCAACGGCGAGGCCACCAGTGGTTGGGCGGCGGTCAATCTGCAGCTGGTAAGGCGTCTGGGCGAGAGCGGTACGCTCGATCTGCGCGTGCTCGAGCCGGGCTCCACGGTTGAAACGCCCAAGCAGGTGCAATTGGATAACTGGTTGCGCGGCGTCGACGAGCCGGACCCGATTGGCTCGCTGGGGATTCGCCCCTGGCGCCCAGTGCTGGAGCCGGTGTTGGCTGAGCTCGATCCGAAAGGGCCGGCGCAGGCTGCGGGTTTGCAGGCTGGGGATCGTTTGTTGGCGCTCGATGGGGAACCACTGCCTGACTGGCAGGCTCTGGTCGATCGTGTACGCGCCTTGCCGGGCGAGGCGATCACCTTGCGTATCGAGCGTGACGGACAGGCACGTGATGTCGAGCTGACCCTGGCTGCGCGTGGCGAGGGTGAAGCCCGCAGTGGTTATCTGGGGGCGGGCGTACAGGGCGTCGAATGGCCGCCCGAGATGTTGCGCGAGGTGCGCTACGGTCCGCTCGATGGCGTCGTCGAGGGCATGCGTCAAACCTGGTCCATGAGCCTGCTGACCCTCGATTCCCTCAAGAAAATGCTGTTCGGTGAGCTCTCGGTAAAAAACTTGAGTGGGCCGATAACCATTGCTAAAGTGGCGGGCGCTTCAGCTGAGTCAGGGCTGGGGGATTTCCTGAAATTCCTTGCATATCTGAGTATTAGCCTGGGGGTTCTCAATCTGCTGCCCATTCCTGTACTGGATGGTGGGCATCTGCTGTTTTATCTGGTCGAGTGGGTGCGTGGTCGCCCCTTGTCTGAGCGGGTTCAGGGTTGGGGGATGCAGATCGGCATCAGTCTGGTCATCGGGGTCATGTTGCTTGCCCTGGTCAACGACCTCAGCCGCCTGTGAGCACTGCTGAATACGTTCTTGAGATTTAAAAGAAGTGTCGCCTAAGCGGCAGTTTTTATCGTCAGTTGGAATAAGAAAGGACTTCATGAAACGTCTGCTGCTACCTGCGGTACTGTCCGCATTGATGATCGCCGAAGTTCACGCCGAGTCCTTCACCATCTCCGATATACGCGTCAACGGCCTGCAGCGGGTTTCCGCTGGTAGTGTATTCGGCGCGTTGCCGCTCAATGTGGGCGAGCGGATAGATGATCGCCAGCTGGTCGATGCCACCCGTTCCCTGTTCCGTACTGGCTTCTTCCAGGATATTCAGCTTGGTCGCGATGGCGATGTGCTGGTCGTTACTGTGGTCGAGCGTCCCTCCATCTCCGGCATCGAGATCGAAGGCAACAAGGCCATCAGCACTGAAGACCTGCTCAAGGGCCTGAACCAGTCTGGTCTGGCCGAGGGCGAGATTTTTCAGCGCGCCACCCTCGAAGGCGTGCGCAACGAGCTGCAGCGCCAGTATGTCGCTCAGGGCCGTTATTCGGCCGAGATCGAAGCCGAGGTGATTCCGCAGCCGCGTAACCGCGTGGCGCTGAAGATCACCATCAACGAAGGCACCGTAGCCGCTATCTCCCACATCAACGTGGTCGGCAATACCGTGTTCTCCGATGAAGATCTGGTCGATCTGTTCGAGCTGAAGACCACCAACTGGCTGTCCTTCTTCAAGAACGACGACAAGTACGCCCGCGAAAAGCTGTCCGGTGACCTCGAGCGTCTGCGCTCCTACTACCTGGACCGCGGCTACATCAATATGGATATCAGCTCCACGCAGGTTTCCATCACCCCGGACAAGAAGCACGTCTACATCACCGTCAACGTCGAAGAGGGCGAGAAGTACAGCGTTCGCGACGTGAAACTGTCCGGTGACCTCAAGGTCCCGGAAGACGATGTGCGCGCACTGCTGCTGGTCAAGGAAGGTCAGGTCTTCTCGCGCAAGATCATGACCACCACCAGTGAGCTGATCACCCGTCGTCTGGGTAACGAGGGTTACACCTTCGCCAACGTCAACGGCGTGCCGGAAGCGCACGACGAAGACAACACCGTTTCGATCACCTTCTTCGTCGATCCGGGCAAGCGTGCCTACGTCAACCGTATCAACTTCCGCGGCAACACCAAGTCCGAAGACGAAGTGCTGCGTCGCGAAATGCGTCAGATGGAAGGTGGCTGGGCATCGACCTACCTGATCGACCAGTCCAAGACTCGCCTGGAGCGCCTGGGCTTCTTCAAGGAAGTCAACGTCGAAACTCCGCAAGTGCCAGGCACTGATGACCAGATCGACGTCAACTACAGCGTCGAAGAGCAGCCGTCCGGCTCCATCACTGCCAGCGTCGGTTTCGCCCAGAACGCCGGCCTGATCCTTGGTGGTTCGATCAGCCAGAACAACTTCCTGGGTACCGGTAACCGCGTCAGCATCGGTCTGACTCGCAGTGAATACCAGACCCGATACAGCTTTGGCTTCGTTGATCCCTACTGGACCGTCGACGGCGTGAGCCTGGGTTACAACGCCTTCTACCGCACCACCGACTACGATGAACTCGATGTCGATGTATCCAGCTATTCGGTTGACAGCCTGGGTGCAGGTATCAACATCGGTTACCCGATCAGCGAAACCGCGCGTCTGACCTATGGTCTGACCGTACAGCAGGACAGCATCGATACTGGTCGCTATACCGTCGATGAGATCTTTGATTTCATCGAAGCTGAGGGTGATAACTACCTCAACTTCAAAGGTTCGATCGGTTGGTCCGAGTCGACCCTGAACCGTGGTGTTCTCGCTAACCGTGGTCATTCGCAGAGCCTGGTGCTGGAAACCACCATTCCAGGTAGCGATCTGTCGTTCTACAAGCTCGACTACCGTGGTCAGGTGTTCACCCCGATCAGCGATAACTACACCCTGCGCTTCCATACCCAGTTGGGTTATGGCGACAGCTACGGTTCCACGGCTGAACTGCCGTTCTACGAGCACTACTACGCCGGTGGTTTCAACTCGGTACGTGGTTTCAAGGACAGCAGCTTGGGCCCTCGCAGTACCCCGAGCAGCGGTACCAAGCCTGGTACTCTGGCTGATCCGGATCAGGACCCGCTGCCGTTCGGTGGTAACGTATTGGTGCAGGGTGGCGTCGAGATGCTGTTCCCCCTGCCGTTCGTCAAGGACCAGCGTTCGTTGCGTACCGCGTTGTTCTGGGATGTGGGTAACGTATTCGACACCAACTGCTCGTCGAGCCAGAAGAAGCTCAGCGACAGCTGCAATATCGACTTCAGCAGCATGGCCAGCTCCGTGGGTGTTGGCCTGACCTGGATCACCGCGTTGGGCCCGCTGAGTTTCAGTCTGGCCATGCCGATCAAGAAGCCGGATGATGCCGATACTCAGGTATTCCAGTTCTCCCTGGGTCAAACCTTCTAAGTTCGTTTCACAGAAAGCCAACAGTTTTGTTGCAGGAGTGCATTGTGCGTAAGTTGACTCAACTGGTTCTGTTCACCGCCGCCCTGATCGCCACTCCGGCGTTCGCCGAGATGAAGGTGGCCGTGCTGAACTATCAGATGGCGCTGCTCGAGTCGGATGCAGCCAAGCGCTACGCCGTCGATGCCGAGAAGAAGTTTGGTCCGCAACTGAACAAGCTCAAGACTCTGGAAAGCGACGCCAAGCGCATCCAGGATCGTATGGTCAAAGATGGCGACAAGATGCAGCAGGCTGAGCGCGAGCGTCTCGAGCTCGAATTCAAGCAGAAGGCCCGTGACTTCCAGTTCCAATCCAAGGAACTGAACGAAGCCAAGGCCATCGCCGACCGCGAGATGCTGGGCAAGCTGAAGCCGAACCTGGATAAGGCCGTCGAAGACGTGATCAAGAACGGCAACTTCGACCTGGTGCTCGAGCGTGGTGCGGTGATCGAGGTCAAGCCTCAGTACGACATCACTCGCCAGGTCATCGAGCGCATGAACCAGATGCGTTAAGCATGACAGTGACAGTTACTCTCGGCCAATTGGCTGAGCGTCTTGGCGCCACCTTGCGTGGCGCCGAAGCGAAGGTCATCACGGGCCTGGCCACCTTACAGGAGGCCAGGCCCGAACAGTTGAGCTTCCTGGCCAATGCCCAGTACCGCAAGTTTCTGGCGCAGACTCAGGCCGGTGCCGTGCTTCTGACCGCAGCCGATGCTGAAGGCTACGCTGGCGATGCCCTGATCGTTGCCAACCCGTACCTGGCTTATGCCCAGCTGTCGCATGTGTTCGATCGCAAGCCCAAGGCTGCGCCGGGTATTCATGCCACGGCACAGATTGCCGAAGACGCTCAGATCGATCCGAGTGCGAGTATTGGCGCTTTTGCGGTTATCGAAAGCGGTGCACGTATCGGCGCTGATGTCAGCATCGGTGCCCATTGTGTAGTCGGCGCGCGCAGTGTGGTGGGTGATGGCGGCTGGCTGGCGCCGCGCGTGACGCTGTATCACGACGTGCAGATCGGTAAGCGGGTGGTGATCCAGTCCGGTGCCGTGATCGGTGGTGAAGGCTTCGGTTTCGCCAATGAGAAGGGCGTCTGGCAGAAGATAGCGCAGATCGGTGGGGTATCCATCGGCGATGACGTCGAGATCGGCGCCAACACCACGGTGGATCGCGGTGCGCTGTCCGACACCCTGATCGGCAATGGTGTGAAGCTGGATAACCAGATCATGATCGCGCACAACGTGCAGATTGGTGACAACACTGCAATGGCGGGTTGCTGCGGTATTTCCGGCAGCACCAAGATCGGCAAGAATTGCATGATCGCTGGTGGTGTGGGGATGGTTGGTCATATCGAAGTGTGCGACAACGTGTTCGTCACCGGCATGACCATGGTGACCCGTTCGATCTCCGAGCCGGGCGCCTATTCTTCCGGTACCGCCATGCAGCCGGCGGGCGAGTGGAAGAAGAGTGCAGCCCGTATTCGTCAGTTGGACGAGATGGCCAAGCGACTGCGTGAGCTGGAAAAACAGCTGGCCGCCGTGACCCAGACGGCAAACGCCTCATCTGATGCCTGAGCACGGCGCGGCCGTGCTCTTTTCTTTTCTTACAGGCTTAACCGAACATGATGGACATCAACGAAATTCGTGAATATTTGCCGCACCGCTATCCGTTCCTGCTGGTGGACCGTGTGGTGGACCTGGACGTCGAAGGCAAACAGATTCGCGCCTATAAGAATGTCAGCATCAATGAGCCGTTCTTCAACGGTCACTTCCCCGAGCACCCGATCATGCCGGGCGTTCTGATCATTGAGGCGATGGCGCAGGCTGCCGGTATCCTCGGTTTCAAGATGATGGGCGTGAAGCCGGCCGATGGCACCCTGTATTACTTCGTTGGCTCCGACAAGCTGCGTTTCCGTTCGCCGGTGTTGCCGGGTGACCAGCTGACGCTGGAAGCCAAGTACCTGAGCGATCGTCGCAGCATCTGGAAATTCGAGTGCCGCGCCACTGTCGATGGCAAGGAAGTCTGCTCCGCTGAAATCATCTGTGCGGAACGCAAGCTATGAGTTTGATTGACCCACGCGCGATCATCGACCCCAGTGCCAGATTGGCTGACGACGTTGTCGTTGGCCCTTGGAGCATTGTTGGTGCCGATGTGGAAATTGGCGAGGGTACAGTCATCGGTCCGCACGTAGTGCTCAAGGGACCGACCGTGATTGGCAAGCACAACCGCATCTACCAGTTTTCTTCGGTCGGTGAAGATACGCCGGACCTGAAGTACAAAGGTGAGCTCACTCGCCTGGTGATCGGCGATCACAACACCATTCGCGAAGGCGTCACCATTCACCGCGGCACCGTACAGGATCGCAGTGAAACCACCATTGGCGACCACAACCTGATCATGGCTTATGCCCATATCGGCCATGACAGCGTGATCGGTAACCATTGCATTCTGGTCAACAACACGGCACTGGCTGGTCATGTCTGGGTCGACGACTGGGCGATTCTGTCCGGCTATACCCTGGTGCATCAGTTCTGCCGCATTGGCGCGCACAGCTTCTCGGGCATGGGCACCGCGATTGGCAAGGATGTGCCTGCTTTCGTTACCGTATTCGGTAACCCGGCCGAGGCGCGCAGCATGAACTTTGAGGGCATGCGTCGTCGTGGTTTCTCAGCCGAAGCCATTGCCGCATTGCGCAAGGGCTACAAGCAGGTTTATCGCCAGGGACTGACCGTGGAGCAAGCACTGGCCGAATTGGCCGAGTCTGCTGCTCAATTCCCTGAAGTGGCGATCTTCCGCGATTCGATCCAGGCCTCCACGCGCGGCATCACGCGCTGATTCCTATGAACAGACCTATTCGCGTCGCACTGGTCGCCGGTGAGGCGTCCGGTGACATTCTCGGCTCCGGCCTGATGCAGGCCATCAAGCAGCGTTATCCAGATGCCGAGTTCATCGGCGTTGGCGGTGCGCGCATGGACGCCGAGGGCCTGAAATCCTACTTCCCGATGGAGCGCCTGGCCGTGATGGGCCTGGTCGAGGTGCTCGGTCGTTTGTTCGAACTGCTTGGCCGTCGCCGCCAGTTGGCACGTGACCTGATCGCTGCGCAGCCGGATGTGTTCATCGGTATCGATGCCCCCGATTTCAATCTGGGTCTGGAGCTCAAGCTGCGTCGGGCCGGAATCAAGACCGTGCATTACGTCAGCCCCTCGGTCTGGGCCTGGCGGCAGAAGCGGGTGCTGAAGATCCGTGAAGCCTGCGACCTGATGTTGACGTTGTTCCCGTTCGAGGCGCAGTTCTACGACGAACATCAGGTACCGGTGCGCTTTGTCGGTCATCCGCTGGCCGATGCCATTCCCCAGCAAGCTGATCGTGCCGCCGCGCGCGAGGCGTTGGATCTGCCGCAGGACGAGCCCGTGGTCGCGCTCATGCCGGGTAGCCGTGGTGGCGAGGTCGCGCGTCTGGGTGAGCTGTTTCTCGAGGCGGCGATCCGCCTGCGTGCGCTTCGCCCGGGTGTTCGTTTCCTCCTGCCTTGCGCCACCCCCGAGCGCCGTGAGCAGTTGGAGCAGATGCTGGCAGGGCGTGATTTGCCGCTGACGCTGCTCAACGGTCGATCCCACGAAGCGTTGGCTGCCTGCGATGCGGTGTTGATCGCTTCGGGTACCGCGACCCTGGAAGCGCTGCTGTACAAGCGGCCGATGGTGGTGGCTTATCGTGTGGCGCCGCTGACCTATCGTATCCTCAAGCGCCTGGTGAAGAGCCCCTATATCTCGCTACCCAATCTGCTGGCCGAGCGCCTGCTGGTCCCCGAGCTGATTCAGGATGCGGCGACGCCCGAGGCCCTGGCTCAGGCCGTGGCGCCGCTGATTGACGGTGGTCAGGTGCAGACCGAGGGCTTTGATCTGATCCATCGCGCGCTGCGCCGTGATGCCTCGTTATCGGCGGCTGACGCGGTGCTCAAGCTGGCCGGGCGCGACTGATGCAACTCGGTTTGGACTTTACCCTGGTCGAAGAGCTGGTCGCCGGCGTTGATGAAGTCGGTCGCGGCCCGCTCTGCGGCGCGGTGGTGACCGCGGCAGTCATTCTCGATCCTGCGCGCCCGATCATCGGTCTGAACGATTCGAAGAAGCTCACAGAGGCGCGTCGTGAAGCACTGTTCGACGAAATTCGTGAGAAGGCTCTGGCCTGGTGTATCGCTCGCGCCGAGGTCGAGGAAATCGACCGCCTGAATATCCTGCATGCCACCATGCTGGCGATGCAGCGTGCCGTCGAGGGCTTGAGCGTGGCGCCCAGGCTGGCGCTGATCGACGGCAACCGTTGCCCTAAGCTGGCGGTGCCGAGTGCGCCGGTGGTCAAGGGCGACAGCCGGGTTCCGGCTATCGCCGCCGCTTCGATCCTGGCCAAAGTCAGCCGCGACCGCGAGATGGTCGAGATGGATCGCCTCTATCCCGGCTACGGTATTGCCGGTCACAAAGGCTATCCCACCCCCGTTCACCTGGAAGCCCTGCAACGCCTGGGGCCTACGCCGATTCATCGGCGTTCTTTCGCCCCGGTACGTGCCTTGCTCGAGGGCGTGTAACTGCATGGCCCGGATGCAATCCGGGAAATGCCACGCCTGTTGAACCTCTGGCCCTAAGCCAGACCCTCTTAGGCTACAATCCGCGCTTTGTCGTTTTCACCTGCAAGGCCGCCCATGACCCAAGCTTTCGTCCACCTGCGTCTGCACACCGAATACTCCCTGGTCGATGGTCTGGTGCGGGTCAAACCGCTGATCAAGGCCGTTGCCGGGGCCGGAATGCCGGCGGTGGCGGTCACCGACATGAGCAACATGTGCTCACTGGTGAAGTTCTACAAGACGGCCATGGGCGCTGGGGTCAAGCCGATCTGCGGTGCGGATATCTGGATGGCCAGCGCCGAGGAAGACGGCCCGCTGACGCGGCTGACCCTGCTGGCGATGAATGCCAAGGGCTACCGCAACCTCACCGAGCTGATTTCCCGCGGTTGGGCTGAAGGGCAGAGCAACGGCCTGGTGATCATCCAGCGTGACTGGGTAAAGGACGCCGCCGAGGGCCTCATCGCGCTGTCCGGCGCGCGTGAAGGCGAAGTCGGCCAGGCGCTGCTGGCCGGTGATGAAGCGCTGGCCGAAATGCGCTTGCGTGAATGGATGGCAGTGTTCCCTGATCGTTTCTATCTCGAAGTGCAGCGCACCAGTCGTGTCGGTGATGAGGAGTATCTGCATGCCGCCGTGGCGCTGGCTGATCGTGTCGAGGCGCCACTGGTGGCCACCAACGACGTGCGGTTCATCAAGCAGGACGACTTCGAGGCGCACGAAACACGCGTCTGCATCGGCGAGGGTCGTACACTGGATGACCCGCGTAGGCCGCGCAATTACTCCGATCAGCAGTACCTGAAAAGCACCGAAGAAATGTGGGAGCTGTTCTCCGATCTGCCAGAAGCACTGGAGAACACCGTCGAGATCGCCAAGCGCTGCAACATCGACGTACAGCTTGGCAAGTATTTCCTGCCGGACTTCCCCACACCAAATGGCATGGGCATTGACGATTACCTGCGCCACGCCTCCTTCGAGGGCCTGGAAGAGCGTCTCGAAGTGCTGCTGCCCAAGGACACGCCGGATTACGAGGCGAAGAGGCAGGTCTATATCGATCGCCTCAACTTCGAACTCGACATCATCATCCAGATGGGTTTCCCCGGTTACTTCCTGATCGTTATGGACTTCATCCAGTGGGCCAAGAACAACGGCGTGCCGGTCGGCCCGGGCCGTGGCTCGGGTGCCGGTTCGCTGGTGGCCTACGTGCTGAAGATCACCGACCTTGACCCTTTGGCCTATGACCTGCTGTTCGAACGTTTCCTCAACCCGGAACGGATTTCCATGCCCGACTTCGACGTCGACTTCTGCATGGACGGTCGCGACCGGGTGATCGACTACGTGGCCGAGAAGTACGGGCGTAATGCGGTGAGCCAGATCATCACCTTCGGCTCGATGGCGGCCAAGGCGGTGGTGCGCGATGTGGCGCGGGCGCAGGGCAAATCCTATGGCCTGGCTGACCGTCTGTCGAAGATGATCCCCTTCGAAGTGGGCATGACCCTGGAGAAAGCCTACGAGATGGAGGAGCCGCTGCGCGACTTCCTCAAGAACGACGAGGAAGCCCAGGAAATCTGGGATATGTCGCTCAAGCTCGAAGGCGTGGTGCGCGGTACCGGCAAGCACGCTGGTGGTGTGGTGATCGCACCGACCAAACTCACCGACTTTTCGCCGATCGCCTGTGACGAGGAGGGTGGCGGCCTGGTGACCCAGTTCGACAAGGACGACGTCGAGCAGGCCGGCCTGGTCAAGTTCGACTTCCTCGGCTTGCGTACGCTGACCATCATCAAATGGGCGATGGAGACTATCCACCGTATCCAGAAGCGCGACGGAGCGCCGGATGAGGATCTGGTCAACATCGACTTCATCCCGCTGGATGACAAGAAAACCTACGACATGCTGCAGAAGGCGGAGACCACTGCGGTCTTCCAGCTTGAATCGCGCGGCATGAAGGAGCTGATCAAGAAGCTCAAGCCCGACTGCCTGGAAGACATGATCGCACTGGTGGCGCTGTTCCGCCCTGGCCCGCTGCAATCGGGCATGGTGGACGACTTCATCAACCGTAAGCACGGTCGAGCCGAGCTGTCCTACCCGCACCCCGATTACCAGTACGCTGGCCTGGAACCGGTGCTCAAGCCCACCTACGGCATCATCCTGTACCAGGAACAGGTGATGCAGATCGCTCAGGTGATGGCTGGCTACACCCTCGGTGGTGCGGACATGCTGCGTCGCGCCATGGGCAAGAAGAAGCCCGAGGAGATGGCCAAGCAGCGCGGTGGCTTCATCGAGGGTTGTGCCAGCAACGGCATCGACGCCAACCTGGCGGGTAACATCTTCGATCTGGTGGAAAAGTTCGCCGGTTACGGCTTCAACAAGTCGCACTCTGCAGCTTACGGCCTGGTGTCCTACCAGACTGCCTGGCTGAAAGCGCATTACCCGGCGCCGTTCATGGCCGCGGTGCTCTCGGCGGACATGCACAACACCGACAAGGTGGTGATCCTGGTGGAAGAGTGCCGCAACATGAAGTTGCGCATCGATCCGCCGGACGTGAACGTCTCCGAATTCAAGTTCACCGTCAACGACGACGGTCGCATCGTCTACGGCTTGGGGGCGGTCAAGGGCGTGGGCGAGGGGCCGGTCGAGGCCATCGTCGAATGCCGGGCCGAAGGTGGGCCGTTCAAGGATCTGTTCGACTTCTGCAACCGCGTCGACCTCAAGCGCATTAACAAGCGCACTCTGGAAGCGTTGATCCGCAGCGGCGCGCTGGATCGTCTCGGTCCGTACTATCAGGACGAGCTCAAGGCCTATCAGGCCAGCGTGGACAAGAACCGCGCCGTGCTGCTGGCGTCCATGGAGGAGGCCGTGCAGTCCGCCGAGCAGACTGCGCGCAGCGCCGAGAGCGGCCACATGGACCTGTTCGGTGGCCTGTTCGCCGAGCCTGAGGCGGACGTCTACGCCAACCACCGCAAGGCCCGCGAACTGCCGATCAAGGAGCGTCTGAAAGGCGAGAAGGATACCCTGGGCATCTATCTCTCCGGCCACCCCATCGACGAATACGAAGGCGAGATTCGCCGTTTCGCCCGCCAGCGCATCGTCGAACTAAAGCCGGCGCGCGATACCCAGACCATCGCCGGGATGATCGTCAACCTGCGGGTGATGAAGAACAAGAAGGGCGACAAGATGGGCTTTATCACCCTGGATGACAGATCAGGGAGGATCGAGGCTTCGTTGTTCGCCGACGCCTTCGCCAGCAACCAGGCGTTGCTGCAGAACGATGCGCTGGTGGTGGTCGAAGGTGAAGTCAGTAACGACGACTTCTCCGGTGGTCTGCGCCTGCGCGCCAAGCGCGTGATGAGCCTGGAAGAAGCGCGCACCGGCCTGGCCGATAGCCTGCGGGTGAAGGTGGCCAGTGAGGCATTGAAGGGCGACCGCCTGCGCTGGCTGGCCGAACTGTGCAGCAAGCACAAAGGCGCTTGCCCGGTGACCGTCGACTACAGTGGCGAGGAGGCGCGGGCCTTGCTTCAATTCGGCGATGCCTGGCGAATCGACCCGGCTGACACTTTGATTCAGGCATTGCGTGACCAGTTCGGGCGCGACAACGTCTTTTTGCACTACCGCTGATATACGAGAGGAAAATTCCTCTTCGTGACAGCAAAGGCACCCGAGGGTGTCGACCCGCTGCGCCCTATCCCTTAAGGTAGGGCGCCTAATGGATACAGCTCCCCGGCCACTTGGCCGTCGACGCAAGACGGATGACTATGAACCCGAATTTCCTCGATTTCGAACAGCCGATCGCCGACCTGCAAGCCAAGATCGAAGAGCTACGCCTGGTTGGTAACGACAACTCGCTGAATATCGGCGATGAAATTGCCCGCCTGCAGGACAAGAGCAGCACCCTGACCGAAAGCATCTTCGGCAATCTGACCAGCTGGCAGATCGCGCAGCTCGCGCGCCACCCGCGTCGCCCTTACACCCTGGATTACATCCAGCACATCTTCACCGAGTTCGATGAATTGCACGGTGATCGTCACTTCTCCGACGACGCTGCCATTGTCGGTGGCATTGCCCGCCTGGGCGACCAGCCGGTGATGATCATCGGCCACCAGAAAGGCCGTGAGGTGCGCGAGAAGGTGCGCCGCAACTTCGGCATGCCGCGCCCCGAGGGCTACCGCAAGGCCTGCCGCCTGATGGAAATGGCCGAACGTTTCAAGATGCCGATCCTCACCTTCATCGACACCCCGGGTGCCTACCCAGGTATCGATGCCGAGGAGCGTGGCCAGAGCGAGGCCATCGCCTGGAACCTGCGCGTGATGGCGCGTCTGAAAACACCGATCATCGCCACCGTCATCGGTGAAGGTGGTTCCGGTGGTGCGCTGGCCATCGGTGTTTGCGACCAGCTCAACATGCTGCAGTACTCCACCTACTCGGTGATCTCGCCGGAAGGCTGCGCCTCGATTCTCTGGCGTACCGCCGAGAAGGCGCCGGATGCTGCCGAAGCCATGGGCATCACTGCCGAGCGTTTGAAGGATCTGGGTATCGTCGATCAGGTGATCGCCGAACCGCTTGGTGGTGCGCACCGTGATCCGGCCGCAGCTTCCGAGTCGATCCGTCAGGAACTGATCAAGCAACTGGCCAGCCTGCAGAAGCACGACACTGACGCGCTGCTCAAGCGTCGTTACGATCGTCTGATGAGCTACGGTATCGCCTGAGTTCGTTCTGCATCTATCTCAACGGGCCTTCGGGCCCGTTGTTGTTTAAGCTTGGCCAATGACCGATCTCTCTATTCGCCTGCGCCAGGCCCTGCAGCCGTGGTGTACGGCTCCTGCCTGGTGTATCGCCTTCTCCGGTGGTCTCGACTCCACCGTGCTGCTGCATTTGCTCGCCGATCTGGCTCGGCGTGAGAGGCTGCCGCCGCTTTCCGCCATTCATGTCCATCATGGTTTGCAGTCGGCGGCTGACACCTGGCCAGAGCATTGCGCGCAGGTTTGCGCACGGCTGGGTATTGCTTTGGACGTCGTCAGGGTGCAGGTAGCGCCAGGCGCCAGTCTCGAGCAGGCAGCGCGTAACGCGCGTTATCAGGCTTTCACTGCGCGGCTTGGTCCAAGCGAGGTGTTGCTCAGTGCTCAGCATCGTGATGATCAGGCCGAAACCCTGCTGTTTCGTCTGCTGCGCGGCGCCGGCGTGCGCGGGCTTGCGGCGATGCCGGCCAGTCGAGCGTTGGGGCAGGGCCACCTGATTCGACCGCTGCTCGATTGTTCTCGGGCGGAATTACAGGCCTATGCGCAGAGTCATGGCATTGCCTGGATCGAAGACCCGAGCAATGCCGATGAGCGTTTCAGTCGCAACTTCCTGCGGCGACAAGTGATGCCGCTACTGGCGGAGCGCTGGCCGCAAGCGTCGAGCAGTCTGGTGCGCAGCGCAGGCCATCTGTCTGAGGCGCAGCAGTTGCTGGATGAATTGGCCGAGATTGACCTTGCCGCTGCCCATGGCGGCTCAGCGTTTACCTGGCTGTCGTTGTCGTCGCTGTATCTGCCGGCTGTCACTGCATTGAGCGAGGCGCGCCAGCGCAATTTGCTGCGCCACTGGTTGGCGCCTTATACGCGTATGCCCGATAGCGACCACTGGGCTGGCTGGTGTGACCTGCGTGATGCCTCCACGGATGCAGCGCCGATCTGGAGGCAGGCCGATGGTGAGCTGCACCGTGCCGATGGTCGGCTCTGGTGGCTTAGCGGTGAGTGGCTGCAGCCGCTCGAGCCACTCGATCTCTCCTTCAGCTCGTTTCCCGAGCCTGTCGAGCTGCCCGGTAACGGCTGTGTGCATCTACAGGGTGAGTTGCCGCCAGGTCGCTGGCATTTGCGTTACCGTCAGGGTGGTGAGTCACTGCAGCTGCCGGGGCGCGGCAGGCGTGATCTCAAGCGTCTGCTCAATGAGCTGCGCGTACCGGCATTCGTGCGTCCGCGCCTGCCGCTGTTGTTCGATGGCGATGAGTTGATGGCGGTGGCGAACCTGGCGCAGTCGTCAGTAATTCAGGCGAGCGGAGCGCATCTGCAGTGGTCGCCGCCTATCGGCGCGCAAGGTTTGAGCTGGTAAGGCCTTTCCGGTAGACTACGCTCCCGTCTTAATACAGCTTTTGCCGACTCCCTCAGGGAGCTTGGCGGGCATGCCATTGTTCGTACTGATGGCGATCCTTTGCTTTCCCCGGCGGCATTGACCGCTTAAACGCAGACTTCTAGGGTTTTTCATGACGCGCTACATCTTCGTCACGGGTGGTGTTGTTTCTTCATTGGGGAAAGGCATCGCCTCGGCTTCACTGGCGGCCATCCTGGAGGCGCGGGGCCTGAAGGTCACCATGCTCAAGCTGGACCCTTACATCAACGTCGATCCGGGCACCATGAGCCCGTTCCAGCACGGTGAGGTGTTCGTCACCCACGACGGCGCCGAGACTGACCTCGACCTGGGTCACTACGAGCGGTTCATCCGCACCACTATGACCAAGAGCAACAACTTCACCACCGGTCGCGTGTACGAAGACGTACTGCGCAAGGAGCGCCGTGGTGATTATCTGGGTGCGACCATTCAGGTTATCCCGCACATCACCGACGAGATCAAGCGTCGCATCATCAAGGGCGCCGGCGATGCTGACGTGGCCCTGGTGGAAATCGGCGGCACCGTAGGTGACATCGAGTCGCAACCGTTCCTCGAGGCCATCCGCCAACTGCGTGTGGAAGTGGGCGCCAAGCGCGCGATGCTGATGCACCTGACTCTGGTGCCATACATCGCCACCGCTGGTGAGACCAAGACCAAGCCGACTCAGCACTCGGTCAAGGAGCTGCGCTCCATCGGCCTGCAGCCTGACGTGCTGGTGTGCCGCTCCGACCACCCGATCGATGTCTCCTCGCGCCGCAAGATCGCCCTGTTCACCAACGTCGAAGAGCGTGCGGTGATCAGCCTGGAAGACGTCGACACCATCTACAAGATTCCGGGCGTGCTGCATGCTCAGGGTCTGGATGACTTCGTCGTCGAGCGCTTCGGCCTGGAATGCGGCGGCGCCGATCTGTCCGAGTGGGATCGCGTGGTCGATGCCAAGCTCAATCCGGAAAAAGAAGTCACCATCGCCATGGTTGGCAAGTACATGGAGCTGCTCGACGCGTACAAGTCGCTGATCGAAGCGATGAGCCACGCCGGCATCCAGAACCGTACCAAGGTCAACCTGCGTTATATCGACTCCGAAGACATCGAGAACCAGGGTACCGCGCTGCTCGAAGGCGTCGACGCCATCCTGGTGCCGGGCGGCTTCGGTCTGCGTGGCGTGGAAGGCAAGATCAAGACCGTGCAGTACGCTCGCGAGAACAAGATTCCCTACCTGGGCATCTGCCTCGGCATGCAGGTAGCGGTCATCGAGTACGCCCGTAACGTCGTGGGTTGGACTGACGCCAACTCTTCCGAATTCGACATGGCCAGTGCTCATCCGGTGGTGGGCCTGATTACCGAATGGCAGGACGCGACAGGCGCCACCGAACAACGCAGTGAAAGCTCCGACCTGGGCGGCACCATGCGCCTGGGGGCGCAGGATTGCCAACTGCTGAGCGGCTCCAAGGTGCACGACTGCTATGGCAAGGACGTGATCGTCGAGCGTCATCGTCACCGTTACGAGGTGAACAACAACCTGCTGCCGAAGCTGACCGAGGCGGGCCTGAAGGTCACTGGCCGTTCTGGCGACGGTGCGCTGGTCGAAGTGGTCGAGGCGCCGGATCATCCGTGGTTCGTCGCCTGCCAGTTCCACCCGGAGTTCACCTCCACGCCGCGTGACGGCCATCCGCTATTCAGCGGTTTTGTCAATGCTGCCCTGGCGCAGAAAGCGAAGAAGGCTTAAGGCATGGCACAGAAGATCATCAAGGTTCGCGACATCGAGATCGCCAACGACAAGCCTTTCGTGCTGTTCGGTGGTATCAACGTGCTCGAGTCGCGCGACCTGGCCATGCAGGCCTGCGAGGAGTACGTACGGGTGACCGAGAAGCTCGGCATTCCCTACGTGTTCAAGGCCAGCTTCGACAAGGCCAACCGTTCTTCCATCACCTCCTTCCGTGGCCCTGGCCTGGAAGAGGGCATGAAGATCTTCGAGGAAGTGAAGAAGACTTTCGGCGTGCCGGTGATCACCGATGTGCATGAGCCGCACCAAGCGGCTGCCGTGGCCGAAGTGTGCGACATCATCCAGTTGCCGGCTTTCCTGTCGCGGCAGACCGATCTGGTAGTGGCCATGGCCAAGACCGGCGCGGTGATCAACATCAAGAAGGCGCAGTTCCTCGCTCCGCAGGAAATGAAGCACATCCTGGCCAAGTGCGAAGAGGCCGGTAACGATCAGTTGATTCTCTGCGAGCGCGGTTCCTCCTTCGGTTACAACAACCTGGTGGTGGACATGCTCGGCTTCGGCATCATGAAGCAGTTTGAGTACCCGGTGTTCTTCGACGTGACCCACGCCCTGCAGATGCCGGGTGGTCGCGCCGACTCTGCTGGTGGTCGTCGCGCTCAGGTTACCGACCTGGCCAAGGCCGGCATGAGCCAGGGCCTGGCAGGCCTGTTCCTCGAAGCGCATCCGGATCCGGAAAACGCCAAGTGCGACGGTCCATGCGCCCTGCGCCTGAACAAGCTGGAGCCGTTCCTCACTCAGCTCAAGCAGCTGGATGACCTGATCAAGAGTTTTCCTCCGATCGAGACTGCCTGAGCCGGCTGTAATCCGGTAAAGTGCCGCCCGAGAAAAATCCCCCTGACCCGTGAGTCAGAGTGAGCCGTCGATCTGCCCTCGGGCAGCGGCGGCCCAGTGCAGCCTGCTGCTGCCGTCTTATCGTCAACCTTTGGAGCGTTATCAAGAATGGCAAAGATCGTCGACATCAAGGGTCGTGAGGTTCTCGACTCCCGTGGTAACCCCACCGTGGAAGCGGATGTAATTCTGGAAGGCGGCATCGTCGGCAGCGCATGCGCTCCATCCGGCGCCTCCACTGGCTCGCGCGAAGCGCTGGAGCTGCGTGACGGCGACAAGAACCGTTACCTGGGCAAGGGCGTGCTGAAGGCCGTCGCCAACATTAACGGCCCGATCCGTGACCTGCTGCTGGGCAAAGACGCCGTCGATCAGAAAGCTCTGGATCGCGCGATGATCGAGCTTGACGGTACCGAGAACAAGGCGACTCTGGGCGCCAACGCCATCCTCGCCGTGTCCCTGGCTGCCGCCAAGGCCGCTGCTCAGGCCAAGGGCGTGCCGCTGTACGCGCACATCGCTGATCTGAATGGCACTCCGGGTGTCTACTCCATGCCGGTACCGATGATGAACATCATCAACGGCGGCGAGCATGCCGATAACAACGTCGACATCCAGGAATTCATGGTGCAGCCGGTTGGCGCCAAGAATTTCGCCGACGCCCTGCGCATGGGCGCCGAGATCTTCCATCACCTCAAGGCCGTGCTCAAGGCCCGTGGCCTGAACACTGCCGTCGGTGACGAAGGTGGTTTCGCGCCGAACCTGGCTTCCAACGAAGATGCCCTGGCCGCCATCGCCGAAGCCGTTGCCAACGCCGGCTACAAGCTAGGTGACGACGTGACCCTGGCGCTGGACTGCGCATCGAGCGAATTCTACAAGGACGGTCAATACGACCTGGCTGGCGAAGGCAAGGTATTCAGCGGTGAAGGCTTTGCCGACTACCTGGCTGGCCTGACCGAGCGTTACCCGATCATCTCCATCGAAGACGGTATGGACGAGTCCGACTGGGCCAGCTGGAAAGTCCTGACCGACAAGATCGGCGCCAAGGTACAGCTGGTAGGCGACGACCTGTTCGTCACCAATACCAAGATTCTCAAGCGCGGCATCGACGAGAAAATCGGCAACTCGATCCTGATCAAGTTCAACCAGATCGGCTCGCTGACCGAGACCCTGGAAGCCATTCAGATGGCCAAGGCCGCTGGCTTCACCGCCGTGATCTCGCACCGCAGCGGCGAAACTGAAGACAGCACCATCGCCGACCTGGCCGTAGGTACTGCCGCCGGTCAGATCAAAACTGGTTCGCTGTGCCGTTCCGACCGTGTTTCCAAGTACAACCAGCTGCTGCGCATCGAAGAGCAACTGGCTGGCAAGGCCCCGTACAAAGGCCGCGCCGAGTTCCGCGGCTAAGCACTGCGTGGTATGAAAGGGCGACGCAAGTCGCCCTTTTTCGTGGACGCTTCGTCGATCTCTGGGAACCAATGCACGGATGCAGGTACCGAAACCCCATGTCACTCATCAGACGGCTTCTTTTCAAGCATGAACGCAGCCCCTACCATGCCGATGACTCAATCTGCGAGCCGCTCCATGCGTAGTCCGTATTGGCTGTTTATTGTGCTGGTCCTGTTGCTGGGCGGTCTGCAATATCGATTGTGGGTCGGCGACGGCAGCCTGGCTGCTGCCAGCCGTCTGCAACAGCAGATCGCCGAACAGCAGGGCGAGAACGAGCGTTTGCTGGAGCGCAATCGTATCCTCGAGGCCGAGGTGATGGAGCTCAAGCGCGGCATGGAAACCGTGGAAGAGCGGGCGCGTCAGGAGTTAGGCATGCTCAAAGAGGGTGAAACCCTCTATCTGCTGACTGAATGACCACGAAATTCTGGCTGGTGATTCCAGCTGCCGGTGTCGGCGCGCGGATGGCAGCCGACCGTCCCAAGCAGTACCTGCAGATCGCCGGACGCTGCATTCTTGAACACACTCTGCACTGTTTTCTCGACCATCCCCATCTGCTGGGAGCGGTTGTGTGCGTGGCCGTGGATGACCCGTTCTGGCCACAATTGCCTGTGGCAAACGATGCGCGTATCCGCCGGGCTCCTGGCGGGCAAGAGCGCGCCGACTCGGTATTGGCAGGGCTGGAAGCGCTAGTCGCAGAGGGCGCGAACAGCGAGGATTGGGTGCTGGTGCACGACGCCGCACGACCCAATCTGGCCACGGAAGACCTTGAGCGACTGTTGGACAGTCTGGCCGGTGATCCGGTTGGCGGCCTGCTGGCAGTGCCGGCGCGCGACACGCTCAAGCGTGCCGGAAGCGATGGCAGGGTGGTGGAGACCGTGGATCGTAGCGTGATCTGGCAGGCTTACACGCCGCAGATGTTTCGTCTGGGCGCGCTGCGCGAGGCTCTGGCGCAAGCGCTGAAAGAAGGTGTGGCTGTGACCGATGAAGCTTCGGCCATGGAGTGGGCGGGGCAGTCGCCCCGGCTCATCGAAGGCCGGGCGGACAACCTCAAGGTCACCCGCCCGGAAGATCTGCATTATCTACAACGTATCTGGCGCGAGAGTCGCTAAGCGATCCGCAGCATCAGTGCGTCCAGCGCTTGGCATCCTTGCCCAGATTGCGGTCCAGCGCGTTGGTCAGCTTGTTCATGGCACCGTCGATAGCCTGCTGCAGTTCGCTGGCATCATGGGAAACCGTCAGCGGGTCGCGTCCTTTCATCCGTGCCTCGACTTTGCAGCGCTTGTCCTGCGGACCACTTTTGAGCGCGTTCTCGTCGGAGAGATGAATTTCGATCCGGGTGAGGTGGTCCTCGTAGCGCTGGAGCTTGTCCCGGACGCGACCGCGAATGTCGTCCTTGAAGTCCATCGAGGAGGTGACGTGCTTTCCACTGTTGACCAGAACCTGCATAACCATGTCCTCATGTAGCTGAGTTCGTGAGTCCCCGTTTGAGCGGGGTGCATAGGTTGTGACGCGGTCGTCTCACCCAAGTTTCGCCCTGACTTGTGACATTCCATGACCGTTCAGCTGGGTGACAAGGTTGTTGCAGAATTTCAGGCGGGAGTAAGGTATTCGGTGCGTTGGCTGAGTCCCTGCTGCAGGGCGTCGATCAACTGGCGTACCTTGGGCGAAAGGTGACGTTGCTGTGGGTAGAGCGCCCAAACTGCGGTATTGGGTGGGCGATGCTGCTCCAGTAGAGAGATCAGCCGCCCGTTACGCAGATGTTCGAGAACGTAGTAATCGGGGAGCTGGCACAGGCCAAAACCGCGTAGCGCAGCGTCGAGCACGGCCTGGCCGCTGTTGCAGCGCCAGTTGCCCTGCACTCGCACTTGGGTTTCCCGGCCATTTTCGGCGAAGCTCCAGGTATCGCTGCTGCCGATCAGGCAATTGTGGCGCGCCAGCTCTGACAGCGAATGAGGGCGGCCGTAGCGTTGCAGGTATTCGGGTGCCGCGCACAGGTACATCTCGCGGGGGGCCAGGCGTGCGGCCATGAGTCGTGAGTCCTGCAGGCGCCCCAGGCGGATGGCCAGGTCCAGGCCATCGTGAAGCAGGTCGAGAGGGCGGTTGGACAGTTCTATCTCGACGCGTAACTGTGGGTGTCGCGCCATGAAGTCATTGACCAGTGGCACGATGAAGCGCTCGCCATACGCCACGGCGCAGGTCATGCGTAGCAGCCCTTTGGGTTCGGCGCCAAGATCGCCGACTGCACGCAACGCTTCTTCGCGGGCATCCTGCAGGCGCTGGCAGTGTTGCAGAAACAACTGGCCGGCCTCGGTCAGGGCTACCCGCCTGGTGCTGCGGTAGAACAGACGGCTCTGCAGGCGCTCTTCCAGGC